>NZ_JARTVT010000060.1:0-11444 GCF_029625685.1 Mesorhizobium sp. WSM4976
CTGCGTGACCTTGCCAACGAGCGAAGACGCTTCGGCTATCGGCGGTTGTTCATCCTGCTGCGGCGGGAGGGCGAGCCTGGTCTGGAGCCAGTCTGTCGTCCCGAGGGCGCCTGGGATCGAAGCCGGGGCCGAAGCATTGGCCGCACTCCAGTCGGTCGAACTGGTACCCGCGGCGCTCCGCGTACGACAGCATCGCCAGTTGACCGTGAAATAAACGAATAATGCGCAGCCACCACGTCAAGCTCGGCTTCCGGCAGAGCTCGCTCGCGGGGCGAAACCGGTGGCAAGCCTGGCACTTGCTCTGGAGCAACTGGCGAGAACGGTTTTCGGGTTCCAAATTCGCTCTTCCGATCACAACAAATTTTGAGGAAACGATCGACGCATATCGCGGAGGGTCGGTCGCCAACTTGGGTGCCCCCACAGTAACGTTAGGGGCGTGCCCGAAGCACTCAAATGGATCGCTTGCTCATGGTTAACCGGTGATTACTATCCACAACGTCACCTCGGCCTCGATTGACACCAGGGCCGGTCGTACTCCTAGCGGTAGACCCTCCCCGGCCACGGTGTTGCTATCCGGGATTGTAACCGGCGTAGGAAGGCGCGTGCGGATTTCGAGCAAAATGCCCCTCGCCCGCACAGATGATCCAAGCGTTGCCGCTGGAGACAGCGGCCACTCAACCATCAATTTGGCGGTCGGTTCGGTTTTCGGCGAGCAGGCATATCCGATAAATAGGCCGGGCTGGACCCAGCACAACGCCCATTCCAGAGGCGACCTGGTGTGCCTCGGGCGCCGCTTAGCCGATATTCTGCGTCGTGAAGGAATGGAGCAAACACAAGGAACCGGTGTTGGTTTTTGGCGTTGTTCGGGTCGCAGCTGCCGGCGTTGCCCGGTGCATTCTTTTATGAGGGGAAGCAAACGTGGCTGATAATCATGAGGAGCGCGTTGGAACCGCAAGCGGCGATGGTCATGTTGAAGATTCTGGAGAAGGGCGCGTATCAACGGGCAGCGAGGGGCTGGATGATATCTTAGGGGGCGGCTTTGACCCCGACCGAATGTATCTTTACGAGGGCCGCCCCGGTACCGGCAAGACGACGATGGCGCTTCAATTCCTGCTCGAGGGCGTAAGGCTCGGCGAACGCGTGCTCTATATAACGCTTTCGGAAAGCCAACGGGAACTCGCCTTGGTAGCCAAGCGGCATGGTTGGACCCTCGACGGGATCGACATTTTCGAACTGGTGCCGCCCGAAACGTCACTCGATCCCGACCGCGAACTGACGATCCTGCACCCCGCCGAAGTCGAACTGAGCGAAACCACGAAGTTGGTGTTTGACAAGGTTGCCGCCCTTGATCCCACACGCGTGGTGTTCGACAGCTTGTCGGAGCTGCGATTGCTGGCGCAGAACTCGCTGCGCTACCGGCGACAGGTCCTCGCCTTGAAGCATTTCTTCACAGCACGTCGCTGCACTGTCGTTTTGCTGGATGACCTTTCCTCTTCAGACAATGATCTGCAATTGCACTCGATATGCCATGGCGTAATCAACCTGGAACAACTCGCGTTGGACTACGGTGCCGAACGGCGTCGGATCAGGGTTGTAAAAATGCGAGGGATTCTGTTTCGAGGCGGATATCACGATTTCACGATCGTGAAAGGCGGTCTCAGAATCTTCCCTCGCCTGATAGCTGCGGAGCACCATAGGCAGTTTGTCGTCGAAGCGGCGCTGAGTGGGAATGCCGAACTCGACAAGTTGCTCGGCGGCGGGATCGAACGGGGAACCAACGCCTTGTTCATCGGCTCCGCCGGCGTTGGAAAATCGTCGCTGGCCTTGACCTTTGCCCTGGCTGCAGCTCAGCGGGGTGAGCACGCCGTGTACTTCGCTTTCGACGAGGGCCGCGGCACGATTGAAGCACGGGCACAGACATTGGGTATGCCGCTCGATCAGGCGCTCAACGATGGAACGATAAGGCTCCAGCAGATCGATCCGGCTGAGCTTTCCCCCGGAGAATTCGCCGCCGGGGTGCGCGAGAGTGTCGAGCGGGACAAGGCCAGAGTTGTCGTCATTGACAGCCTGAACGGCTACCTGAACGCCATGCCTGACGAGCGTTTCTTGATCCTCCAGATGCATGAGTTGCTCAGCTATCTCGGACAGCAAGGCGTGACCACTATTCTCATCCTTGCACAGCATGGGCTCGTTGGCCCCATGGATACCCCTCTCGACATCAGCTATCTGAGCGACGCCGTGCTCATGCTGCGCTACTTTGAATTCGGCGGCTCGGTCCGGCGCGCGCTTTCGGTGGTGAAGAAGCGCAGCGGTAATCACGAGCATACGATCCGGGAATTCCAGCTCACGCCAACGGGCATTGCGCTGGGTCCGCCGCTCACGCAGTTCTCCGGAGTCTTCTCGGGCACGCCGACCTATACCAGCGACAAAGAACTGCCAATGGTGCACGGTGCCAACGATTAGGCGTGAAATGGACAGCGGCGCGGTTCTTGTCCTTGCCCCGATCGGCCGAGATGGGCCAGCGGCGGTCGAGGTTTTGTCGCGCATCGGAGTTTCGGGGATCATTTGCGCCGATTGTGGCGCATTAGTCGACCGACTTGGCCCGCATTGTCTTGCCGTCATCGCCGCAGAAGAAGGTCTCTATGGCCGCGATCTCGGCGACTTGATCCGCTGGATCAAGGATCAGCCGGTCTGGTCGGACCTTCCTTTTATCATTCTCTCAAGTCACCTACCCCATCAAAGGGTCACAGCATGGCGGGCCGAGCTTGTTTCGTCGCTCGGAAATGTCACGCTGCTAGAGAGGCCAGTCGAGTCCATTACGCTTACCAGCTCGACTAGGGCAGCGATGCGTGCCCGTCAGCGCCAATACGAGCTCAGAGGGTTGTTAGCCGAGCTGGAGCAGGGAAATGAGCGCTTCCGCCTAATCGTCGAGAATGCCCGGGATTATACAATCATATTAAGTGACCCCGACGATCGTATCGTCGATTGGTTGCCAGGCGCTGCCTCGGTTTTCGGCTGGAGCGCAGACGAAATGCTGGGCAAGCCCACCTCCTCGATCTTCACACCCGAAGATCAGGCACACGGGGTGCCGGAGCAAGAACTCAGTCGGGCGCGCTCAGATGGTGTGGCTCCCAATGTCCGTTGGCATAAAACCAAAGACGGTGGCCGGGTTTTCCTTGACGGCCAGACGGTTGCACTTCGCAATGATGATGGAACCATTCGCGGCTTCATGAAGATCGGCAAGGACATCACCGAGCGCAAGCGCAACGAAGAGCGCCAAGCCGTCCTGACAGCTGAGTTACAGCATCGGGTCCGCAACGTTCTTGCGACTGTCGCTTCGCTCGTAAAAAGGGGCGATGCGACGGGCACTACCCAAGAGTTTCGTGAACGGCTGAGCGGGCGAATTGCCGCCATGGCGCGCACTCAGACTCTGTTAACGCGCGGAGCCGGAGAAGGTGTGGAACTGGATGGCATCATCCGTGATGAACTCCTGGCGCAAGCCGCCGATGCGGCCCGGGTTTCCGTCGATGGGCCTTCCGTCATCCTGATGCCAAAGGCAGCTGAGGTCCTAACATTGGCAATTCACGAATTGACAACCAATGCTGCCAAGTACGGCGCCATTGGCGCGCCGCAGGGCAAAGTCATCGTCCACTGGGGGCGGCAACCGCGGCAAGGCCAAGATTGGCTGGAACTCACGTGGCAAGAAAGCGGCGTCGAAATATCGCCGGGTCGCCAGATGCGCAAAGGATTCGGCACTGAGCTAATCACGCGCCGCGTGCCATTCGAGCTCAAAGGTATAGGCGAGATGCAGCTTACCGAAACCGGGCTGTTGTGCCGCATTTCTTTTCCTCTACAGCCGAGCGAAAGCGTGCTGCAGACCGACGTGCCCGCGGAGCGCGGCGAGGAAAACAGGAGGAGCTCATGAGCTTCGGCCTACACGGCCGAGCAGTGTTGGTGGTCGAGGACGACTTCTACCTTGCCGATGACACTCGACAGATGCTCGAAGACGCCGGGGCCGCAATCCTGGGTCCCGTCAGTGCAGCCGACGAGGCTCTCTCGCTGCTGGAGCTTCAAAGGCCGGACTACGCCGTGGTCGACGTTAACCTTGGCGCTGGTCCGAGCTTCGGGCTGGCCTCCGCTCTCCAGGCACGGGGGATACCTTTTGTCTTTCTTACCGGCTATGACCGCGACATCGTTCCGGCCCAGTTCAGGGGCGTTCCCTGCCTGCCAAAGCCGGTAGACCCTGAGAAAGTGCTTGTCGCTCTTTCGACTCTCGAAATCGGTGTTCGAAATCCCCCCGGGAGATAGCGATGACTCGGGTCGCGACGTTCAACGTCAACGGCGTCAACGGCCGCCTACTGGTCTGCTGAAGTGGCTTGGCGAGACTGACTGCGACGTGGTCTGCCTTCAGGAATTGAACGTCGGACGACAAATTTCGATCGAAGCAATCCTAAAACGACGGTTTCGGCGCGATCTGGCACGGCCAGAAATCCTATAACGGGGTGGCAATTCTGGCGAGGCGAAAAAGGTTTGATGCCGCCGGCGCGCTGGACTTGTGCATCTTGAACGTGATGTCGACGACCTGCCCCGGCGCCGTTGCGATCGAGAACATGTGCTCGTCCTTGACTGGCTGCACCACGTAAAAGCCGAACAGGCTGCCATCGCCGGCACAGTCATAGGTCTCGCGCGCATGCCTATCGATGTTCAAGGAGAGGTCTTACTCGACCAGCCCGATCTTCATGAGCATGCGCGCGGCCCTGTGGTCGATCGTAGACGAGCCCGCTGACGCCGGCGATGAGGTCGGCGCGACGCTTTTGCCAAACGATGATCCAGCCCCGGCGACGCCAGACATGAAGGTCTCGGTGTTTAATGTGAGGAATTTCTCCACACGTTCCAGGCTGTTGAGCGGGACGGCCTGAGATCAGGGATTCGGCCTGCCTCCCAAGCGTTTACGGACGAACGCGGATGACCGTCTTTCCGGTGTGTCGCTCCCTTGCGTTGAAGGTTGCAACGGCCTCGTCCAGGGCCGAAACCTTGCCGATGTTCGTCCGTAGACGTCCATCCCGCACCCGCTGGACGATCTCACCGAGATGGGCGCGATCGGCCTCGACGACGAAGTCGATCGCCACGCCGTCGGCGGGTCGAACATCGGTCGGTCCGACGACGGTCACAAGCGTTCCTCCGGCCCGGATCAAGGCTGCCGATCGCTTCTGGATATCGCCGCCGATGACGTCGAAAACCAGATCGACGCGGCCGATGTCCTCCAGAGTGTCGTTCCCAAGGTCGACGAATTCATTTGCACCGAAGTCGAGAGCCTTCTGCCGGTCGGCGCCGCGTCCGGTGCCGATGACATAGGCTCCGGCTTCCCGTGCGAGCTGCGCCACGATCGAACCGACGGCGCCGGCCGCGCCATGCGCGACAACGCTCTGTCCCGCCTGAAGGCGGCCGTGCTGGAACAGGCCCTGCCACGCGGTCAAGCCCGAGATCGGCAGGCTCGCGCCCACCGCGAAGTCGACGTCGCCAGGCAGCGGGGCAAGGTTGCGAGCTTCCATGGCGACGTACTCGGCGAGTGTGCCGTCGCGATGCCAGTCCGACAGGCCGAACACCCGCTGACCGATCGACAGTCCCGTGGTGCCATAACCAAGCGCGGTGACCACACCGGCCAGTTCATGGCCGAGGATTGATGGCGTGCGATCGCGGAAGGCCCGATCCGCCCAGGTCGAAGGCCACTCCAGTTCGGTATTGACGAATCCCGCAGCACAGACCTGGACGACGACGTCATTTAAGGCTGCCCGTGGTTTGGGCCGCTGCACCAGCTTCATTCCGGCTGTTCCCGCCGTCTGATCCGTAACAACGATTGCTTTCATGGAAATTGCCTCCTCACATATGTTTGTGGGCTTCCGGCTAAATTGCAGGCGTAACGCTTTCGGGTCCAGGCAGTTTGGCTATCGGCTCGGCGCCTTCGGTTTCGGCCTTGATGTCGAATTGCCATGCAACGGCGGCGGGCGCACCATAGTCAGTCGCCGTTGCATCATGCAGCTCATCTGTCGATGAAACGGCAACCGTCAGCCAACCGGCTGTTGTATCTCCTGGCTTCATCGTCGAGCTTGACCAGCTGCGGGCGCCAGACATAGCGCCACTCCTCCAACTTCTCTGGTTCCACCAACACAGTCGAACACCCGGCATTCCCAGTTTCCGACCGGCGTCGGATTACCGTGCAGCCGGCGCACAGGATCTAACTTGAGTGCCGAGGGTACGAGCGGTCGAGTCTCGTGCCGTAACCATCGACGGGAGAGCTCCTATCGTCGTCTCGGCCAAGGCGCCCGCCGGTCGGCGGCCATGGGAAAGCTCCGTTCAAGCCTGCCCCTTCTTCGCTTTCGCAAAGCCGCGGTCGGTTGCGATGAACCATTCAAGCATCGGTGCGATCAAGCGCGATGGATCGGCAGATGACCGACCGCTCTCCCGCGCAAGGATCTCTGCGTATCTCACCAAGTCGCGATGCAGGGGCGCCGGCAGTTCCACCGTAATCTTCACTGGCTTGTCGTCGGCAATCGATGCGAGTTTTAACTTGGCCATGTCAGGTTCCGTATGGTTCAAGGGCAAGGTCGCGGGTGACGAGGACGCGAACGGGAAACCCAGGCCGGATCGTGAGCGTCGGCGCGATAGCGAGTTGGCGCTGAACGACCCGTGGGCCTACCTGGCTGACACCATCGGAAGCGCCGCTTCGCAGGGCACGCATGATATCGCTGTCCCGATCGGAAGTACCGGCTTGCGCGCCAACGCTCAAAACGGTTGACAACGCCGCGGCCTTGAACAACTCGCCCCAGTGATAGTCGACGGCGTCCTCCAGGCCGGCATAGCCCTGAGCGTCCGCGCCAGGCAGCCGCTCCAGCACGATGGAGCGTCCGTCGGGAAGGATCAGCCTGTTCCAGACAAGCAGCACGCGGCGCTGCCCGGAATCGATCCCGCTATCGTACTGCCCAACCATACGAGTGCCTTGTGGGATGAGCAGCCAGCGGCCGGTGGGACTGTCATATACATTTTCGGTCACCTGAGCGCTGATCTGCCCGGGAAGGTCCGACCGGATGCCCGTAATGAGCGCGGCCGGGATTACGGCACCGGCTTGAAGCACATAGGGGGACGCAGGAGGCGTGATGCGATCCGGGGCCAACGTCCGCCGGTCCGCAGCCGCGGACAGGAAGGAAAGCTGGCGATCCTGCGCATTTGGCGCAACGTTCTGACTGGCGAGATCGCTAACGGAAGGGGCGGACGCCTCGGCGGTCCTGGGATCTCCTTGTTCAGTCTGGAAGAAGACCCGCGAGGTTCTGGCCGCTTCCTCTTCGGCTCGCCGGCGCTGCTCGGCTTCGTCAATCGCCGGGCTTGTGATTGAGGGGGCAAGACGGCCTGCCCCTTGTTCTGAGCATCGAGGATTGGCCTGCCGAGATCGCCAGGCAGCGGCGGCCCAAGGATCGGGCCGGCGTAGTCGCGCGGCAGTCTTGCCAGTCCGTCCGCCGGCGGCCGATTGGAGGTAGGATAGAGCTCCTCGCCCTGCTTGAATGTGCTGGCGTCCTGCAGAGCATAAATCAGCGCGCCGCCTATACCGGCGAGGCGACAAAGCCGACGCCTGCGAGCATTTTGCGCGACAGACGCGTGACACGCGGCGGATCGGCGCGAAGCCGCATGGTTTCGACGGCCATATTCTTCTCGTTCATGGCTGCAGCGCTCCCCTGCGCATCGTGTTCGGCAGCGTCGACGCGGCGCTGTCGCCCGGGCCCCGCCGGAACCCATCGGTTCTCCTGTCGACGCGCACGATCCTGACCATCTGCTGCCGCTTGCCAGCGCCAAGACGCAGTTCGGCCGCGCCAAAAAGGCGGTCGACGACGAGAATGTTTTGATGGACGCGGCTGTTGGTGATTTCAGCCTCGCCGTCCGGACCGATGATGAAAATCGGCGGCATCTCGCCTTGCACGATGCCGGGCGGAAACTCGACCATGACGGCGCGATAGAACCAGTCGGGCAGGATCAGTTCGAGGCCCAGCGGGGGGCCGTCTTGACGCGAGCGCTCCTGCCATTCATTGATCCACGAGAAGCGATGGCGACGGCCTTCCGCGGGTTGGCGGATGGAGGTGACCACACTCGTCGACTGCAAACGGTCGAGCGCCGCCTTGAGGCGCAGTAGTCTCGCTTGGAGACGCCGCGGCCGATGAAGGTGAGCATCTGTATGGCGTCGCAGCCATCAGGCGCGATGTGCGCAACCCGGCGTCCCGCGCGCTGACGATCTGGCTCGCGGCCCAGAGGGATATCGGCATCCCAGATCGTCGCCATGCCGTGATCGGGCATCGCTTCGACACGGATCGCCACATCGCCGGCGCGAAAGTCGATCGGCGCGATGCGCCGGGTTTTGGCGAGGGAGAAGAAGGGATAGGCCATGAGGTCTCGCGCATCGCGTGGCGCGACCACGCCGGGCAGCGCCTGGAACAGGTCGAGCTGTTCGCGCTCCAACGGTTGACGTGGTCGTGCCGACAAGGGGGAAATCAGCGGGCTCAGCGCCTTTCGCGCCCGGCATAGAGGATCAGGCGGGCGGCCTGAGGCTTGGCTGGCAGCACCGAGCCATGCGGATCGGATGTCGATGTCATCGCGCCCCGCTGGACCCAGAGCTGGAGGTCGGCGACGGCGTAGACGACGCGGCCGCCAAGTTTGCGATAGGCAGACCCGGTGCCGTAGGTGCGATGTTTCTCAAGCGTACGCGCCGAGAGACTGAGGAAATGCGCTGCTTCAGAAGTGCGCAGGTAGCGCGGCGGCAGTGGCGCGGCGTCGGCGTTCATGGGGTGTCTCCTTCCGGCCGTTGCGGTTGAACGGCGATGGGTGGCCAGGATGGAGGAGCAAGGGCACCGTGATCAGGTGCGCAATTGACGGGTGCTATTTCGCACCGCGAGGCCGTCGGGAGTGGCACAGGCGCGTGCATCAATCGGCGGTAGGCCCGCTCGACCATCTCCGCGCCATCGCGCATCAAGCAGCGCATCTCGTAAATGGAACCTCGGTCAGATACACCGGCACCACGGAAGGTTTTGCGCCATCAGGAGACGCCCCGCCCGGTGCCGGGCGAGGCGCTTCTAGGTCACTCGCCGTTACGGCGGCTGGGGCGGGACCAGATGAGGCTGTGACCCTCGCCTTCCTCGTCGGCGAAGAGGTTGGCGTAGATCGGAGCGGTGAAGCTCGGGTCGTCCAGCTTGAGCCCGAGATAGTCGCGGCCCTCATTGGAGCGCTTGGACCAGGCGGCGCCGATCTCGGCCTTGCCGACCACCACGCGGTGGCTTGGAGCGTTCTCGCCGCTAGCCCGGCTGTCGGGGAGGATGCGCACGCTCTTGGCCTGGACGCTGAGGGTGACGATCTCGCCGGTGAACTCGTTCGCATTGGTCTTCTTGAAAGTGCCGATCGTAGCCATTTTCAGTCTCCGTTATCCGTTTCCGAGCCCGCACCATGCGGCCTCGATGGCGATCGTGAGGCCGAAGGCGACCGGCGCCGCATCGCTTGCGACCGCAGCAACGCGCAGGATGGCGCAGGCGCGCGTTTCTTGGTTGCGCGAGGAATGGGCTTTGCCCAGGGGAAGAAACTCGCAACGCACCATTGCGGCATAGGCGGTCGAGGCTTCAGCCGTCCTTCGGCCAGATCAGCCGGTTCGAGAGGTCGTTGGTGCGCTCTGTGAAATGCATGACAGGGACGATGAGACCATCTGCGACTAAAAGAGATGGTGCGGACCGTTTCGCCGGTGGTGATGTTACCGGGGCTCGACGTATGCAGCATCAGAGCCTGGATCCATTTGGCGATCGCGGATGGGATCGACCTCGTCTCGCGTGCAGGACTGGGTAATGCCGTTGCTGACTGCGATCGGATCTGGTCCAGACACGCTCTCCAAATACCGGCTTTGGCTATTGAGCGGCCGTATATTGCGGAGGTCTCGTTGCGGCCGATAACGGAACGCCCTTTTTCGGACAATTAGGCTAGACCACGGCAGTTATAATCCTGTCCGCAGGTCCGGTCACACGACTCGTTGGTGATGGGGGCGGTAAACCGGTGAAGGTTCTGCATGAGCCTTCAGTCTGGCACCGGTTGCGACCATCGGCCTCCTCCCGGAACGAAAGGCAGTTCCTTCCGTTGGATGAATTGACGTTGGCAGCTGCCGACGTCAATCGACCAGGCAACAGGAGGAATTCACAATGGTCCGCAAGATACTAGCGACGGCGGCGACGGCAGCTCTCATGGCGACGGCGCTCTGCACGGCGGGTGCTCACGCCGCAAATACCAGCAACCCCGCTACCCAGACGGAGGTTGTTGCCCCGGTCACCGGTGGGAAGCTGGTCTCCAAGATCATGGGAGCCGCAGTCTATAATAGCACCGCCGACGACGCGACGAAGATAGGCGACGTCAATGACATCGTCCTGGACAAGGACGGGAACGCCAAGCTCGTCGTCATTGGCGTCGGCGGATTCCTTGGCGTGGGGGAAAAGAACGTGGCCTATGATTTCAGCAAGCTTGAATGGGTCAACAAGAAGGGCGATCGCTGGTTAGTCGCAAAGACGACGAAGGATGAGCTCGAAGCTCAACCCAACTTCGATACGAAGGCTTATGATACCGCGGCAGCACCCACGGCGCAGACGACTAACAGCCAAGCGGCTAGCGGTAAAACCGATACGACCTCAACAGCCTCGATCGACAAGTCGTCCCTGACCGAAATGCCGTCAGACAAAATCAGCGCGGCAAATCTGATCGGAACCAACGTCTATGGCGCAGATGATGCGAAGGTCGGCGAGATCGGCGACGTCATCCTGACTGGCGACAAGAAAGTCGATGCAATAATCGTCGATGTAGGCGGCTTTCTGGGCATTGGCGAAAAGAAGGTCGCCGTCGGTATGGAGAACCTCAAGTTCATGACCGACAAGAACGGTAACCGTTACCTCTATACGAACTTCACCAAGGACCAGTTGGAGGCGCAGACTGCCTACGACAAGGCCACTTACGCCCAAAACCGGGACAAGCAGCGCATCATCGTCAACAAGTAACACTCATCGCTAAGCGCTCGCCCGTGTGGCGGGCGCTGCGACTGGAAAACGCAGGAGCGGACTTGAAATTAGCCGACGAGGTCCGTCACAGCTCTGAAGATATCGGCGACCTCGTCCTGTCTGATGTCGTTTCTGCGCTTCATCGACGAGTTAAGGTCAGCCACGAGTTCGATATTCCCTACATTGCTGGGTACAGCAGGGATGCAACGACGATTTACATCGACCGACATCTGCCGCGCACCATCAGGTGGAGAGGCAAGGACGTGCGGCTCGAACCATTTCTGGTGTGCCACGAAATTGTTGAAAATGGCCTGCTGCCGGTTTTTCGGACACCAGGTTAAGCTAGCATAGCTTGCTCCTCGAACTCGACGGGGCTCAGATAGC
>NZ_JARTVT010000061.1:0-11436 GCF_029625685.1 Mesorhizobium sp. WSM4976
TCGACGCACTCCGGACAAGTAACCTCATGGGCGCGGCATGCAGGATTAACCGAGCCCAGCCGGTCATGAGTGCGGCCTTGCCGGGTCGGGCGATAGGCAGTCATGCCCTGCCCTTCCTGCGGGTCAAGCACTCCGAAAAAACATTTCCCCCATAAATGCTAGATCTTCCGTTGCCTTTTCGCGTCACAGGCCGTCAAACGCCCGGCCGTTCACAACAGTGATCCGGCAAGTGTTTGGCTGCGCGAGACGATGCTGCAGGGAGTCGTCCTGCATGGCACTTCGCTATGATGCTGCGGTGCCGTCTAACGGCGCCTCGTGCTTGAACGCACTGAACGGCCACCGCGA
The DNA here is from genome assembly GCF_029625685.1 of Mesorhizobium sp. WSM4976. Taxonomy (NCBI): domain Bacteria; kingdom Pseudomonadati; phylum Pseudomonadota; class Alphaproteobacteria; order Hyphomicrobiales; family Phyllobacteriaceae; genus Mesorhizobium; species Mesorhizobium sp. WSM4976. Next base: position 346 of record NZ_JARTVT010000061.1, read on the forward strand.
TCAAAATCGATGGTTCGAGGACCGTTGATCATCACCCCGCCAGCCTCGATCTTGTTTGCCGCCACGAGAGCGACACAGAGACTGCTGGTGAAGATGCCCGCCTGCCCGCTATGTTCCGGATGGTTGACCATCCCGGATGGACCCATCGAGGGTGTCAAGGCGAGCATGAGCACAGGCGCGAACAGTTCACGGGCAGGCGCGACGGTGGCCGCAAAGCAACGTCGCGCCAGCATGCGATCTCAGCAGGATCGGCACCATCCTGTCAGGGAGCAATGCGAGTGGCTGGCTTAGCCGCTGCGACGCTGCCCGGCATCGCGTTCAATTGATCTGGCGCCTTAAATGCAGGAAGGCTTCGCGGCCGGTACGAGGCGCATCCCTCCTCCGAAGCAGCACGCCCAAGTATCATCACAAGCCCCGAGCGCCCGCGTTCGGCGATGTCCAATTTCCGACAATGTCGGAATACAGTCAGATCTGCTGGATTGACTTTAAATGGTTTTCTCATTTGGCACAGCGCATGCTGGTTATCCGGAAACACGTGACCGACCAACAAGAAGTCGCATGACACAACCGAAGCCATCCATGTCTGACGGGCTGCCCAGGATACCTACTGCGACCGCGCTTGCCCGGTGACGACCGCTCCGGCTCCGCCCGTTACCGACGAGGCAAAGTGACGGATTTCCTGCGTTTCAACGACATGGAGGTGGTTGTCATTCCCGCTGGGGGACAGACTCGGCCTGTTCAAGGCATTGCGCGAAGGCGGCAAGATGACGGCCACCCGTGCGCGAACTCAAGGAGCGCAGCCTGTATCGTGTATCAGGCAAATAGGCCGTCGGTCAGTGACCTTGACACAGGGGACATGCGCAAGGTCCTGAAGTTTGATGCAGCGATAGAAGGGTGCCAATGACAACAATAGCTTACAGGAACGGAACCATGGCTGGCGACGGCCGAGCCTTGGGTTTTGACTCAGTATCCGTCGGTGAGAAAACGAAGGTGTTTCGCTTATGCGACGGCACACTCATCGGCGTTTCCTCTTCGTCCTTGGGTATTCCAAAGGCCGTTCGAGACTGGGTTGAGAAGGGCATGGATGTTTCTGATATTCCTGTGCCGCGCAACGACGACAATTTTGAATTTGAGGCGCTGATAGTGCGCAAAAATGGGGAAGCCGTATTGTTGGACGGCAATTGGCTGCCAAGTGATCCCGTGAAAGGTGAATATTATGCCATCGGGAGCGGCAAGCAGTATGCTTTGGCCGCGCTGGTTTTGGGCAAGTCAGCTAAGGAAAGCGTCGAAGTTGCCGCGAAACTCGACGTTTGGACTGGTGGCACAGTCACTGCCATAACTCACTAAACCCGCCTTTCGGCGGGAGTGTGACAGTGCGAGCGTGGAAGTAGGGCGCCACCCCGGGGCACGTCGAGCCCTGTCATGTGAGCTGGTCCATAAGCGCGCGAAAGCGTCCAGTTGTGGCCAAAAGCACGATTTGCGACAGAACCGGCCCGCTTCTATGAGTATGGGCCGCTTTTTGCGGCCAGCGTGCTTGCCATCCTGCCGCCAGTGGCCGTCGCCTTCTTCTTCCAAGGTTACCTCGTCATGAAGTAGAGCACCACGATCTTGTCGGAGAGATCGGAAGGCGGACGGCCCTTCCGTCCGCGTCGGCCAGTTCGAAAGGCGGCGCGGCCTGCTCGTCGATCGCCTGGAAGAACCTCTCCGCGCTGTCCCTCATCTTGTCGAGATCGGCGCCCGGATGGTGGGCCAGCGCGGAGGTCCCGAGGATCAGCGCCAGAAATTGAATCGCAAGCGACGGTTTCGCTTTCATGGACAATGCATTCCGGTTGGGGGCGTTCGAGGGCTCCGCGGCTAGGATTGGTCTCACTGTGTCTGCTCCCGCTCCCGGCGGCTCATCTGCCTGATAGGCGCGTTCCCGCTCGGGCCATGTGCTTTTGATGAAGGCCAGAACGGCCCGGATCTCCTCGTCGGTGAGGACATTCCCGAAGCCCGGCATGTCGCTCTGGTAGCCGCCGCCGACGACCGCGGCCGGTCCCGGCGCCGGCATGCGTCCCGAAGGCAGCGGGCTTTCCAATCGCGCTGACCTTCGCCTGGCTAAAACCGTCTTGCCTAGCGCTATCGCCGCGGCCGGGGCGCGGCCATCCGGTTGGCGAGCCAAGGCAATGTCCAGACCAATCCGAGGCCTGCCGCGGCCACGCATCGATAAGAGGACCGACGCCCTTCTCCTTTGCCGCCGCTGGAGAACAGGTATTTGATCAGCGCGGCCGTCCCGAGGACGAGCACGACGACGACAAGCAGCCACACCAGGCCCGTGCCGAACATCATCATGCCGCTCATGCATTCCATCATCGAAGCCTCCTATTCCGTGGCGTAGATGCCGCCGGTCGCGTCAGACTTTCGGATTTCGAGAATCTCGAAGGGCGCTTCCTTCGTGCCACTCATGCCGGGGGAGCCCATCGGCATGCCGGGCAGCGTCATGCCCTTTGATGTCGGGCCGCTCGGTCAAGAGCTTGTTGACCGTGCCGACCGGCACATGGCCGCTCACCACATAGCCGTCGATGAACGAGAGAAGGCAGCCATCGGCTTCCGGCGGAATGCCCTCTTCGCGGCTCATGGCGAAAAGGTCGTGAGTCGGCCTTGACGGTGATTCCTGGAAGGCCGATTCCAAGGCGAGCTGGCTTGAAGGCCGCGGTCCGGATGGTCGACTAGGCAGCTTGGTTCCACGATCGCAATGCTTGATCGCTTCATTGCAGGCCATGGGCTCTCGCCCCCTCCTTTTGCCACACGAGGCGCCAGCTCACGTGTTGTTGTTGGCGTGCGCCCCGGCAACCGCTTTCACCAGCCGCTCCAGCGATCCCGCGCGCTCCAGCTCCGCAAAGAATGATGCGGCGTGACGCTACCCAGCCGGTGCTTCTCGGCCTTCCAATTAAACTGTCTCGACGAAAGAGCCGTCTCCGTTGCTCCGGTCTCGGTGTTGAGTTCTCTAAGGCTGCGCCACACCTTGGTCCCCACGCCGGCAAATGATCTCACTATGCAGCCCGTGCTCGCACGCTCTCAAACTAATTACCGCTGCTGCAACACGCCGCCTGGCGGCCTGCACCGAAAAGCCGACAGGGGTGCATCTGAATAGCCGTGAACCCAGGTCTCAAAGACCATCCGGCGCGACGAGCGGACGCACCGCACGTGTGACACCCGCCTTGTGGGGCAGGGTTGCCTTTCTCAATCCCGGCGTTGGTCGGCGTCCCAATGAGCAGCAAGCTATTATCGGCCGCCGAATCTTAGTGGCTTCGTCGAGAGCCTCAATCAACCAAGCGGCGAAAGCCCCGCTAGAGTCTCCGCCCGCCTGTCGCTATGAAGCAGTTGCAGCCAGCGCTGCTTCAGGCGCATGAACTCGCCCGATGCAATGATTTCCGTCGCCCTGGGTCTTTCGAAGGGCACTGTTTCTATTCCCTTCTTCTTCGGCGCGCGGCTTGATGCCGACATACGGTTTCTTGACCTGCCGCCTGAACTGGCTGCCGAAGCGGGTGCCCCGCCAGCGACCCCGACAATCCCCTGTTCCGCAACTGCTGAAGAGCCGACTGCGCTCGCATCCCGATATTGCGCAACGGCACTATGCCGACATTCTGGAGACCGCAGCCGCATGAGCCTCGAGATGTTCCGCCGACCGTCGACAAAGGCGTCCTCTCGCCTGCGTCCGCCATTTGTCAGTGCTCGATCTGATTGGGGAGACGCCGGTCGTCGAACTGAAGAGATTCGATACCGGCAGGTGTCGTCGCTTCGTCAAGATCGAAAGCCAGAATCCCGGCGGATCGATCAAGGATCGCATTGCGTTGTCGATGATCGTTAATGCCGAACAGCGTGGCACGCGCGGGGCGGTACAATCATCGAAGCGACCGCTGGCAACACAGGGCTCGGCCTGGCCATCTGGCGGCACGAAGCGCGTGATCGCGTGTCCAAAAGCTGACAGCGTCAGACAAATGTCAGGTTCATTACAACCAACATCTGGGCACTGACGAGGTTTTTCGAAGCAATGGGCGCTAACTGCGCGCTGAGCGCGTTGGCATGGCTTTTGAGACTGAGTGACTGTGACTGCACTCAATGGGGCAAGACGAGCGATGCGCTCCTCCCTGAACCCGTGTGCCGTCTCTGAGAGGAAACCAGCTCGTGCAGAAACCTTTGGAAATAGCTTTGGACCGCAACGTGGTATTGCAGATGGAGTCCCCGGCTCCTTCGATTAGAGTCGAGAACTGGCTGCATGGCGAGCCCCTCACGAGCTTTGAGCCCGGCAAGTGTACATAGTCGAATTTTGGGCAACTTGGTGCGGCCCATGTGTGGACGGGATGCCCCATCTGATCCAGCTGCAGGGCGTCGCCAGGCGCACCATCTGGACAGCAGGAACTGGACTATGGGCAAGGTAACAGGCTTTCTCGAAATCGACCGGCAGGTGCACAAGTACCAGCCGGCCTCCGACCGCATCCGGCATTTCCGCGAATTCACGCTGCCGATGTCCGACAAAGAGGTCGAGAAACAGGCCGCGCGCTGCATGGATTGCGGCATTCCGTTCTGCCATGGGCCGACGGGCTGCCCGATCCACAACCAGATCCCGGACTGGAACGACCTCGTCTACAATGGCGACTGGGACAATGCGATCCGCAACCTGCATTCGACCAACAATTTCCCGGAGTTCACCGGCCGCATCTGCCCCGCACCTTGCGAGGAAGCCTGCACGCTGAACCTCGAGGACATCCCCGTCGCCATCAAGACGGTCGAGCAGGCGATCGCCGACAAGGCTTACGAGACCGGCCATATCAGGCCCTATCCGCCGGAGAAGAAGACCGGCAAGCGCGTCGCCGTCATCGGCTCCGGCCCGGCCGGCATGTCGGCTGCCCAGCAGCTCGGCCGCGCCGGCCACGACGTCCATGTCTATGAGCGCGAGAGCCGGCCCGGCGGGTTGATGCGTTACGGCATTCCCGACTTCAAGATCGAGAAGCACTATATCGACCGGCGCATCGAGCAGATGCAGGGCGAGGGCGTCACCTTCCATTGCGGCGTCAATGTCGGCGTCGACAAGCCGGTTGCCGAGCTGCTCGCCGAACATGACGCCGTGCTTTATTGCGGCGGTTCCGAAACGCCGCGCGCGGCCGGCATTCCCGGCGACGATCTCGGCGGCGTGCATGACGCGATGCCCTATCTGGTGCAGCAGAACAGGCGTGTCGGCGGCGAACCGATCCAGTCGGTGGCGTGGCCGTCGCATCCGATCCTCGCCGGCGGCCAGCATGTCGTCGTCGTCGGCGGCGGCGACACTGCCTCCGACTGCGTCGGCACCGCCTTCCGCCAGGGCGCGGTGCGCGTCACCCAGCTCGACATCCGGCCGCAGCCGCCGGAAAAGGAAGACAAGCTGTCGGTCTGGCCATACTGGGCGACCAAGATGCGCACGTCATCCTCGCAGGCCGAAGGCGCCGAGCGCGAATTCCAGGTGGCGACGCTTGAATTCATCGGCGAAAACGGCCAGCTGACCGGGGTCAAATGCTGCGAAGTCGACGAAAAGCGCAAGCCGATCGCCGGCACCGAATTCGTCATCCGCGCCGATCTCGCGTTCATCGCCATCGGCTTTGCCGGGCCAGCCGCTCGCGGGCCGGTGTCGGAACTGGCCGGCCAGATGAAGATCGCCATTGACAGCCGCCGCTCGAAGAATGTCGAGGCCAATGACCGGGACTACAGGACCAGCGTCGAAAAGCTCTATGCGGCGGGCGACGTGCGGCGCGGCCAGTCGCTGGTCGTCTGGGCGATCCGCGAGGGCCGCCAGGCGGCGCGCGCCATCGATGAGGCGCTGATGGGATCGAGCGTGCTGCCGCGCTGAGTCCGTCTCGAGACCCTACTTGTGCGGCCACCTGAAGGCGCTTTCCGCCCTTCCGCTGCCCCGGGCAGCTTACGGACTGATCGCCGTGGTCGTTTCGGTTGTGGCCCCGGCCGCAGGCTGCCGCCTTGGCGGCCAAGAAAAATCGTCGGCGCGGCCGGGCGCAGCAGCGGGCGCCTTGCCCTCGACGACGAATTTTTCACCGGGCCCGTCCGGCTTGGCCGGCGCTGCGGCACCGAGAAGTTCCGAACCGCCGTCGAGTGCCGGTGATTGCGAGTCGGCGTCGGTAGCCGGGTCGGCGGCCTCAGTCTTTTCCTTCGAGGGTGGACTACGTTACTGGCCAGTACCGGCAACGCATCGAAGGAACTTTACAATCATAAAGGTACGTCACTGGTCTCGCGGCTCACCTATGACGATCTAGACGCGCATTCGAGTCCACAATCCGACTGGCATTTTCGTAAAGGCCTCCTCGGTGCGGGCGGCATCAGGGAGGATTTTCTCATGACGAGGACTTCTTACGGAAATGGGGGGCTACTCAAACACATTCAGTGATCAGCGCGGGGGCGGCGTCAGCTATTTCACCGCCGATCTTGGATATAATTTCTTGAACTCACCGCGCTACCGCATCGGTGCTTTTGTTGGCAACAATTTCTGGCACGAGAGCTACGATGCTTTCGGTTGCACGCAGCAGGCGACCAACTGGGGAACCTGTGTGCCAACCGTCCCACCTACGTCAACCTCTCAGCCAGGACAACGATTGGCATTCGCTGCGACTCGGCTTGGCCGGGCAGACGCAACTCACCGAGCGACTCAGCCTTTCTGGTGACGTGGCGTTCCTCTTCACGCGGCTCGACGGCAAAGAGCAGCACCACATGCGCCCAAGATCAAGCTAATTCCCGAAGACGGCGATGGGCATGGCGTCCAGCTCGAGGCGGTGTTGCGGCCGTGGCGAATAACGGCACCGCTCATTTCGAAGAGGCAATGGGCGGTCGTGGTTCCCCGCAGGCCGACGATTGGAAGGCAAAGCGCTACGGCGTTTTCGTGCAGGCTAGCATCAAGTTCAACTGAGAGAGCAAGAACCGAGGAGAGCGGCGATGCCACTCCAGCTCATTACGATCATTGGATCAACAGAAGGAAGTTTTCCGAAGAGTTTTGCAAGCGTGCGCAAAGTCGCCAGACAAAGTTCTCTCGGTCCATAGTGTACGTGCCGTCACGCCCGTTCTCGACATGGTTGAATGATACGTCCCGCGCGATCGATCAAAGTCGTTTTTCATTGGTTTTCCGGAAATCGCGGGGAGCACAGCGTGCTGTGACCCTCGCCTGCTGGTTTTCTGTCAACGCGCAGATGAGGGAGAATGAGCGTACAGCAAAAATCATCAGTGCTGTCGCTTTCGCCAAAGCCCGCCGCAGCTAAACGGGGTCCCACGCCCGGTAGCGCCCCCTGCCGGTCACCTCACGGATGCCGAGTTCGGCACCAGCCCGAGCGCAGCGCGCTGGCTAATTTTCAGCTCGGCCGCGACCAGACCTGCCGACACCAGCGGCCGCGCCAGCACCAGCTCGATCAGCGCCGGCAGGCTCGAGTTTTTGCGCCGGTTCCTGAGCCGGCGCTCCATCTGGCTTTTGGCCAGCGCCTGGATGATTGCAAGGCTGAAACAGTCGATGGAACGCCCCTCCAGCGAAGCCGAACCGGACGAGGCGCGCGCGCCAGGTCCTTCGGCTGCCATCGGCACGCTGGGTTTAAGTGCTTGGGGTGACACGGCGTGATCTCCGCCGTTGGCGGGAACAGGGCAGTGCAATAGTACTGCCCTGTTCCTTTTGATCAGAGGCCAGTGCGGATTTCTTCGGCAAGCGCCCTCAACGTCGTCTCGACGTCATCGCCGTTTACCATCTTCTGCATCGCCACGGCCCATGCGTTCATGGCTTCGCCGAAGCCGACACGCGGTGTGAAAGCCAGCGCGGCTTGGTCCTGTATCTTTTTGAAGCTGTCAACGAAGTTGTTGAACTCGGGCTGCGAAGCGTACTTAGTCCAGGTGTCGTCTGCCAGGTCGACGTGCGCGGCGGATTGACGAGCTGGCCAGCAAGGGCACCCTTGAGCGCCACCTGCTTGGAGGTGGCCCACGGGATGAACAGCCAGGCCGTGCCCTTCTTTTCGGAAGCCGCGTTCATGGCGAGAGCCCAGATCCAGATGTCAGACTCCAAGCTCGTGGCGCTCGGTGCGTGCAGCGGCGGAGCGAAGGCGATCTTGCCGGATGCCGGCTTCCCCGCAACATCGTTCCAGAAGCCGAACATATTTGAGTCGATCGTCATCGCGCTGCGGCCGGACGCGAAGGAAGGAGCCGCGCACTTCTTGATCATGTCCACGTAATGTAGTCGTATCCAGCATCGGTAAGCTTCCAATCGCTCAGGTATTTGTCCAGCGGCTCCAGGGCGCCACTCGGAGCGAGGTCCTACGCGGGCTGAATGCCAGTGCCGAACACATCCCATGCTGGCGACTTCGTCGTCAGTTGGATCGTCATCTTGTTCCAGTAAGAATCGTCTGGGTAGAGTTCCGGCGTGACCTTGATGCCGGGTCAGCTTCTCGAACTCCGGAAATTGCGCAGCGAGAGCATCCGCATAGGGGTGGATGTCGTAGGCCCAAGTTATGCTGGTCCCTTCGAATTGACGCCAGTTCACGGTGTCGGCAGCGGCCGAATTAGTGAGCGATGCCGAGACGGCAAAAAACGCCAAGTCAAAAGCAAGCTGTTTGCGAAGCGACGCGCACCTGTAACGAGTACGGGGAATGAGCGACCCATGTAATCCTCCCTGGGGCATTTTGCCAATTTTTGGGTCCACTCCTCCATCCCGAGTTCGCTCATAGCCACAATAAGCGGTTTCCAACGAGCTCGCTCTGAATGCACCAGGCCAACTGGGTAAAAACGGGTAACCGGCACTAAAAGGCGTTGTAGTATCGCCACCAGAAATACTGCTCCGTGGTGCTGGCCTTTGCCTGGGGGCGCAACACGGCAACTACCCGCTCAAAACGGTTGGTCCTCTACCTCTTATTCACCGTCGCTTTCCTCGCGGCCTAACCCGGCCGGAATATCCGTTGCCAGAAAAAGGCCTCGCGGCCGGTTCGAGGCTCATCCCTCCTCCGAAGCAGCACGCTCAAGTATCGTCACAAGCCCCGAGCGCTTCGCGTTCGGCGATGTCCAAATTCCGACAATGTCGGATACAGTCAGATCTACTGGATTGCGTTTGAATGGTTTTCTCATTTGGCACAGTACATGCGGGTCATCCGCAAAACACGTGACCGACCAACAAGAGTTCGCATGATCACCTTACCACAACATACAGCCGCCGCGGAACAATCACTTGGCCCCTGATCGCCCACCCCGGCACCACAACCGGAGTCATCGATGTTCTGACAGGCTGCCCAAGGATACCTGCTGCAACAGGGCTTGCCCTGGTGACGACCACTCCGGCTCCGCCGGTTACCGACGAGGGCAAAGTGACGGATTTCCTGCTTTTCAACGGCATGGAGGTGGCTGTCATTCCCGACCACCGCGCCGGTCGTCACCCATATGGTCTGGTGCAGGATCGGCAGCGCGGAATGAGCCGCCGGGGATATCTGCATGTCTTCGAGCATCTGATGCTCAAGGCGCCTCATGACGAGCACGGCTCCGTCGCCTGGAGAGATTGAACCCAAAGGGAGATTCAGATGTCTGAAGCGAATCAGGAAAAGTTGGACGCATTCTTGGGGAAAATGGTCGGCGATCTCGGTGCGATCGCAACGGGCGCGGGAGTCCTGCTGGGGGACAGACTCGGCCTGTTCAAGGCATTGCGCGAAGGCGGCAAGATGACGGCCGCCGAACTTTCGACACGCACCGGCACCCAGGAACGCCTCGTAAGGGAATGGCTTTCCGGGCAGGCGGCGGCGGGTTACGTCGACTACGATGAAGCGAGCGACAAATTCTATCTCAACGCCGAGCAAGAGCTGGTGTTCGCTGATGAAGACAGCCCGGCCTTCATGGCAGGCGCATTCGAGTTCCTGTCCGCGCTGTGGCTCGATGAAGAAAAGGTGAGGCAGGCATTCCAGTCCGGCAAGGGCGTCGGGTGGCACGATCATAGCGCGTGTCTGTTTCGCGGTACGGAACGGTTCTTCCGTCCAGGCTACAATGCCAATCTGATCGACTCCTGGCTGCCGGCCTTGGAGGGCGTCGTCGAGAAGCTCGAACGCGGCGTGGACGTCGCGGATGTTGGATGCGGTCATGGTGCATCGACCGTGCTCATGGCACAGGCCTTCCCCAATTCGCGCTTCGTCGGCTTCGACTATCATGCCCCTTCGATTGAGCGCGCCCGCAAGGCGGCCGAGGTAGCCGGCGTCGGCGTTAACACGCGGTTCGACGTGGCGGCCGCCAAGAGCTATCCCGGAACCTATGACCTCGTCACATTCTTCGATTGCCTTCACGACATGGGCGACCCGACGGGCGCCGCCACCCATGTCCACGGATCGCTCAAGCCGGACGGCACGTGGATGATCGTCGAGCCGTTCGCGCATGATCATCTGGCGGCGAACCTCAATCCCGTCGGCCGCGTTTACTATGCCGCTTCCACTTTCGTGTGCACGCCCGCATCCGTGTCGCAGGAAGTCGGGCTCGCGCTTGGAGCCCAGGCCGGTGAGGCGAGGCTGCGCAAGGTTGTGACCGGCGGCGGCTTCAAGCGATTGCGTCGCGCCGCGGAGACACCGTTCAACATGGTGCTGGAGGCCCGCCCTTAGCGTGGCCGTCGCCAGAAATTGCAGCTCATCGCATTTGATGAAGATCACCGCCAAAAATCCGGACGCATCGGGCACATTTTCAAGGCGTCTGGGTTCACGCAGAGGTCGCTGCCGAGTTGTGTGCCAAGAGTCCCATACGTTGCGGCTCAGAAAGGACCCCACGCACGGCGACGAACATGCCCATAGCGATGGCCGCTATAATCACATATGTCCACCATGGCGCGTTCACAAAGCTGGTAAGCCACGTCGCACCGAACGCGCTTACGACAAAAACGAGAGCCTCGATAAAAAGACTGAGCCTGTACACATTCAGTCGTCTCATCCTCATACCACCCATCCAAAGACTGAGCTTGTTGCGCTACTGCGACAGAGCCTAACATATTGGAGAGTGCTCACTAGTCGACCGTGAACAATCCGAGCCCTAAGCGGCGACCGGCTTCGGCCGGATTTGAAGCAGGGCAATCAAGAGCGACAA
>NZ_JARTVT010000062.1:0-9715 GCF_029625685.1 Mesorhizobium sp. WSM4976
ATCGCCATATCGCGCGGGTCCAGATAGCCTTCGAATGCGGATTCTGCAAAAGGACCTGCCAGACACGCAACTATCTCCCGGATCGCATCATCGCGTTCCAAACATCGATCCATATCGTCCTCGAAAATCGGCTTTCGCTTCGAGGTGAATCCTTGCGCTGAATAAAAACCCGCGCCTTCGACAACACCACCGCACTCTCCGTCACCGACGTCGGGGTAAATACTAACACTTGAGAAAGCAGGGAGTTCACGGTCGTCGTCGAACGTCTGACGGTGCAAAACGATGGCGGCCACCGCGTGCCCGGCTTCGTGATGCGCCACAAGCGGCAGATATTGGGAGGCTACATTCATGCGGTGCGGCTCTCAGGTCTAGTTTGCTTTTGCGCATAGGACCGCAATTGTCGTGCCAACTGGGAAAATCGTTTCGGGCAATGCGATCGCTCCGATAGCGTTGCGTCTCCTGTCTGACATTGTTGGGAAGTCGACACGCGCCCGTCGCAATGCGGTCGACCTTCCGCGCGAGTTGGGTGACCCGTGAAGGCGGCCGACCAGGACGATGTTGCGCTGATCGGCGACGAAGGCGCGGCCGGGCGAGATCGCGCATCAGGGGGTGACCGGCGTGTCGGCGAAGTCGAAGTCGTCGATGTCCTTGGCCAGCGGCAACTTGGCGACAGCGAACTGGTATTTGATGGAGCGGGCCTGCTTCTCCGATATCTCGGCCTGCAAGAGATCACCGACAATCCTGGGCGGCTCGTGCCGTCGCTTGATGGCGACGCGCCCATGATCTCGTCATAGGCTCTGCGCATTCCGTAGAGCTTCAGCGCTCCCATCAGTTCCAGTACCTCGGTGCGTTCCATGGCTGTTTGTCCTCCTGAGACTGTCATAGCGGGTGCAGTCGGCGACCGCTCGTGAGCTAGCTTCAGCGCTTGGGGAATGGAAAGGATCGTGCCCGGCGCCGGATCGCGGCTGCGGGCCAGGATGTTGAGGATCACCGGCGCCGACGATGCACCGTGCTCGATGGCTTCCTGACAGGCGGCCTCGACCGCGCTCAATCCGTCGGTCAGCACCCAGGTGAGGATCAACACCATCTGCCGGTCGACGTCATCAACCGCCTTGAGCTGCGCCGCACCTTCTCCATTGCCGACCGCACGACCCAGCCAAGGAACGGCGCGCGCCGTGTGCCAGGGATCGTAGGCGACCTCGTTGCGGCCAAAGGAGCGAACGTGTTCTCCCACGACCACGCCATCCTCTGGCGGATGCGATCCGATCGACATAAGCATGGATCTCGATGGGCCGACCGACGGCACTCGACAGCACCGAGTATTTGTTGTTGTCGAAGCGCACCGTGCAGGTCTTCGACACCGACGGGGGAATGCAATGGAAGCCGTCGAAGCGACCGGCAGCCGCTCCCGCTGCGGCTTGGCCGCATTCGCCGACAGCAGCCGGTCCCGCGTCTCACGCCGAGCTCCCATGCGGGGATAGGGCTGGTGCTTGCGCTCGTAGCGGAACTGCGTCTCCTCAGAACGCAGGACCTTGCGCACCACCTTGCGCGAGATCTTCAGCTCACGGCAGATCGCTTTGATCGACTTCCCCTGGACCAGCGACAGCCGACGTATCTTTGCAATCGTCTCTAAAACCAACATCCAAAACACAAATGCCTCCGATCAAGCCGGAGGCATCTTGATGACCCCATCGTTAAGGGGTCCCGTTTGGACGAAAATCACCCTTTAAACAGGGTCCCCATTCCACGAAAAATCAATGCACTACCTTCCAAAGCTGCGAGAGATCGCCACCGACCGCTTTGAAGGGGCTTTCGGCGGTCTCGTCAGCGAGGTTGTGGCATGAAGAAACATCAATCCACAGCATTGGGCCGAAGCATGCCACGGGCTCATGCCGCGGGAGAGCGGGAAGATATTCTTGAAAGAAGAAGCGGTCTCCGACATCAATACCGACAGGATGGGCAGCTTTCTCACATCACTTGAGGTCGAGCGTGGCAGTTGCGACCCGCAATGCAAGGCTGGCGGCGATGCATGCCTTTGCGCGGTTCCTGATTTCGGAGCACCCCGAATATTAGGATACGCTGCAACTGGTGGTGACACTTCCCTTCAAGAGGGCGCGTGGGTGGCACCTGTCGAATATCTCGATGAGCCCGGAAATCAAGAGCGTCCTGGCGCGTATCGTCCGCCGCACGCCTTCTGGACAGCGGGATTACGCTCTGTTTTCGCTGATGTTCAATACGGATGCACGAGTTCAGGGATCCTGAATCTTCGATTGTGACCTTCGTCTGGTATCGCCCTGTCCCGCCGAGCAAAGCAACGACCGCCCCACACTGCTCACCCGGTTCGGTGTTCCATACTTGCTGCGCACACATGGCTGCGGGCGAAGGAACCACCATGGCGGAAAAAAGCATCCATCATCGCCCTTTGCGGGACACGACGGCCATCCACCTCGTCAAGGCGGGTGTTGACATCGCCACCATCAGTCGATGGCCAGGCCACTCGGGCTGAACTAACGATGCGCTACGCCCAGGCCGGTATCGATATGAAGCGGCAAGCGCTCGAACAAGGCTTCCCCGACGTGATGTCATCGGCAAAAGATCAGACGATCATCGCTTTGATGGCTGGATGTTTGGCTGGCTGCACCGCTTGTAGACGCTCAGTTATGTGGAGTTGTATCGCGGGAAGTCGCGCGTCTTGGGCTTTTGCGGTGTCAGCTCCACATCTCTCCGCAGTGCACGTTGTCACTGTTGAAGAGCCGTTTGTTCAATCTTCGTCCTGGCACGGCAAGGGTTGTCGATATTGTGGGCGTCTTGCGCTTGCCGAGCTTGTCCGAAATCCAGCGCCGGATCAGGCGTGAACACTGTTGCGTAGTTCGTCAGCCAGAGCGCGGAGAACGTCGGCGCTTCCTTCCAGCGCCGTAAAAGCGTAGGGATTGAGGAACTGTCGGCCCCAGAACAGATTGCGATCTGTGCCGGATAGCGTAGCTTCCTCGCTGACACGCGGCCAATTCTCCGCAATGCATCGGAGCTGGCCTTCAACAATCGCAAGAGCTTCCGGCGCGCTGAGCAGGAAGTGATGCGCCGCTTCAAGGCAGGACGCTATCCGGCTCATGCGGTTATTGCCGCTGATGAGCATGGCCTGGCTGGCCTCCTGGCCACTGCGGGCCTGCGGACAAATATCGTACGCAGGCGTGAGGGTGAGCTTAGCGCCGTCCCAGAATGCCGCATGGTTGCGGGCATGATCGTCGGTGTTGCCGCAAAGTATGTTGAAGACAATGCGGCTGAACAACTCGCGCAGAGTTTCCGACGGCGCGGTGAATCGGTGGCGAATGATCTCCGCCAAATCCTGGTAGCTGGCGTAACGCGCCATCATCTCATCGAGCGCGAGCATCGTCAGCGCTGAGACCATGGATTTGCGTTGCCAGCCGCCCGTGACCTTGATCCGGTCGAATCGCTCGACGAGCAACACGTCGTTGCCTGCGGCGCGAACGAGCGAGACGGATGCCGCTCTGATGCCGCACAAGGCGGCAAGCCGCATGGCTATGAATTCTCCTTTGACGACGCTGTAAAGGTCGGCAGACGAGGAAAATTTCGCGACATGCTTGACGGCGTCACCCTCGATCAGCGCCTTTGGCCTTGCGCCGCCGATCGAGCTGCCGTGATGCAGCGCCTGATCTAATTCGGGGGTGAGCGGAATACCTTTCTCTACCCGCTCCGCCGATTGGACAAGCTCTTCGAGAGTGGCATTGGCCAGTGCGCGCGGCTCGTAATGCATTGGCGAAAACTGAAAATCGAGCGCGCCGATGCGGTCCGAGCCTGATTCCAGCAAGAACGTCAGTTCTGAAATATCGAGCCGCGCGATTTCATCGCCCTTCACACCGAATTTGCGGTTTAGGATAACCCGTCGTCCCCAGGCATCAGGGGCAGCATCGCGGATGCATCCCGGCATGGTTAGGCCAGGAAGCAAAGGCAATTCGCCTGCCTTCAGGGGCAGTTCCGGGAGATAAAGCGGGATCGCGCTTCCCAGTTCACGAAAGCTCCTGCCATAGTTGAAGCTGACGAGTCCGTCATGGGCATATAGCCGCCCGGCGACAACCGGCGCGGTCTCGCCCGGCAGCCAGACCCAGACATAGGCTTCGTCGTACTTGGGGACCTTAGAACTCATCGACGATCTGCTTGCCGGCCTTGTAGACGTGCTTCGGCAGCAGCGCGATGCGATCGTCCATGCGGCCTGTGAGGGCTGTGATGCCATTGCCGTCGGCATCGAACAGCTTCACACCGACAATGGCAGCAGCTTCGAACATCAGTCCGATTTCGACTTTGGGATCGCCCTTCTCGATGCGCTGCAGGGTGCTGCGTGAAACACCGATTCTCTCGGCTAACTCCTGTGCGGTTAACCGGTGCTGCATCCGGCCAAGCCGGATGGTCTTACCGAAAAGGCCAAGCGCTTCCATCGCGTAGCGCGAATAGGTGCGTTTATACGTTGCCTTCATTCGGGTCTCTGTGACCTATGCATGATCCATATCGCCTTCTTTCGAACTTTATATAGGTAATGTCACAGAGCGACTGCCAAAGTCAAGACTCCGTATCGCAAGCGTTACCCATCCGAACGAGGAAGGCGGATATTGCCGACGGCTCCTGCACAACCGGCCAGCTCTGCGCGTCTCGGGCGAGGCGGAGATCTGGCGCTGGATCGCGGACAGCCTTGAGACGCCTCGCATGAGTCATTCATGGGCGGTCCCTGGTGCGGGGCCGCGGCGCTCGACTGCTGGCCGACATTCTCGGCGGCGGGACCCGCATCCGGCTACACCAGCACTTTTCGACCGCATACGCGCCCAGCTTCTCTCCGAAATCATTGCCAATGAGCGCGAACCTCATGCGATCGCCGAGCTGGCCTGGCGGCGCGGAATCTACGCACGCATCCGTATTCGAGACCGCCCAAGGGAGGCTGACTAGCGTAACGCCCTCCGATCTAAGCGCCTTCCACAAAGCCGCTTTCGCACGCGACGGGCTGCATGTGGCGGTCGTAGGCGACATAGATGCCAAGCCCTGAGAGTAAGGCTCTACCAGCTGTTCGGCGATTTGCCTCAGAAACTGGCGCTTGCCGGCGCGAACCAGTGGTATCGCGAGGGCGAGCACGCCGAGCGCTTTTCCTCCGCCCTCCACTGACCACAGACCCGCACGCAACGAAGCCGCGCTCGATCTTATCGTGGCGTGGCTAGGTGCAATGTTTGCTCTCGCCATCAGGCCGGCTTTCCCGATGGCGTGGTCAACCTGATCTATGCGTCCGAAGGTGATCGCGTGGGCCGTGAACTCTGCACCAATTCCAAAGATCAGCTTTACCGGTTCGAACGAGGTCGGACGGCTGCTGATGCGTCAGTGCTCTGACCAGATCAAGAAGGTCAGCCTTGAAACCGGCGGCAATGCACCTTTCATCATCTTCGATGATGCCGACATTGACGGTGCTGTTGACGGTGCGGTCCAGGCGAAGTTCCGCAATGCCGGCCAGACCTGCGTTTCCGCGAACCGCATTTACGTCCAATCGAGCGTTCACGATGAGTCCGCCGAGAAATTGTGGAGAAGGTCCGGCACTTATCAGTGGTCCGACGTCTACTCCCGGAGCGAAGCCGTCGCCAACCCAAGATCGAGTCCCACATCGCAGATGATAATTCGATGCGGGGCCGAACGATAAATATGCATGCTTTGGCCACCCCGAGGCAGGGCTCATTGAGATGATCCGACCGCCTTGGAACAAAGATGGGGTAGAGCAGATGAAGCGTTGGCAGCGTGTCTCCATTCGACGCGAGCGCTTAGGATGGGATCACGATCATTCGCATCACGCGCAGCCGCAAGGGCGATGCCATGGCTACTTTGGAATCGTTGAAGTGGTTTGAGCCGGACAGTCACAAATACACCCGTTACGCCGCGGCTCAGGAAACGGGGCGGCGTCCGGCGGTGGAGGTGCTCGCTGACTTAAAAAGGGTGCGGGCAGTCGTTGCGCTTGAGAGCGACGACATTTGGGATCCGGCACGGGGTGACCTGCTGCCAATCGGCAGTTAACAGGGTCCGACAAAAGTGTGCACAACATGCTGCTGAAGTGGCCTCCGGAAGCGCTACCGGAAGTTACGCGTCTTGAACTTGATAGGGTCGATATGGTCATACTGCATCGACGATGTCGCGCCCCTTCGGCATGCCGCGCGGATCGATGCCCGATCCGCCGTGATGAGCCTCGTCCCTCGGCCGTGCGGCAACGGAAACGGCGTCTTGCGGTTTCCCACGCTGGCCAGCCCGGCCGACAGATCGGTCAGCTCGTGGGCGACGAGGTGCACCACCTCCTCTTCCGTCGGATGCGTCCGCGGACGCCGAGCATGGCCGAAGCAAGAAGCACGCGCCGGAATTTCTCGAGAGATCTTGACCCAGACGACGACGTTTGCCGCACCCGTCTCATCCTCCAGAGGAACATGAAGCCTTTGGCCGAGCCCGGCCGCTGCCGGACCAGCACCAGGCCGGCGGCCTCGAGCCAGCTTCTGCCTCGCGCCTGCATAGCATCCTGACAGGTCACGGTGCGGCGCCGGTTAGGCGGCACGCCGATTTTGGCAACGCTAGCCTGTGAACTGAAGAATGAAGGTCGGACTTGCGGCACATCGATTAGGTTCAAATGATAAGTTGCTGCCCGGCGAGGTCGTTTCAGCGCATCTCGACTGGTGGGTCGGCAAGACAATGCGGAACGGAAATGATCGCAGGCGTAAAGGACGGCTTTCGGGGCCGGAAGCTTCAGGCCTGGAACCGGACCCCAGTTTGGCGCAAGCATCGTGGCCTCCGCCCGGTCAGGCATTCACCGGCTCGCGAAATGCCAATTGATTCTGCTTAACCGGGCATACCTAAACGGCCACTTGCGTTCCGATCTCGACCACACGTCCGGTCGGGATCTGGAAATACTCCGTCGCGTCGGCGGCCGTGCGCGCCAAGCCGATGAACAGCTTGTCCTGCCACACCGGCATGCCGGAGTTGGGTGACGCCTTGAGCGAGCGACGCGACAGGAAGAAGGACGTCGTCATGATGTCGAACTTCCAACCCTGCTTGCGGCAGATCGCCAGCGCACGCGGGATGTTAGGCTGTTCCATGTAGCCGAAGGTCAGTGTCACCCGCATGAACAGCTCATTGATCGTTTCCATCTTGATCCGCTCGCTGTCGGGCACCACGGGCTGCTGCGCCGTCACCACAGAGAGGATGACGTTCTGTTCGTGCAGCGCCTTGTAGTGCTTCAGGCTGTGCATCAACGCGGTCGGCGCACTGGCGGGATC
This sequence comes from Mesorhizobium sp. WSM4976, assembly GCF_029625685.1. NCBI lineage: Bacteria > Pseudomonadati > Pseudomonadota > Alphaproteobacteria > Hyphomicrobiales > Phyllobacteriaceae > Mesorhizobium > Mesorhizobium sp. WSM4976. The sequence goes on from NZ_JARTVT010000062.1 coordinate 7,302, forward strand.
GCTGGTCAGGAACACGGCCGTACCGGACACCAGCTGCGGTTTCTTCTTCAACAGATTGCCCGCAAGGAAATCGAGCGGAATCTGGTTCCTGCGCGTCTTGTCAAATAGATACCTGCTGCCTCTTATCCAAGTCCACATGGTCATCACGATCACTGCGGCAATGGCAAGCGAGGCCCAGCCGCCTTCGAATACCTTGACGATGTTAGCTGCAAAGAAGCCGGTATCGATGAAGACGAACACCGCCATTAAGGCTATCGCGACGCCGAGCGGCCATTTCCAGATGCGCGTCATCACAACAAAAAGCAGTATGTTCGTCACCAGCATATTGCCGGTCACCGAAATACCGTAGGCCGAGGCCAGCCGGCTGGATTCGCCGAAGCCGACCACCAGCAGCATCACCACCAGCGCCAGCATCAGGTTGATGCGCGGCAGATAGATCTGGCCCGACTGTTTTTCCGACGTGTGCTGGATGACGAAACGCGGCAGCATGTTGAGCTGTACCGCTTGCCTGGTCAGCGAAAAGGCGCCGGAGATCACCGCCTGGCAGGCGATCACGGTCGCCGCCGTGGCAAGCACGACCATCGGAATAAGCGTCCAGCCCTGGTTCATCTCGAAGAACGGATGACCGACAACGCCGCCATTTGCCAGCACGAAGGCGCCTTGCCCGACATAATTGAGCAACAGACAAGGGAACACGATCGCCAGCCAGGCGAGCACGATCGGCTTGCGGCCGAAATGGCCGAGGTCGGCGTAGAGCGCCTCGGCTCCGGTGACGGCGAGGAAGACTGCACCAACCGTAACGAAGGCGACGTCAGGCGAGTTGACCAGGAACGACACGATGTAATGCGGGCTGATTGCCAGCAGGATTTCCGGGTCGTCCATGATGTGGTTGAGCCCGGAAAGGCCGATGGCCAGGAACCACAGCGCGGTAACGGGTCCGAACACCAATCCTACGCCGCCGGTGCCAAACCGCTGTACCGCAAACACGATCGCCAGGATGGCCAGTGTCAGCGGCACCACATAGGGCTGGAACGTCGGCGTGACGACATTCATACCTTCGACCGCCGACAGTACCGAGATTGCCGGCGTAATGACGGCGTCGCCAAAAAAAAGCGCCGCGCCGACGATGCCGATGCCGATGCCGATGCCGAGGATCACCGCAGAGCAGGTCGGGAAACTGTTGCGCGCCAGCGCCATAAGCGACAGCACTCCGCCCTCGCCTCGATTGTCGGCGCGGAGCACGAACATGATGTATTTGATCGTCACGGTGATCGTCAGGGACCAGATGATCAGCGAGAGTACGCCGAGGATGTCGCCACGGCTGGCGACGTTGCCACCCGCTGATGCATGCAACGCCTCGCGAAATGCATAGATCGGGCTGGTGCCTATATCGCCATAAACGACACCTAGTGCGCCCAACATCAGCGCCTTGGTGCTGTGCTGCTCGACCTCAGAATGGCTCGATTGTTCGACAGGTTCTGCCTCGTTACCAGCATTGGTAAGGGCCATGGACGACACTCCGATAAGCGCGCGGTGCTCTACGCTTGCTGCACTGCAATATCAAGTTCCGTCACGTAATGTCTGCCGTCTCGCCTGTCGTTGCTCGCCTTGGTAGACTCGCCAGCCCGCAGCCCTACCGAGCAGCAATAGCGCCCCGGCAGAACCCTCAATCGCCCAGATCAATGAATGGTTATCGCCCACAGTGCCCCCCCGCGATGCGGCCGATGGCGACCAGGGTGTCGTGGGCGCACAAGGATGGCGCTTTCCTGATGACGCCGTGCTCCAGGTGTGATCGCACCGTTGCTGCGCAAGCCATTTACTTGCTCGTCCCAGCGAGGACCGTGGCCAACTGGAACGCAGGGCCACGCCGCTCACCGGCCGCACTTTGCGGCGCAGATAACGATTCGATCTCCGCGGCGAGATTCTGGTTGAAGAAGCCACCAAGCTTGTCGAAGGACACACGGTCGTAATATCGACATGCCAGTATCCGCAACCCAGAAAAGCTCCTTGGGCTCCGCTGCGCGCGCCACGAACAACCCGATCTTCTCTGCGAAGAGGACGCCGTAATCCTTCAGGTTGAAGCCAAACCGGGGGGCGGCCGTGACGTATGGGCGAAGGGCTAGGAGGCGGGTTCGGTGAGGAACGGCATTGATGTCCACGCCGTCTCCTGGAAAGACAGAGGAATGCGGTGTCACCGACTGGCGCCGGAGGTTGATCCGGTGATTAGGAGGAGCACTCGTTGTCGGATTCTCGACGATGTCGGACATCTGACACAACGCTGCCAGAGCGATCACGTTGTTCCGAAACGATTTTCCCAGTTGGCACGACAATTGCGGTCCTATGCGCAAAAGCACTGCGATGCCGCACCGACTGGAAGAACTCATCAATGATCACGCTTTTCGAACATGTGGGCG
>NZ_JARTVT010000063.1:0-9293 GCF_029625685.1 Mesorhizobium sp. WSM4976
CACTCGTCACCTCCGAATCCCTTCGGAAACCAGTGAATCACCGCTGCGGTCCGGTGGCGAGTGCCTATTTCAACAGCCGGCTAGAGCTCTTTGATGACCCGATCGCCCTTCACCAGCTTTCGCACGCCGTCATTCTTTCGCACCGGATTGTTGCGGAAGACATACCACTGGCCGCCCAGGCTGGGCCGCTGGTAGATGACGCCATTCTTTTCGCGATGCAGGAAGCAAGTAATGGCGCCGCTTCCGCGGTCGTTCTTGGCGGTCCATAGCGCGCGCATGCAGAGCCTGCCGCCGCTGGTTACATACCAGTCGCCTTCGCCATGACCGGCCTGCGTTCGTGCCACGAAACGCTTCCGGCCGTGCTCGTTCTCGGAAAAATATCCGGCTCCGTTCTTCTCCCACAGCCAGGTGCGGTTGGCGTAAAGCTGCTCAACCGCATCCGCCTTCATGGGAGCTGCGGCCGCAGCGAGCTTGGCGGTGGCATCGACAACCGGCTTCGGCGCTGCCGCGGCATTGCCAGCCGCGAGAAGGAGCGCGAGCAGCGCCGTAGTTACGACAGTTGAATGGGCTGAAGACATTTGCTTTTTTTCCAATAGGTAGCAGGGAAAAAGACCCGTCGCAGATCGCGACGGAAATGTGCGGTTCAATTCACAGTCGGTTTAGCCGCTGCGTTATTTTCGGTCACCGGATTCAGCGGGTGGTCCGCCACGCGCCAGTCAGGCCGGCCGACCTTTCGCGGCCAGGGATAGACTTCCAAGTCGTTGAAATAGACCACAGCTGTCATGGCAGGGAATTCGGCATGCGGCTTGTTCGCCTCCGAAGCCCAGTTCCGCACGTAGCTGTCGTCGCCTTCGTAGCCGAGCTCGGCTATGGCAACCGGTTTGCCGAAACCGGCCACGCGGTCGTAGCCCGGCTTCGTTCGCTCCACGAATGTCGTATCGTGGCCGGCTTCCAGCTTATCGTATGGCTGATAGCCGAAGACTGACAGGCCGATCACGTCGACGTATTTGTCACCCGGATAGAAGGCCTGAAGACCCTCGTCCCCTTTCGGCGACCACATGTACTTGGCATTCGGCAGGTGCTTGCGACAGACGTCGATCACGTGCCTGTAGGCCCTCACATAGCCATCCGCATTCCAGAACGACCAAGTGAATTGGCCGGTCTTGTCGTCCATTTCCTGCGCCCAGCGAATGGTAACCGGACTCTTCAGCTGTGCCGCCGCGGAGCAGACCGCGGACATGTTGGAATCGTAGCGACCAGCGAGAATTCCGCCCAGCAGGTTCTCCGGGCTCACGCGCCAGTCGCGGGCCCACGACCAGGGCTCGATGGTGATCAGCAACGACCGGCCGCGCTGGCTGGCGTAATCGTCCGCAACACTAAGGGTTGCCAGATCCACGTCTTCCCAGGGAAGAAAGATATGCTCGATCTTGGAGTTAGCGTCGTTGGTGTAGTCTCCATGCGGATCGTAGGCGCCGGGCGTGATGGCATCAGCCGCGATTAACGGGCGCTTATCTTGGAATGGGTTCCGACTGTCCACACTGGCGCCGGAGACGCCGCTCGCGGCGTAGACGGCGCCCGAAATGACCACCCCTCCAAACAGGATGAAGGTTGTCTTCAAAAAACTATTCACGGGATTCTCCTTTTTACTGTTCAAAGGGCTGCTCTCAGTCGAGTGCAGTCTTCACAGCTGAGATATGAGTTGACACGAGGTCCTTACGGACCAGGTTTTTTGCCTCGTCCTTGTCACGAGGCTGGGCATGGCGAAAGACGTACCAGCTGCCGTCTGGCTCGCGCTTCTGATAGATTGTCCCGTTATCGAGGCGGTGCGAAAAGCAGGTCATCGCCGGGAATTGGCCAGCCTTGGAATGCCACGTCGCATTGAGACACATCTGTCCCGTCTCGGTGATCATCCAGCGACCTTCGGCCCAGGATTTGCCGGTATCGTCATCGACCCAGGCACTGAACCCCCGCCCCTCGTCTACCAGATAACCCGCGCCTCCTTTCCACCGCCAACTCCTGCCCTGGTAGAGGGCGTGGATTTCGGCCGGCGTCATCACGCGCGCCGCCTTGGGCAACACGACTTCCTGCGCTGAAGCGCTCCAGGCTGATCCGACAAGCCACGAGAGCGTCAAGGCGGCCAAGGCGTTGGCGAAGCGGTTGAAACGTGATGTGTTGCTACGTGTTGACAACGGAGCCTCCCATGCTCTCTGAATTAGTTTGCCGCGATGTCGATGCCGCCTGGAGACCCGAATGTGTGCGCGGGCCCCTGCCGGCCGTCTCCTGTCGGAGGGTCGGGCGACCGATTGCCGAAACCCGAAAACCGAGGGCTTCGGCAACGCCTGAGGCGAAGGCGTTTCTTAGATCTATCAGGACGGCCTGACGCATGACTTTTTTCAGGCGCGCCAGATCGAGTTTGCGGATGCTGTCCCATTCCGTGACGACGACCACGGCGTCCGCACCGCGCGCGCATTCATAAGCATCGTCGTGGAGTTCGACGTCCGAAAGGATGCGGCTGGCATTTTCCGCGCCGACCGGGTCATAGGCGCGGATTTGGGCGCCGAAACGCTGCAGCGTCTCTATCAGCGGAACCGATGGCGCGTCGCGCATGTCGTCGGTGTCGGGTTTGAAGGTGAGACCCAGAACGGCGATCGTCCGGCCTTGCACGTCGTTGTCGAGAGCGTCCATGACCTTCAGGGCCATCCGGCGCTTGCGGGCTTCGTTGGCCGTCACGGTTTCTTCGACGATACGCACCGACACGCCATAGTCCTGCGCGGTGCGCAGAAGCGCCATGGTGTCTTTCGGGAAGCACGAGCCGCCGTAGCCGGGGCCCGCATTCAGGAAGCTGGTCCCGATACGCTTGTCGAGGCCCATGCCCAGCGCCAGTTCGCCGACATTGCTGCCAACCTGCTCGCAAAGATCGGCCATTTCGTTGATGAAGGTGATCTTAGTGGCCAGGAAAGCGTTGGCGGCGTACTTGATGAGCTCCGAAGTGCGGCGGCGAGTGACGACGATCGGGGTCTTCTTGGACTCCAGCGGAATTCCGTAAAGCGCGACCAGGCGCTCCTCGGCGACCTTGTCCTCGACGCCGATCACCACCCGGTCAGGCTCCAGGAAATCCTTGATGGCGACGCCTTCGCGAAGGAACTCAGGGTTGGAGGCGACGGAAAAAGTCCCGGCCTTGCGCGTCGATCCGACGATCTTGTGAACAACATCGCCGGTCCCCACGGGCACGGTCGACTTCACCACCACGACCGCATTGTCGTCGATCAGCGGCGCGAGTTCGCGAGCGGCCATGTAAACGAAGGAAAGGTCCGCATCGCCGTGACCGGGACGCGGCGGTGTGCCAACCGCGATGAACACGACCGCGGCTCCCTTGAGGGCTTCGGCGAGGTTGCATGTGAAGCTCAAACGGCCGGCGACCGAATTGCGCTCAACCAGTTCGTCCAGGCCCGGCTCGTAGATGGGCACGGCGCCGCGCCGAAGCGCCTCGATCTTCTGGGCATCCTTGTCGACGCAGACGACCTCGTTACCCCAGGCAGCGAAGCAGGTGCCGCTCACCAATCCGACATAGCCGGTTCCGATGATCGCAATCTTCATGTGAACACATCCCTTCTCATTGACTTTGTTCGCTGGCATCGCCTTCGCGCCAGCGTGGACTGAATATGGTCTTGTGCGTATCGCGCCCGCCGACACCTGCGCCGGCGACTGAGAAGCGATCGTCGAAGAGCGTAAAACTACGCGTTCCCCAAGCGAGCGCTTCGATGCCGTCGCGGCCCCTTTCGGCGGTAGCGAGGGTTGGCAGCGCGACCAGAGCAAGCAGGCTGGCCGCGAGCGCTGGCTGATAGAAGCGGGTACGGTAGCGGACCGTGTTTTCACGTGCATGCTGCACTACGATCATCACCAGCAGCACGATGTAGAAGCACGTGTTTACGATAGCGAAAACGTAGAAGCCGCGGGTCTCATAGTTGTCCTGGACTAGCAGCACCGGCAGGATCGATATCAGCACCACGAACAGGTATGGCGCCAGAACACGCAGCGGCAGCGCATCGACATCGGCCGCGCCCTTGGGAGTGACGCGGAAGTCGACGAAGGTTCCGGTCAGCCAGTCGCGGAACGCCGCGAAGGTTCCCGCCAGAACCCAGGGCCAGCGGGCAAGCAGAAACAGCATCGCCTCCCAGCTCAGGATCTTGCCGTCGACGGGCCGGAACGTTCCGCTTGCCCGCCACCAGAACGCCATGAGCAGTATCATCAGCGACTGGGGCGCAAAGTGCCGCAGGAAGTCCGGGTAAGTCACGCTGACGAAATTATCGCCATGGGCCAGGACGATCACCGGCAACAGGAACATCATGGCCAGGAAGAACGCGTACAGCGGATACCAGAACTGCGAGAACAAGAACTGCACCTTCAAGTGCAACGGCATCCGGCCGATCAGCTTCGGCGTGTACTGGAGAAGGATCATCACCAGGCTGCGGGACCACTGAAACTCCTGCGTGACGAGGTCAGCAAAGGTGCGTGGGCCGTCGCCATGGGCGATGGCATCCAGCGCATGCGCTCCGCGCCAGCCATGCGCGTTCATGAAAAGTGTCGTCGAGTGATCTTCAGCGAGTTCGGGACCCAGGCCACCGATTTCCTTCAGCGCAGCCGTACGGACGGCATAGTGCGATCCGATGCAAACCGTCGCGAAGCCGCCGTTGTAGCCGGCCTGCAGCGAACCGTGCATGCTTGCTTCGACATAGAGCCGTCCGCGGGCGGACCAGCTCTCATGTGCATTGCGGTCGCAGATGCTGGGCGCCGAAACGTAGCCGACAGCCGGATCCGCAAACGGACGCAGCATCTGGAACAGATAGTCCGGCTCGGGAACGTGATCCGCATCGAGCTGCGACACGAAATCATAATCCGCGTAGCCGTAGTGATCGTAGAAGAAGGCGAGGTTGCCTTCCTTGCACCGCGTGCGGCGAGGCCAGGACTGACGATGATAGTCGGCACGCCCCTTGCGCGTGGAGACGAACACGCCGTGGTCACGGCACCAAGCCAGCGTTTCGGGCGACGGATCCTCGTCGGCGAGCCAGGTGTCGTGCGGCACGTTCTGCGCCAGCATCGCCAGCAAGGTTTCCGCCACGACGTGGAACGGTTCCGACGGAGCCTTCGTCACCACCATCGCAACCCGGCTCCCGGTCGGGATCCGCAACGGTCCGGCGGGCTTCCGCGCATTGAAGAAGATGGTGATGAAGTAGACCGGAAGAACGGTTATCCATGCCAGCAGCAGGCTGACCAAGATTGAACCGAGAAGGTGGGTGTGGACGGCGTCCAGGATCCACCATTGCCAAAAATAGATCAGCGCGGCCGCCCAGAGCGCGACGCCGATGACATATTCGACGCGTTTGCGGCCGGCGAATATCGGGACCATCAAGGGATCCTCCCTTGTGGGCATGTCGAGCCGGGGCTTTGTCATCCCTGTAGCTCCAGGCCGAAGGTCGGAGCCGCGGAGCGGATGATCGTGTCCAGGTCCGAATAGGCCGCAAGAAACCCGAGCTTCTCGGCCGCGAATGAAGGGTCCGCATAAAGCGCCGGCGGGTCACCGGCACGGCGAGCGCGCATCTCGATCGGAACGTTGCGACCCGTGATACGGGCGATGGCGTCGAGGATTTCACGGATGGACGTTCCGCGGCCGGTGCCGAGATTGACAGCCAGATTTGCACCGTCGTTGCTGAGACGTTCGACCGCCAGAACATGCGCTCGAGCCAGGTCGACAACATGGATGTAATCACGCATGCAGGTGCCGTCGGGCGTATCGTAGTCGTTGCCGTAAACCTCGAGAAAATCGATCGTGCCGGCAGCAGCCATCATCGCGCGCGGAATGAGGTGCGTCTCAGGATCATGATCTTCCTTCAGCTCGCCATCGAGATCGGCGCCGCATGCATTGAAGTAGCGCAGCGCCACAAAACGTAGGCCATAGGCCGCCGAATAGTCGGCGAGCATATGTTCCGCGATCAGCTTTGTACGGCCGTAGGGATTGATCGGCTGCTGGATTTCCCGTTCCTGAATCGGCAGGTTGCGGGGAACGCCGTAGGTGGCACAGCTCGAAGAGAAGACCACGTCGCGCGTGCCCGTCAGGCGGCATGCTTCGAGCAGGGACTGCGTGCCTGCGACATTGTTGCGGTAATATTTGGCCGGGTTCTCGACGGACTCTCCGACATAGGCCGAGGCGGCAAAATGGATGACCGCAGACGGCCTGTGCTCCTCGATCGCGGCGACCAGGTGCGCCGTGTCGAGAATGTCGCCCTTGACCAACGGTCCCCAGCGCACCGCCGCGCGATGCCCGGTCGTGAGATTGTCATAGACAACAGGTTCGTAACCCTGCTTCGACAGCAGTTTGGACGTATGGCTGCCTATGAAACCGGCCCCGCCGACCACAAGCACAGTGTTCGCTGACATTTACGCAGCCTCGACAAGCTTCGCGGAGGTCTTGGTCAGCTGACGCTCGAAATAGGTGATCGTCGACGTCAGGCCCTGTTCCAGTGCGACAGTCGGCTCCCAGCCGAGTTCTTTCTTGGCAACTGAGATATCTGGCCGACGCTGGCGCGGATCGTCGACCGGAAGCGGGTGGTAGACGATCTTGGACTTGGTGCCCGTCATAGCGACGATGCGCTCCGCAAGCTCACGGACCGTGAACTCGCCCGGATTGCCGATGTTGACGGGTGTGTGGATGGCCGGCTCGGCGTACATCAGCCGGTGGAAGCCCTCGATCAGGTCGTCCACGTAGCAGAACGAACGCGTCTGCGACCCGTCGCCATATATCGTGATGTCCTCGCCCTTGAGAGCCTGGACGATGAAATTGGACACGACGCGGCCGTCATCGGGGCGCATGCGCGGACCGTAGGTGTTGAAGATGCGCACGACGCGGATGTCGAGCCCGTGCTGCTTGTGGAAATCGTAGAACAGCGTCTCGGCCGATCGCTTGCCCTCGTCATAGCAGGCCCGCGGACCGAACGAATTGACGTTGCCCCAATACGCTTCCGGCTGCGGGTGAACGTGGGGATCGCCGTAAACTTCCGAGGTGGAGGCCTGGAAGATCCGTGCATGGTTGCGCACAGCGAGTTCCAGGAGGTTGAGCGAACCGATCACACTCGTCTTCATCGTGTGGATCGGGTCAAGCTGGTAGTGCGGCGGCGAAGCAGGGCACGCCAGGTTGTAGATTTCGTCAACCGGCAGATCGAGCGGCTCGACGATGTCGTGGCGCACGAAGCTGAACCCTTCGAAGCCCCTGAGATGGCGCAGGTTTTCCAAGCGGCCGGTGGAGAAATTGTCCACGCAAAGGACCGTATTGCCCTCGATCAGCAGGCGCTCGCAGAGATGGGAACCCAGGAACCCTGCACCACCTGCTACAAGTATCCTGCGCCTAGAAGTAGACAAAGGTTTTAGATTCTTGGAGCTGAAAACTATACTCATCGCCGCCTGCCTCACTAACTCCCGGAAGACGACTTTTTGACCTTCGTTACTCGCGAAGATCTCGGAAGAATCCGCATTCGTCTTTCATGGCCCAACTGATGCCGGAATTAGCAGCTTCCCCCAGGGCGTAGCGATATCGGGAAATCCGGATACTTATCAAAACGTCCATTTCTCCGAAGATGTGCGAGGGTAGATTCGCACGATGCCGTTGGCCCGGTGGACGCTTACGGCAACGTCTGGGCCGGCAATCGATGGCGTGGATACGTCGATCCTCGTTCGTCGGACTTCCGGCGACTGTCCCCGCCGTGTCTAGGAGGCTGCGGGCGAAAACAAAACTAGGAGAACTTTAACGAAAACCGTTCTAGGCCTTGGGTTGGTCGCATTCCGGGTAGTGGCTGGACTGCAGGATGCCTGAAGATAACAATGCCCCCCCGCCCGTGGAACGCCGACGCTGGCCGCGCGTGTCTCAAGAACCTCTCGGCAAGGACGAGAACACCACAGCGTCTCTCGTTGCGCTGTGCTTCGAAACGGAGAGCCTTCCTCCCCTTGAGCAGTTCTCCGCGTGGCGGGAACATATCGCCTCGCTGGCGGAAGCGCGGCTGCCGGACAACGTCGCACCGGATGATGGTTTCCCCGTGCGGCAGGCGGTTTGGAACCTCGGCGGAATGCTGCTTTTGCAACAGACCGTGCCAGCCTTCAGCTACGAACGATCGCCGGACATGGTGCGGTTCAGTCCGCTCGACCACTGGCTGATCACCTTTCTCAGGACCGGCCGCTCATGGACAGGTTTCGACGGACGGGTGACCGAAAACGAGCCCGGCATGATGGAGATCCGTTCGCTTGGTAACCCATTCAGGGGGCGTGCCCTGGCGTCGGAGTCGCTCACGCTTGTCGTTCCGGACGATCAGTTTGCGGATCGCGGCGGCCTACCGCCGGCAAGCAGCAATACCGTCCTCGGCGGTCGCAGGGTGAAGTTGCTGTACGATCACATGGTTGGCCTTGAGACCAATCTTAGCGGTCTCTCACAGGATGACCTGCCGGGCATCAAGAGCCGCTTGCTAGAAATGATCCTCGATACCGTGGCACCATTCCTAGATCGCGGCGACAGCGAGCGTGTATCGCAGATCGGTTTGATGACGCGGGCGCGGCGCTTGATCCGCAAGAACCTCATCTCGTCGGACCTGACGCCCGAGGCCTTGAGCCGCGAGCTTGCGATATCGAGGACGCGGCTCTACGAACTCTTTGAACCCGTTGGCGGTGTGGCGAAGTACATTCGCCAACATCGTCTTCTGGCGGCCCACAGAATGCTTACGGACCCGTCCGACCGGCGGACGATTGCCGAAGTGGGCCTGGCGATAGGCTACGACTCGGCCGCGAATTTCAGCCGCGCCTTCACGCAGCAGTTCGGTTACAGTCCAAGCAACATCCGCACGCATCGTACGAGTTCTGATGTCCAGTTCGATGCGCGTGTGGAGAATAGTGCCGTCACTTTCGATGGTCTGCTGCAAACGCTGGGAGTGCATACGTGGAATTGATTGCAAGGCAACTGGTGACCTGCCACTGTCATCCAGCGGCGATTAGAGCCTAGGCCGTTTCTGTTACGCCGTGAGGCGCGGGTTGAGCAACCGGCGGAGACGCGAAGCCGTCAATGGGCGCAGCGTCGGAGCCGGTTGCGGTGAGGGTTCCGGCGAAGGCCGGCGGGGTCTGGTATCCGAAAGAGGAATGGGGTCTCGCGGTGTTGAAGTCCTGCCTCCATTCGGCGATGGCGCACCTTCGCGGCGAATTGAAGAGTGAACAGGAGCCGATCCTGGTCATCTGTTACGTTCATGATCCAGGGCGTCATG
>NZ_JARTVT010000064.1:0-8580 GCF_029625685.1 Mesorhizobium sp. WSM4976
TACTCGCTTGCCATGACGCGCTTAAGGTTCTTGACGATGGTTGAGACCATGCTGCCGTCGTTTTCAAAAGGCTCTCCGCAATACCGGACAGCTACACCGGCGTCTCGGCAGATGAATTCATAGTGAGCGGACTGGTCAGTGTCTTGGAACCGTCCCCACCGGCTGACGTCAAGGACGAGGATTGCAGAGTAGCTGCGCTGACAAGTCACGACATCGGACAGCAATTGCTTAAGGCCGTCTCGTCCTTTGAGGCTGAGGCCGCTTTTTCCAGCATCGGCATAGGTTTGGACAATAGCGAAGCCGCGGGCTTCGGCGTACTCCGCTATTGCAGCGATCTGATTTTCCAGAGAATAGCGCTGATGCTCGGTTGACATGCGAATGTACTGCGCAGCCGCAATGCGAACTACGCTCGACAACTCAGGCAATAGAGTGCCTCCCCGACATGGGACCCGTCACTTGTGGTCAGAAATTATGCCGCTTACGAAGAACTAATTCTACATCTACAGCGCACTTTGTCAAAGGCGACCGATCTCCTCATTTAAGCCTGACATTCCGAAACCTGATGGACAGAACGGGACATTCGGAAATATATACGCAATTGCGTATATTACAGCGAGAAGATTATTCTTTGTCGCCCGAATAATACTGCTATCCTAGCGCTACTCCCATCGTGACTTCCGGGAGCCATTCCTTCCGTGAGTAGCGGCGCGCCGCCGTTTCGCCGCAATCCGGCGGATGAAATATCCTGATGGTCGGGCCGCCGGGCTCGGGCAAGTCGATGCTGGCGCAAAGACTGCCCTCGATCCTGCCGCCGCTGGCGCCGAAGGAACTGCTCGAAGTCTCGATGATCGCGTCCGTCGCCGGCGAGCTCGGCGAAGGCAAGCTGACCGACCGGCGGCCGTTCCGCGCGCCGCATCACTCGGCCTCGATGGCGGCGATGGTGGGCGGCGGACTGCGCGCGCGCCCCGGCGAGGTGTCGCTCGCCATCACGGCGTGCTGTTCCTCGACGAGCTGCCGGAGTTCACGCCGCAGACGCTGGATGCGCTGCGCCAGCCACTGGAAACCGGCGACTGCATGATCGCGCGCGCCAACCACCGCGTCACCTATCCGGCGCGTATCCAGCTGGTGGCGGCGATGAATCCGTGCCGCTGCGGCATGTCGGGCGAGCCGGGCTTTCGCTGCCTGCGCGGCGACCGCTGCCGCACCGAATACCAGGCGAGGATTTCCGGCCCGCTGCTCGACCGCATCGACCTCAGGATCGAGGTGCCGGCTGTCTCGGCGAGCGACCTGATCCGGCCGGACAAGGCGGAGACAAGCGCTTCGGTGGCGCAGCGCGTGGCGCGTGCGCGCGCCATGCAGCGCGAGCGGCTGGAACGGCTGGGCGCCGGCGCCACCACCAACGCGCACTGCCCGCCTTCGATCATCGAGGAGATCGCAAGGCCGGATTCAGCCGGCCTGACGCTGCTCAAGGACGCAAGCGAAAAACTTGCCTTCTCGGCACGAGCGTATCACCGCGTGCTGAAAGTGGCGCGCACGCTGGCCGACCTCGACGCCAGCGAGACGGTCGGCCGCATCCATCTCGCCGAAGCGATTTCCTATCGCATGAGCGCCGAGCGGACGGCGCAGGCGGCTTGATTAGCACGACCGCATAGCCAGAGCCGTTCCGTTGGAATGGAGGCCCGCTTCAAGGCAATTCCTGACGTCGGCACGATATGCCGTCGCGCCGGGCATTGTGAGCCAAATTAATGCCGCTCGGAATCAGAACTTGTAGGCCACGGCAGCGCGAACCACACTGAAGTTGGTCTTCACGTCATAGGGAGCAGAAGGGCTAAACCCGAAATCCTTTTTGCCGAGGTCAACGAAGAGATATTCCGCACGAGCGGTCCAATTGTTGTTGAAAGCGTATTCAACGCCGCCGCCGACTGCGTATCCTGTCTGAAACTTGGTCTTAGCAATGCCGAAGACGTGCTCATCGATCTTGACATCACCCATCGCAACACCGGCCGTGACATAAGGGAGCCAACGATCGAATGCATAGCCGACGCGGCCGCGGATCGTTCCGAAAGCATCGACCCTCGCTTCGGCACCAAGACCCCCGCCACCGTTTGCTCCGGGCGAGAATTCTTTCTTGAACCCCAGGTAATTGATATCGCCTTCGACACCGAAAACCCATTGGCCATACTGGTAATTGGCGCCCACCAGCGCGCCGCCGGTAAAATTCCCGATGTCGGCCGATCCAAGAATACCGGTGAAATCGCCGTCAACCTTCCCGAAGGCCCCGCCCGCGTTCGCGCCGACATAAAGCCCGGTCCATGAATAGGGAACATCCATCGATGCCACTGGCTGAACGATGTCCGCGGCATTGGCGCCAGTCATCGCCGTGCCCAGAATCAAGAAAGCTCCAACGATAGAACGCATCGATTGTCTCCCGCGACCCGCTGTCGCCTGCCACTGCCACTGCGTTAGCATACTCTCAATTACCCGATAAACCTGTGTCAAAATGGTCACTCAGTCCGAGAAATAGCAATTGCTAAAGGCCCGATCGGGAACGCCTCCTGCGCGGCACCGAGCAACGAGGCCGGGCGATCTAACATCAATCGGTTGCCGGGATCAGCTTCTGCAGGGTCGGCTCCAGGATCATGCCGAAGGTCAGGACATCGCCATAGGCCCGCGCGGAAAGCATCGCCCCGTGCACGGTCGCCATGAAGGCCTCCGCCTCGACGCGTGGCGCGGCGGCGATCGTCAATGTACCTTGCCCGGCGCCGCGCTCTATCACGCCTGTCAGCCAGCCCGACAGAAACTGGAAATAGGCCCGAACTTCGGCGGCAACTTCCGGCGGCAGCACCGGAAGCTCGCTCGCCAGCAACGCACAGACGCAGAACGGCCTGCTCGCGTCCTCGATGCAGTGCGCCCAGAAGCCGGCATAGGTTCGCAGCAACTCGGGCGGCCCGGGCACATTGCGCTCGAGCTCGGTCATGCCCGTCACGGCGTCCTCGAGGTAGCGCCTGACCAGGGTCCGCACGAGGTCGACCTTGCTCGGGAAATGATGATGGATGCTGGCTTTGCGGATACCCACCACCTCGGCGATATCCGCGTAGCTGAATCCGTTATAGCCGCCGGCGACGATGAAGCGTCGCGCGGCGGCCAGGATGTCATCGGCGGTGTTCGAGGGCCTGTCCATAAGCATGCCTAACCTCCGGCGGAGGAAATCTCAACGCGCGGCCTGCGGCGACTTGCGAAGGATATCGCTCACCGAAAGCCACACGGCGGACACCAGGAAGTAGAAGGCGCCGAAAGCGGCGTAGGGCGCGACGTTGACGATGCCGATGGCATCTGTGCCGCCCGCCATCTTGACGAAGAAGAGACCGGCCAGCGCCGACTGGGCGCCGCTCAGGATCATCGCCCACTGGGCGCCGTTGGTCTTCCAGCGACGAACCGCCGTCAGGAGCTGAAACACGCCGGAGAGCGCGGCCCAGACACCATAGACTGCAAGCACCGCGTTCATGCTGCGGCCAAGCGCGATTGCAACCGCGATCGCGGTGACGATGCTGACCACGAAGTTCAAAAGTTGCGATCTGTTGCTGCGAAGCCCGCCGCTGCGCTGCGCGTCGACATAGTTGGCGAGCGCGTCCCAAAGGGGATAGGCGACCAGCATCACGGCGGCGAGCGGCGGAACGGTCTTCGTTACGGTGAAGGCCGCCAGGACCCAGGCCGCCGATACGGCAAACCGCAGATAGTAATAGCTTTTGAGCCAGCCGTTCGAGGGCTTGGCGCGGTTCTGGCCGCTCGTTAGTGCAGGCATGACGGATACCTTTTCTTTCGTTTTTTTGGTAGTACCTACCAACTAGTAGGTAGACACAATATCGTCAATGTCCCTCTAATCAACTTGTCATCTCATTCGGGTGATCGGCGCGTGATCGCGACGGTTTCGCTGACCACGAGCGATAGCTGCTCTGGGCAGATCCCCGAGCGCTCTTGAAAGGGCAGCGCCTTTCCCCGTTTGCTCATTCTCGCGCGGGGATAGAGGACCGGCGGAGCTGGAGACCTGTGCAATCGCCCCCGACGGGAACGTAAAGGCGGCGCTACCGGTCCTTCGTCTTCAGCTCCAGCCGCCGCGCATGCAGCACCGGCTCTGTATAGCCGTTGGGCTGGCTCGTTCCCTTGAACACCAGGTCGCAGGCGGCCTGGAAGGCGATGGAATGGTCGAAGTCCGGCGCCATCGGGCGGTAGAGCGGGTCGCCGACATTCTGGCGGTCGACGATCGCCGCCATGCGCTGCAACGAGTCTCTGACCTGGATTTCCGAGCAGACCTTGTGGCGCAGCCAGTTGGCGATGTGCTGCGAGGAGATGCGCAGCGTCGCGCGGTCCTCCATCAGGCCGACATCGTTGATGTCGGGCACTTTCGAGCAGCCGACGCCCTGGTCGATCCAGCGCACCACGTAACCCAGAATGCCCTGCGCATTATTGTCGAGCTCGCGCTGGATCTCGTCCGGCGTCCAGTTCGGCCGCACCGCGACCGGCACCGACAGGATGTCGTCGAGCTTGGCCTTCGGCCGATTCTTCAGCGCCGCCTGCACGGCGTGCACATCCACTTTATGATAATGCGTGGCGTGCAGGGTCGCCGCTGTCGGCGAGGGCACCCAGGCGGTGTTGGCGCCGGCCTTGGGATGTGCGATCTTCTCAACCAGCATCGCCGCCATCAGGTCCGGCATAGCCCACATGCCCTTGCCGATCTGCGCGTGGCCGGCGAGCCCACATTCCAGCCCTGTGTCGACATTCCAAGCCTCATAGGCGGAGATCCAGGCAGCCTGCTTCATGTCGCCCTTGCGGATCATCGGGCCGGCTTCCATCGAGGTATGGATCTCGTCGCCGGTGCGGTCGAGGAAGCCGGTGTTGATGAACACCACGCGCTCGCGCGCCGCGCGGATCGCCTCCTTGAGGTTGACGGTGGTGCGCCGCTCCTCGTCCATGATGCCCATCTTGATGGTGTTCTTTGCCATGCCGAGCAGCGCCTCGACCCGGTCGAAGATCTCGACGGCGAAGGCAACCTCTTCCGGCCCGTGCATCTTCGGCTTCACGACATACATCGAGCCGGCGCGGGAATTGGCGCGGCGGCCGTTCTCGCCGACATCATGCAGCGCGATCAGCCCGGTGATCGCGGCATCCATGATGCCTTCCGGCACTTCGTTTCCGTCGCGGTCGGTGATCGCCGGATTGGTCATCAGGTGGCCGACATTGCGCACCAGCATCAGCGAGCGGCCCGGCAGCAGGAGCTGGCCGCCATTGGGCGCCGTGTAGCGGCGGTCCGGATTGAGCTTGCGGACAAAAGTCTTGCCGCCCTTGGTGATCTCTTCGGCGAGGTCGCCCTTCA
The DNA here is from genome assembly GCF_029625685.1 of Mesorhizobium sp. WSM4976. Lineage (NCBI taxonomy): Bacteria > Pseudomonadati > Pseudomonadota > Alphaproteobacteria > Hyphomicrobiales > Phyllobacteriaceae > Mesorhizobium > Mesorhizobium sp. WSM4976. Next base: position 5,372 of record NZ_JARTVT010000064.1, read on the forward strand.
TCAGGCCGAGCCAGTTGCGGTAGACGACGACCTTGTCCTCGGCATCGACAGCCGCGACCGAATCCTCGCAGTCCTGGATGGTCGTGAGAGCCGATTCCAGGATGACGTCGGCGATGCCGGCCGGATCGGTCTTGCCGATCTGGTTGGCGTGGTCGATCACGATCTCGATATGCAGGCCGTTCTTGACCAGGAGCACCGCTTCGGGATTCTCGGCATCGCCGCGATAGCCGGCGAACTGTTTTGGGTCGGCGAGCGTGGTGGCGCCGGCGCCCTCGCCCGCTTTCAGCGCGCCATTCGCCACCGACAGCCCGTTGACCCCGGCCCATTTGCCCGTGGTCAGCGGCACCGATTGGTCGAGGAAATCCTTCGCCCAGGCGATCACCTTGGCGCCGCGCGCCGGATTGAAACCCTTGCCCTTCTCTGCGCCGCCGGTCTCGGGAATGGCATCGGTGCCGTAGAGCGCGTCATAGAGCGAGCCCCAGCGCGCATTGGCGGCGTTGAGCGCATAGCGCGCGTTCATCACCGGCACGACGAGCTGCGGCCCGGCGACGACAGCGATCTCGGGGTCGACATGCTCCGTCGAGACGCTGAAGGCCGGCCCTTCCGGCACCAGATAGCCGATCTCCTTCAGGAAGGTCTTGTACGCCTCCATGTCGATCGGCGCGCCGTTTTGGCGGTACCAGTCGTCGAGCTTCGCCTGCATGGCGTCGCGCTTGGCCAGCAGCGCGCGGTTCTTCGGCGCGAGATCGTGGACGATGGCCGAAAAGCCTTCCCAGAATTTTTCCGGATCGATGCCGGTGCCGGGCGTGGCCTCCTCGGCCACGAAGTCATGGAGCTCCCGGGCAATCCGCAACCCGGCGATCTCGATGCGGTCGGTCATCAGGAGTTCTCCAAATGGTAGGCTTTGTCGGCCCTTTGGCATGTTTGGGGTTGCGGGGTCAATTCGGCTTAGGGTGTAGGGGTACGCGGTCTCCCCCTCTCCCTCACACCGCGATCCGCGGCCGTCCTGACGCCACGGCGACCACATGTGCTTCGATGAACATGCGCTGGCCCTCGATGGTCGAGACCTTGAACTCGGTGGCGACGTCGATCTCGGCGCTGTCGGTGCCGGCGTCCTTGGCGCGCCCGGCTGCGATCGCCCGCACATCGGCTTCAGCCGCCTCGATCGCCTTCGCCTCGTCGGTGAAGTCGCGTACTGTCTGGCCCGACGCCAGGCGGAACAGCCCTTCCTTCGGCTGGCTGACGCGGGCTTCGGCCGAGACCCGCACCTGGCCGACCACGGCGCCCAGCGCGTTGGCGACATCGGTGTCTTCCGGCACGATGCAGCCATTGCCGACAAGCGGCGGCAGGCCCGCATAATGCAGCGGCGCGGAAGCGCCGAGGCCGATCACCGGACGGTCGAGCGCGACGGTGAAGCGGGCGATGCCTGGATGGCCATCGACCGCGCGCTGCACCAGCGCGTGCGCGACGGTCGCCGCGCCGTCCAGGCCATCCTCGGCGAAGGCTGTTTCGAGGATGTATTCGGCCGACCAGCGGGTGAGCGTGACCAGCACGCGCTGCGAAATCTCCTCCGGCGTGGCAGCGATCGCCTGGCCGCGGCCGTCGCGGCGGCGCGCGAACAGCTCTGCGCCCAGCCGGGCGGTGGCGACGTCCCAGTTCGACTGCTTGCCCAGCACATGGGCGGCGTCGGACGGCGTGAAGCCGCAGATGTGCACGAGCCCCCGCGCAACCAGACGGTTCAGCGTGGCGTTCTGCGCGTTGGACGAGAGCAGCCGGTCGAGCGCCAGCGGCGTGGCGCCGATTGCTTCGTAAAGCTTCGCTTCCGGCGCGGTGAGGCCGGCGGCGAGGCGATCCGGCACTCCGGTGCGTACGGCAAAACGCCCGTCCATGCGGCTCGGATTGGGCGCGCGCAGCTGCCGTTCCAGCTCGGCGGTGACCGCCTCGCCATGCGCCATGCCGGCAAGCGCCAGCGGCACCAGGCGGCGCGGCCCGAGCAGGATCTTCGGATCGAGCGCGCCGTCTTCCAGCGCCACTTCCGAGTCGCCGCCGAGGCCGAAGGTGCGCATGGCGACGGCCTCGACCATGGTGCGGAAGCCGCCGACGGTGGCGCCTTCCGGATCGAGGCGAGGACGGCCGCCATCGAGCACGGCGACATCCGTGGTGGTGCCGCCGATATCCGACACCATGGCGTCGTCCAGCCCGGTCATGTGACGGGCGCCGACAAGGCTGGCGGCGGGGCCGGAGAGGATCGTCTCGATCGGCCGTTGACGGGCAAAGGCCGCCGACACCAGCGCGCCGTCGCCGCGCACCACCATCAGGGGCGCCGCGATGCCGCGCTTGGCCAGAAATCCTTCGGTCGCCGCGACCAGCCGGTCGATCATCGAGATCAGGCGGGCGTTGAGCAGCGTGGTGAGCGCGCGGCGCGGGCCGCCGAGCTTTGCCGAAAGCTCGTGGCTGGCGGTGACCGGCAGGCCGGTCTTCTCGCGGATCAGGTCGCGAGCGGCAAGCTCATGCGCCGGGTTGCGCGTGGCGAAATAGGCGCAGACGGCGAAGCCGGACACCGAACGCCCAAGCTCGGGGAGTGCGGCCTCGAGGCCGGACAAGTCGAGCTTGGCGGCATTGCCGTGCACGTCATGGCCGCCGGGGCAGAACACCACCGGATCGGTGCCGAGCGCCGTCTTCAAGCCATCGCGGGCAAGATCGGCCTCGGAAAAGCCGATCATGACGAGCGCCACGCGCCCGCCCTGGCCCTCCACCAGCGCGTTGGTGGCCAAGGTCGTCGACATCGAGACCAGCTTGATCGCGGCAGGATCGGTGCCGGATTGCTGAAGCACGGCATCGACCGCGCCGGAAATGCCGACGGCGAGATCGTGCCGCGTGGTCAGCGACTTCGCCTTGGCCAGAACCTTGCCCTTGGGGCCGCCCTCCTCCGACCACAGCACCGCATCGGTGTAGGTGCCGCCGGTGTCGATGCCGAGGAAGAGGGGGGAAAGCTTGGCGGTCATTTTTGCGGGCAGTCCGGGGTCAAGGGCTTTGTTGCGAAGCCCTTAGCCGATACAGGCTGGCGGATAAAGGTTGGAGGGGTAGGCCAAGGGGAGAAGAGCTGATCGCCGCCGGCATATCAAAGCTTGGTGTCCAGCCGATAGATGGGTAACACTTTGAACCGGATACATGGGTTACAGTTTTCCCCCTGAGTTGCTGTCCGCCGC
>NZ_JARTVT010000065.1:0-8373 GCF_029625685.1 Mesorhizobium sp. WSM4976
GTCACGGTGGCGCGGGACCAACGCCCAATCAGCTCTTAAACTGATTCAACGCAATCGTGAGGTTGCCTGATGAGCGAGGCGGCGACAGCGGCCAGGTCAGGGGCGGGCGCCTTTTCGGGCTTCGAGCGCATGGTGGCCTGGCGCTATCTGCGCTCGCGGCGCAAGGAGACGGTGATCTCCGTCATCGCCTCCATCTCCTTCCTCGGCATCATGCTCGGCGTCGCGACGCTGATCGTCGTTATGGCGGTGATGAACGGTTTTCGTGCCGAGCTGCTCACCCGGATCCTCGGCGTCAATGGCCATCTGATCGTGCAGCCGCTCGATTCGCCGCTGGAGGACTACGCCCAGGTGGCAAGCCGCATCAACGGCGTCTCGGGCGTCAAATACGCCATTCCGCTGATCGACGGCCAGGTATTGGCGCAAGGCAATGTCGGCGGCGGCACGGGCGCCCTGGTGCGCGGCATCCGTGGCGAGGACCTCGGCAAGATTTCGATCGTCGCAAGCAATATCAAGCAGGGCACGCTGGACGGTTTCGACACCGGCGAGGGCGTGGCGATCGGCAAGCGCATGGCGGAAAGCCTCGGGCTGGTGCTCGGCGACACCATCACGCTGATCTCACCGGACGGCGACGTGACGCCGCTCGGCACGACGCCGCGCATGAAGGGCTACAAGGTGGCCGCGATCTTCGAGGTCGGCATGTCGGAATATGACAGCTCGATCGTCTATATGCCGTTCTCGGAAGCGCAGCTCTATTTCAACATGGACGGCCGCGCGCAGACCATCGAGATCTATGTCGACAATCCGGACAATGTCGATGCGCTGAAGCCGCTGGTCGAGCAAGCGGCGCAGCGGCCGGTCGATCTCGTCGACTGGCGCCAGCGCAACGAGACCTTCTTCTCGGCGCTGCAAGTCGAGCGCAACGTCATGTTCATGATCTTGACGCTAATCGTGCTGGTGGCGGCACTCAACATCATTTCCGGCCTCATCATGCTGGTGAAGGACAAGGGCCACGACATCGCCATCCTGCGCACCATGGGCGCCTCGCGCGGCGCGATCCTGCGCATCTTCCTGATGACGGGGGCGGCAATCGGCGTCACCGGCACGATTGCCGGCGTGCTGCTTGGCGTCGTCATCTGCGTCAACATCGAATCGATCCGCCAGTTCTTCTCCTGGATGACCGGTCGGATCCTGTTCAACCCAGAACTCTATTTCCTCAGCCAGCTGCCGGCGAAGATGGACCCGCGCGAGACGACCTATGTCGTCATCATGGCGCTCGGCCTGTCCTTCATTGCGACGGTGTTTCCGGCCTGGCGGGCCGCCCGGCTCGATCCTGTCGAAGCCTTGAGGTACGAGTGATGGCCGAAGCCATTATCGAGCTGAAGGGCGTCGAGCGGCACTATGTCCAGGGGCCGCGCAAGCTCACCATTCTGAACGGCGCCGACTTTTCGCTCAGGCGCGGCGAGATGGTCGCGCTGGTCGCGCCGTCGGGCACCGGCAAGTCCACCCTGCTGCACACGGCGGGACTGCTGGAGCGGCCCGACGCGGGCGACGTGATCCTTGGCGGACGCGCCTGTGGCCGGCTCTCCGATGACGAGCGCACCGCGATTCGCCGCAACGATATCGGCTTCGTCTACCAGTTCCATCATCTGCTGCCGGAATTCTCGGCGCTCGAGAACATCATGATGCCGCAGCTGATCAAGGGGCTTCCTCCCAAGGAGGCGTCCGAACGGGCGGCACAGCTTCTGGACTACATGCAGATTGGCAAACGCGCGCAGCACCGGCCGGCCGAGCTTTCCGGCGGCGAGCAGCAGCGTGTCGCCATTGCCCGCGCGGTCGCCAATGCGCCGCTGGTGCTCCTGGCCGACGAGCCGACCGGCAATCTCGATCCGACGACCGCCTCCTATGTCTTCGACGCGCTCGAGGCGCTGGTCAGGCAATCCGGATTGGCGGCACTGATCGTCACCCACAATCACGAGCTGGCATCGCGCATGGACCGCCGGGTGACGCTGGCCGAGGGGAAAGTCGTGCCCCTCTGAGGCCAGGTCGACAATCTACTTAACTGGCCCCGAGCCAGGTCCCACAGCCGATGACGATGTCATGGCATCCGATCATGCATCCGCTGCGGATGTGCTAAGATGCGACCGCCCGCCGGTCGGAGGCTGCCGTGAAAAAGGTCATGCTCGGGATTGTCGCGCTGTTGTTCCTGGTGGTGGCCGTGTCGACCATCTACTCCTTGCTTTTCGGTTGTCCACGCGGCGGTTCATACCGGTGCGTCCAGGGCTTCAATCGCGAGGTCTGTGGCTGCCCGCAGTCGTAGGTTCGCGGCAGTGGCGAAGACAGTGGCCAATCACCGACACTTTGCACACGCCGCCCGGTAGCCGATCGCATTTGTGAAACTGAAGTCATTCATGGCTTCCTGTCGCTGCCGCGCCTTACAGTTCCTGCCTGCCACGGCAGTTAACCTTTCATTTACTGTGCAAAATTCTCTCGCTGCCGCTCCGTGCCGGCGGTCGTTGACATTCGAACAAAATTAGAACAAATTACGAACATACTAACAACGGAGAGAGTTATGTCTGATCTGGTTCAGGATGTCGTCTCGCTGGTTTGCATGAGCACCTTTCTCGTTTCCATGGCGATCTGGATCGGCGCCATGTGATCACGCGGCCTTGCCGCCGCTGTTTCGGGCGGGCAAGGCCCGCCCTTTGCGGGTCGGAGAAGACCCCGTCCGTTTGGGACCGGCAAAGCCTGCTGAGACGGGCAAGAGCCAGCCCTTGTTGTTAAGCCTTTCTTGGCCGCGCACCCGTTAGGCTCCTCCCTTAAGTTAGGGAGCGCCTTCAGTGTCGGTCATTGTCACGGTCACCCTCGTGGCCGGCAATCTCGGACTGATCTTTCTTTTGATGACCGTGCCGCTCGGGCTGCGCACGGTGACGGTCAGCCGCGTGATCAAGGCCGACCGCAACCGCCTCTGGCAGGCGCTGTGGCCGTTCGGCAGCGATGCCGGATGGTCCGGCGAAATCCTTTCCGCCGAGCCGCTGGACCAAGAGGGAACGGCGCTGGTCAGATTGTCCTGGGACGGCCGGGACGGCCGGCCGATCGAACGCAAGGCGCGGTTCGAGGACGTCGGCGAGGGTAGCCGCTTCTCGATGACCGTGATCGAGGATACGGCCCTCGATCCGTCGTTCTGGGCGAGCTATCGCGAGACCGTCGCGCTTGTGCCCGAGGGCGATGCAACGCGGGTGACGCTTACCCAAACCGATCGCTACCGCGGGGTTGCCTTCCTGGTCTTCCGCTTCTTCGCCATGCGCCGCGAGCTGCGCAAGCTGGATGTCTGGACGGCAACCGGCGCCTATCGCAAGGGCGGCTGGTTCGAGCATCCGCTGAGCCAGATCGGCTTTGCCGTGCTCTCGGCCCTGATGCTGTGGCCGTTCTTCGGCCTCAACCTCGGCGGCCTGGCGCTGGCCGCGATCCTGACGTCCGTTGTCGCCCTGCATGAGCTTGGCCACATGGCCGCCTTCCGGCTGACGGGGCATCGCCGGGCGCGGATGATCTTCATTCCGCTGCTTGGCGGCATTGCGATCGGCGGCAGGCCCTATGACAGCCGCTTCGAGGTGGCGTTCGTGGCGTTGATGGGCGCCGGTTTTTCGGCTTTCCTGGTGCCGATGCTGATCGCCGCCAGCGGCTTCGCCGGCAGCGAAGGATATCGCCTGGCCGCGACGCTTTTGGCCACGCTTGCCGGCTGCGCGTCGCTGTTCAACATCGCCAATCTGGTGCCGGTGTGGAAATTCGACGGCGGCCAGGTGCTGCGCCAGATCTGCCCCAGCCCGGCGGCACTCGCGCTGGCGTCCTTTCTGCTCTTGTCCGCGCTTCTGGCGCTCGGCTGGCGGGCCGGTTTCTCGCCGAGCTTCCTGCTGATCGCCGGCGCGGTTTTTTCGATCCTCAGCCTGATCACCGTGGGCAGCGGTGTGAAGCCGCGCCACGAACTGAAGCCTATCAAGACCTTCGACCGATTGGCCATGGCCGGTGCTTTGCTCGCGGTCTTCGCCATCCATGGCTATGGGATGCTGTGGGCGTCAGCTCAGCTCATGTAAGGCAGCTAGCCTGCCTTGCGGACAAACTCGATAGCAGGCACTGCTGCGGGCCCGAACACATCCTCGAACGCCGATTTCAGCGCCACGTCGAGATCGGCCATGGTGACGGGAAGGCCGAGATCGACGAGGCTGGTCACGCCATGATCTGAAACGCCGCAGGGCACGATGCCGCTGAAATGGCCAAGATCCGGCTCGACATTGATGGCGATGCCGTGAAAGCTCACCCAGCGCCGCAGCCGGATGCCTATCGCCGCGATCTTGTCCTCGGCCGGCGTCCCATCCGGCGAAGCAGAGCAATCCGGCCGGACCACCCAGACGCCGACACGGTCCTCGCGCCGCTCGCCGCGCACATTGAAGGCGGCAAGTGTTTCGATGATCCATTGCTCCAGCGCCGCGACGAAGGCGCGCACATCCTCGCGCCGGCGCTTGAGGTCGAGCATGACATAGGCCACGCGCTGGCCGGGGCCGTGATAGGTGTATTCGCCGCCGCGGCCCGCGGCAAAGACCGGGAACCGGTCGGGATCAATCAGGTCTTCGCTACGCGCGCTGGTTCCGGCGCTGTAGAGCGGCGGATGCTCAACCAGCCAGACCATCTCGCCGGCAGCGCCGCTGCGGATCGCCTCGGCGCGCGCCTCCATGAAGGCCAGCGCGTCCGGATAGGCGGTCAGGCCTGGTTCGATCACCCATTCCACCGGCGCCGAACCGGGGAGAGGAAGGAACGACGTGGCGATCTGGCTGCGTTCTGTCATGGATTGTTCGTTTACCGGGTATGCATGCCGCGATCCCAATCGCATTTCGTCTTTGGGCGGCGTGCGTCTCAGCTTATATGGCGGCAATCTGCCGAAACGTCCAGTTCCGGCGGTGTGCCGCCGGCCTGCAGAGGGTTGTGCAAATGAGCGACGAATATTCCGCTCAGCGCACTTGTTTCCCCGGAAACGATTTGCTACAGGCCCCGGGCCGGACGGTTCCGGCTCCTACCACGTGCGGTCGTGGCGGAATTGGTAGACGCGCAGCGTTGAGGTCGCTGTGGGGCAACCCGTGGAAGTTCGAGTCTTCTCGACCGCACCATCCCTCCAAACATGTTGCTGGGATGACCTCGCAAGCCGATGGACGATTCGCGCATCGTCTGTATTCCGCGGGCCAAAGACAGAAGCGCGCCAAGTCCCGAGGACCGCGCCGCTGCTTTGAATTTTCCAGTCGGTTACTGAGCAAAAGGGCCGAGTCCTAGCCCGTCCAGCCGAGGCCGGCGGAGATGCAGTTGATCGATACCAGCAGGGCGTCGGTCGCCCGTTTCCGATTCGCCGTTTCGCGGCTTGCCCGGACTTCGCGCAGCAGATCGACCTGCAGCCGGTGGATATCGTCCATCTGTTGGCGCAGATTGTCGAAACGCCGCTTGAACATCGGGAAGCGAGCGGAAAGATTGCCGCCCGTGAGGTCGCCGATCAGGCGTCGCGTCAGCTCGTATTCGGCGGCGATGCGGGCGTAGATTCGGCTGGCCGCATCGCTGTCGGAGACCAGGCCGGTGTACAGCCGGGCGATCTCCATGTCGGACTGGTAGAGCGTCTTTTCGGCCTCGTCGACGATCAGGCGGAAGAAGCGCGCGTGCTCGAACATGCGGGCGAGAAGCTCGTGCCCGGCCGCGCCGCGCACCTTGACGAAGGCGCTGAGCGCGCTGCCGATACCGTACCAGCCGGTCAGGAGATGTCGGTTCTGGCTCCAGGCGAACACCCATGGAATGGCGCGCAGGTCGGCGATGCCGCTGGCCCCGAAACGGCGGTCCGGACGCGAGCCCATTTTCAAGAGCGCCAATTCGGCGACCGGGCTCGCCTGGTTGAAATAATCGAGGAAGCCGGGCTCTGCCATCAATCCGGCGTAGGATGCCTGCGACATGCCCGCCAGCGCCTCCAGCGCTTCGTCGAACTCCGGCGGTTCCTTTGCCCCGGCGTCGCCGGAAGACCGCACGCCATGAGCGAGCACCGCGGCGGCGAGAACCTCGAGCTGGTTGAGGCCGGTGCCGCGATTGGCGAATTTCGACGATACGACCTCGCCCTGCTCGGTCACCCGCATGGATCCGGCGACGGTGCCTTGCGGCTGCGCTGCGATCGCACGCCCGGTCGGCGCGCCGCCGCGGCTGACTGAACCGCCGCGACCGTGGAAGAAACTGATCCTGGTGTTATGCTCGCGGCCGATGGCGGCGAGGCGCTTTTGCGCCTTTGCCAGTTCCCAATTGGAAGCCAGGAAACCGCCATCCTTGTTGGAATCCGAATAGCCAAGCATGATTTCCTGGCGCGCGCCGAAATCGCGCACCGTGCGCCGCACCAGCGAAACGCCGAGCAATCCGTTCAAGATGGCAGGGGCAGCCTGCAGGTCGGCGATGGTCTCGAACAACGGCACGATCCGCAGCCTGATCGTGCCGCCGGCGCCGGGCGCGTTCGATAGCCCGCAATATTGCGCCAGCAGGTAGACCGCGAGCAGATCGTCGGCCGAGCGGGTCATGCTGAGCACGAAGGAGCCGACCGCGTCGGGATCGGAGCCCGTGATATGCCTGGCGATAACCGAGAATATCGAAAGCAGTTCGGCTGCTTCCGGCGAGAGCCGCCCTTTGTCGATCTCCAGCCGCTCGCCCTGGCTGAGCGCAGCACGAATGCGCGCCGACCATTGCGATGTGCCGGGGGCGACGGGATCGGTCGAGTCCGTCAGCGCGAACAGCTCGGCCAGCACCCGGTTGACGACCGTGGAGTTCTGCCGGATGTCGAGCGAGACCGTGTGGAAACCGAAGCTTCCGACCTGCCAAATGAGTGGCTGGACGAAGCGCCTGGCCACCGCGCGCCCGCCAATCGCTTCGAGGACCGAAGTCAGCGCGCTCAGATCGGCGCGAAACGCCTCTGCGGACAGGTACGCCGCCTTGCCGCCGTCGCGTGTGGCGAGCAGCCGGGTAAGCAGGGCCGAGGCGAACTGGCGCAGCGGTTCGTCGGGGTTGCGCGCGGCGATCTCTTGCGCCTCGCCGCTCTTCTCAAGCGCGGTTTGCAGCACCGGCGTGAAGCTGGCCGGCAGCTCAATGACGTTCGAGCTGGCGCTGAGCACCGACACCAGCCGCTGCACTTGCGTCAGATACCAGCTTATGGCGGTGTCGCGGTATTCGGCCATGGCATGGGCGGTGACTGCGGCGGTCACATTCGGATTGCCGTCGCGGTCGCCGCCGATCCACGAGGCATAGCGCATGAAGGAGGGGACTCGGATCGGCTGGCCTGGATAGTGACGCTCGCAAGCGCCCTGAAGCTTGCCATAGAGCTGCGGCGTTGCCTCGAAGATGACTTCGCGGAAGAAATGCAGGCCCCAGGCGATCTCGCGTTCGACTGTCGGGCGTTCCAGCCGCAGCTCGCCCGTCATCCACAGAAGCTCGATCTCGCTTTCCAGATCGGCGACCAGAAGGTCGCGTTCGCGTGGAGCCCAGCGCGGCTGGTCGAGCTCGGTCAGCTTGCGATAGATGCGGCGGTGAATCTCCAGCACGGTGACGCGCTTGGCCTCCGTCGGGTGCGCGGTCATGGTCGGGCCGACACAAAGCTCGTCGAGTGCCGCCTGGGCTTCTACCGCCGAGTGGCCGTTCGCCGCCATCTGGGCAATCACACTTGCGAAGGACCCGGGCACCTCGTCGACGCCCGCGCCCTGTTCGAGCTCGCGCCGCGCCCGCATGGCCATCAGTTCATCGGCAATCGTCAGCAACTGGAACCACACGCCGCTTGCCTGAAGCGCCGGGATGCGCTGTTCGGGGGCGAGGGAGACAAGCGATCTGCGTTCGCTCAGGACCGCGGCGATCTCGGGCTCGCGCGCGCTTGCGACCTGCAGCAGCAGGCGCAACAGCAGGCTGCGCTCGTCCTCGCGAAACTTGATGCGTTTGCTCTGTTCCAAAGCCGCTGTCCGGATAGAAATTGTTGCGCACTTCCTCGAATTGCCGCAAGGCGAGCCGATCGGGACCGGCGATCGCGAAGATCGCCGGCCCGGCTTCACTTTCTGCTTTCCGCGGCTTTCGCCTGGCCGGCTATCACGCTGCCTTCTTCGTCCGCGCCAGCGTATCGGCCACCACTTCGCCGAACGAGGCGGGGGTCGGCACGATGACGACGCCGGCTTCCTTCAGGATTTCGACCTTTTCCTGCGCTGACTCGCCGAAGGCCGAGATGATCGCGCCGGCATGGCCCATGCGGCGGCCCTTCGGGGCGGACAGGCCGGCGATGTAGGCGATCAAGGGCTTCCTCATATTGTCGCGCGCCCAGATCGCGGCTTCGGC
>NZ_JARTVT010000066.1:0-7506 GCF_029625685.1 Mesorhizobium sp. WSM4976
AAACCATCGAGGCAGCCGAATGCAACAACTACTTCGCAAACGCCGGATACGCTTCCGTCAAAAAGTGAAAGACTCTAAGGTTCCAGTTCGACATCCCAGTAGAGATAATCCATCCAGCTTTCATGCAGATGGTTGGGCGGGAACAGGCGGCCGTTGTTGTGCAGGTCGTGCACCGTCGGCTGGTATGGCTTCTGCAGCGGCCACATCTTGGCCTGCGCCGGCATCATGCCGCCCTTGCGAAGATTGCAAGGCGAGCAGGCGGCGACCACATTCTCCCAGGTCGTCGCCCCACCGCGATGGCGCGGAATGACATGGTCGAACGTCAGATCCTCCGGCGTGCCGCAATACTGGCATTGGAAACGGTCGCGCAAGAACACGTTGAAGCGGGTGAAGGCGGGATGCCTCGACGGCTTCACATAGGCCTTGAGGCTGACCACGCTCGGCAGCTTCATCGAGAAGGTCGGCGAAGAGACCGCGTGCTCGTATTCAGCGACGATGTTGACCCGGTCGAGGAACACAGCCTTGATGGCGTCCTGCCACGACCAGAGCGACAGGGGGTAATAGCTGAGCGGACGGTAGTCCGCATTCAGCACCAGCGCGGGAAGCCCATCCGGAGATACGGCAACCGTCACGTCCTTCGACTCCTACATTCCAAACCGAACGGCGCGGATACTGTAAGCCCGACATGACAGGGATGTGAAGCGGATTGTCTCTCGCCGAAACTCTCAAAAACGCATGATTTTCATGCTTTTTTGGCCATTTCGACGGGAGGCGCCGCGTCCCGGCCCTTCAGTTCGCGGTAATAGGCCCAAAAAAGCCGCGACGCGACACCCCGCCAGGGGCTCCATGATTCGGCCAGCCGGATAAGCATTTTTTCCGGCGGACGCGGGTCGATGCCAAGCGCATAGCCGACCGCCGTCTGAAGCGCGACGTCGCGCGCGGGGAACACATCCGGGTGGCCGGCGGCGAACAGCAGATAACATTCGGCCGTCCAGGGGCCGATCCCGGGCACGGCAGTCATCGCCGCGATCGCATCGCCGGCGTCCAGGGTGCACAGGTGATCGAGATCGAGCCCGCCGGCAACGGCTTGCGCGACCGCGAGCAGCCCGCGCTGCTTCGGCCGCGACAGACCGGCCTCGCGGAATATGTCCTCGCCGGCATCGAGTATCCCTTCCGGCGTCAGCGGATCGACCAGCTTGACCAGCCGGCCGAAAATGGCATCGGCGCTGGCGCGCGAAACCTGCTGCGAAACGATGATCGAGGCCAGGCTTTGAAAGCCTGGCTCCGACAGCCGGAGCGGCACCTCGCCCGCCTTGCGGCGCACCGTCTCCAGCCGCGGATCGATCCGGCAGAGGGCATCGAGCCCTACCGCAATGTCGTCGAGCGAGGCGATATGTTGCACGTTCTTGTTCCCAGGGCGCCCGCGAAATGGCAATGGAGGCTAAATACCAACCGCCGAAAGCACCTTTCAACCCGAATGCCGCCCGAGAGATGACGTTCCTGACATTCCGCTTCGCGCCGAGCCCGAATGGCGAACTGCATCTCGGCCATGCCTATTCCGCCTTGCTCAACCAGCGGATGGCGGCGCGGGTGGGCGGACGGCTGCTGCTGCGCATCGAGGATATCGACACCACCCGCTGCACGCCGCAATTCGAGGCCGGCATTTTCCGCGACCTCGAATGGCTGGGGTTGCGCTGGGAACAGCCGGTGCGCCGGCAGTCGGAACATCTTGCCGAATACCGGGCGGTGCTCGATCGATTGATCACCGAGGAACTGGTCTATCCGGCCTTCATGAGCCGGGGCGAGATCAGCGCCTTCATCGCTGAGAAAGGCGGCCGCGACTGGCCGCGCGATCCGGACGGCGTGCCGCTCTACCCGCCGCTCGACAGGGCCTTGCCGGCCAGGGAGCGCAAGCGGCGGATCGCCGACAATTTGCCCTTTGCCTGGCGACTTGACGTCGAGGCGGCCATGGCGCGCGTCACGGCCGACCTGTCATGGGTGGAGTTCACCGACGAGACGATGTCGGCGACAAGGGCGATCGAAGCGCAACCGCAGGCCTGGGGCGACGTCATCGTCGCCCGTCGCGACATCCCGACCAGCTATCATCTCGCCGTCGTCCTCGACGACGCGCTCCAGGACGTCAGCCATGTCGTGCGCGGCAAGGACCTCTATGCGGCAACCGGGCTGCAGCGCCTGTTGCAGGAACTGCTCGGCCTGCCCCAGCCGCGCTATTTCCACCACCGCCTGATTCTCGGCTCGGACGGCAGGAAACTGTCCAAAAGCTTCAAGGACACGGGCCTTGCCGCGCTTCGCCAAGCAGGCATGTCGCCGCAGGACATTGGGCGACTGGTCGGCTTATGACCCGAGGCGGGCCATCCCGGCCTTGATCAGCGCCAGCAAGCTGATGAAGGAAAAGGCGCCGCCGAGCCCACAGGCAACCGCCAGCCTGAGATCGCTCACGCTGATGCCATGCTTGCTGGCGACCGTCACCGCGGCAAAGAAGCCGAAGATGAACAGCAGCGTGTTGCCGGTCGGGCCGAATCCGTTCTCCTTCATGATCGCGTCGAGCGCCGCGCCGAAGAAGAAGCCGAAGCCGGCGATGATCAGGAAGGCGAACAACAGCCAGGTTGTGTCGAGATGCAAAAACATGCCTACCCACGGCGCGGCGACGCGCCATGCCCCTCTTGGCACGGTTTGTTGAATTCGACTTAGCTTATGGATCAACCGTTTCGTTTTGCTTGCGGGATTGAACAGCATTAGAGCAAATGTGGTCATCAACCGTTCACCCGGCAGCCTCCCATCCATGCAGAGCATCAAGCGGTTCATTCCCGCCTCCTTCGTCGTTTTGTGGGCGACAGGCTTCATCGGCGCGCGCTACGCCATGCCCTGGGCGGAACCTTTCACCTTCCTCGCCATCCGCTTCGTGATCGCGGCGATCCTGTTTGCCGGGCTCGCCATTGTGCTCGGCTCTCGCAGGGCGACTCGCGAGGAGGCGTTGCACGCGACGGTGGCCGGCGTGCTCATGCATGGTGTCTATCTCGGCGCCGTCTTCTGGGCGATCCACCGGGGCATGCCGGCGGGGTTTTCGGCATTGATCGTCGGCCTGCAACCGCTGATCACGGCCATGCTTGCAGGCAGATTTCTCGGCGAGGCGATCCTGCCCCGCCATTGGGCCGGGCTTGCTGTCGGGCTTATGGGCGTCGTCATCGTGCTGTGGCCGAAGCTCGGAGCGGTCGGTGGCGGCGTGTCCGCGGCAACATTGGCCGCCTCGCTTGTCTCGGTGCTCGGCATGAGCGCTGGCACCATTTGGCAGAAGCGCTACGCCTCCGGCGGCGATCTGGTGTCGGCGACGATGTGGCAGTATGTCGGCGGCTCCATCGTGATGATCCTGGGCTCGCTCGCCTTCGAGACGCGCGCCATCACCGTCAATGGCCAGCTGATCTTTGCCATGGCCTGGCTGGTCCTGGTGCTGTCAATCGGCGCCATCTTTCTGTTGATGGTGATGATCAGGGACGGCGAGATGTCGAAGGTCGCTTCGCTGTTCTACCTCGTGCCCGCCGTGACCGCGGTCATCGCCTGGATGCTCTTTGACGAGCAGCTCAACCTGCTGCAGATCGCCGGCATGGCGATCGCGACCCTTGGCGTAGCCCTGGCCACGGCGGGGTCCAAAGCCGTATCCGAAGAAATCTCCATCTGAGATGTGTTGAGATTCAGGTCAGGCCGAGTCGAAAACGGCGGCTTCCGAGAACCGGAGCGGAGCGTGCTGAAGTACGTGAGCACCGGAAGCGCAGGAAGCCGCCGTTTGCAGACCCGCCTGACCTGAATATCGACACATCTCACCCGACGCGCGCGCGCGCCTCGAGATAACGGCTGATCGCGGCGTTGAGCTCACCGCCGAGAATGAAGATCGCCGAGATAATGTAGAGGAAAACCACCGCGATCATGATCGAGGCGAGCCCCGCATAGGTCGTCACGTAGGACGAGAAATGGTCGAGATAGGTGGCGAAGATGGTCGAGCCGGCGAGCCAGGCGATGAGCGTGAAGACGATGCCCGGTATGATCGAGACGAAGCGGCGCTTGCCGGCAGGCAGCCAGATATGCACGGAGAACAGTCCGATGACGATGACGGTGGAGGCGACGACGTAACGCCACAGCGTGATGGTGCCCATGTAAGGTTTGATCCATTCGAGATGCGCCTCCGCCAGCCTGGCCAGCAGAGGGGCGAACACCAGAAGCACGCTTACGGCCAGGAAGCAGGCCGTGGCGATCAGCACAAAAATGATGCTCTGCACCCTGCGATGGATGATGCCGCGCGTTTCGGTGACACGATAGGCACGGTTGAGCGAGGTGCGCAGCGCCTCGATGCCGTTCGACGCGAAATAGGCGGCAAGCACGACGCCGTAGGTCAAAAGGTCGGTTCGCCTGACGGTGAGAACGTTCTGCACCTCGCGCGCGATCGGCTTGGCGATCTGCTCCGGCCAGGTGTCGAAGACGAGATGCACCGCCGTATCCGAGAACGCCTGCGCGCCGAGGAAGCTGGCCAGTGTCGTGGCGAAGATCAAGAACGGAAACAGAGCCATCAGCGAGGTGATGGCGAGATGGCTGGCCATCGCCCAGCCGTCGTCATTGGTGAAATGGCCGATCGCATCGTAGAGCACGCGCTTGACGGCGACGATATTCCTGAGCAAGGACCCGCGCTCCGCTCGATTGTGTCGACGCCGCGAATATGGGAAGTGATTGCGGCAAATGGCAACCCCAGGTCAGACAACGTCCACCGTCGCGAAAGAGTTGCGCACCGTCATCGTTACCGGGGCCTCCTCCGGCATCGGTGCCTATTGCGCGCGGGCGCTGAAGGCGGAAGGCTGGCGGGTCTTCGCAACGGCGCGCAAGCCGGCAGACATCGCCGTGCTCGAAGCCGACGGCATGGAGGCCTTCTATCTCGACTATCGTGAGCCCGAATCCATCGCCGCGCTGGTTGAGGCGGTGCTTGAACGCACCGGCGGCACGCTTGACGCGCTGTTCAACAACGGCGCCTATGCCCAGCCCGGCGCCGTCGAGGACCTGCCGGTCGCAGCGCTTCGCGAGCAGTTCGAGGCCAATTTCTTCGGCTGGCACGATCTTACCCGGCGCGTTATGCCGGTCATGCGCCGCCAGGGGCACGGCCGCCTCGTCCATTGCTCCTCGATCCTCGGACTGGCGCCTGTCCGCTTCCGCGGCGCCTATTCGGCATCCAAGCACGCCATCGAAGGCCTGATGCTGTGCATGCGCCAGGAACTCGAAGGCAGCGGCATCCACCTTTCCCTCATCGAACCGGGACCGGTGACCTCGAAGATCGCCAGCAATGGCCTGCCCTGGTTTTTGAAGAACATCGATGTCGAGAATTCCGTCCACCGCGCCGATTATAAGGCGCAGCTCGCCCGGCTGCAGGCCGGCGGCAGCGTGTCGAAACTGAAGCCCGGGCCGGGGGTCGTGCACAAGGCGCTCCGTCACGCGCTTCTGTCACAGCGCCCGCGCCCCCACTATGTGGTAACCGTGCCGGCCAGAATCGGCGCTGTGCTGAAACGCATCCTGCCTGCGTCCCTGCTCTACCGCGTGCTCGCCAGGCGCGCCTGACCGAAACTGAACCGGAGCCCGCCAGATGGTCATCCTCTTGAAGATTCTCGCCGTCATCGCGATGGCGGCCGTGCTGATCGTGCTGGTCCGCGGCCTGATCAACATGATGCGCGGCGGCTCTGGCGTGACCTCGAACAAGCTGATGCAAGCCCGTGTGATGCTGCAGGCCGTGGCCCTGGCGCTGCTGTTGCTGGTGGTCTATTTCACCCGCAGATAGAGGTCTTTGGGGGACATTGTGGTCAAGCTCAACAAGATCTACACCCGCACCGGCGATGATGGCACGACAGGCCTTGGCACCGGCGAGCGGCGGCTGAAATCCGACCTGCGCGTCAACGCCTACGGCACCGTCGACGAGGCCAACGCCTGCATCGGCATGGCCCGCATCCATACCGCCGGCCACCATCCCTTGATCGACGCTATGCTGTCGCGCATCCAGAACGATCTGTTCGACTTGGGGGCAGACCTCGCCGTGCCCGACAACGGCAAGCCGCTGGACTATGAGCCGCTGCGTATAGTCGCCGCCCAGACCGGCCGCGTCGAACAGGACATCGACCTCCTCAACAAGGACCTGCAGCCGCTGAAATCCTTCGTGCTGAACGGCGGCACGCCGGCCGCCGCCGCGCTCCATCTCGCCCGCACCGTGGCGCGCCGGGCCGAGCGCCAGATGGTGGCGCTGGCGCAGGATCCGGCCGAGCATGTCAACCGCGAGGCGCTCAAATACATCAACCGCGTCTCGGATTTCCTGTTCGTCGCCGCCCGTGCCGTCAATGACAATGGAAAGGCCGACGTGCTATGGGTGCCCGGCAAGAACCGCTGACTTCAGGGGCGGGAGGGTCCGATGTTCATCCCGCTTTACGACACCAACAGGCTGCGCCACATCCGCCTGCAATATGTGACGATCGGTCTGATCGTGGTGAATGCGCTGGTCTATCTGGCGACCACGCTTGGCGGTGAAAACTTCACCAATGCCGCGGTTCTCGGTCTCGGCTTCATCCCCTCGGTGGTCCACGACAAGGTCGAGCTGTCGCCTGAATTCGTCGTCATCCCCGAAAGCCTCAGCTATCTTACATATTCCTTCCTGCATGCCGACATTTTCCATCTCGGCGGCAACATGCTGTTCCTGTGGGTGTTCGGCGACAATGTCGAGGATGCGCTCGGCCACATACGCTACCTGATCTTCTACCTGGCTTGCGCTGTCGCCGGCGCTTTCTTCCAGGGGCTGGTGGCCTCGGATTCGCAGGTGCCGCTGATCGGCGCCTCAGGCGCCATTGCCGGCGTCGTCACCGCTTATTTGATCCTCTACCCTCGCGTGAAAGTCTGGGTGTTGGCCTTTGCCCGCATCCCCTTGCGCATTCCGGCCTTCATCCCGCTGATCCTCTGGATCTTGTTCCAGATCGTGATGTTTGCCGCCGGCGGCGAGGACCAGATTTCCTGGGCCTGCCATATCGGCGGTATCATCGCCGGATCGATCCTGGTCCTGGTGCTGCGCAGCCGCGGCGTGCCGCTGCTGGCCGGTGCTGACGGCGAGCCGGACCCTACGCCGAACATCCAGCGGCCGCCTGTCCCCGTCGAGCCCGCCGCGAGCGACGGCGCCCCCGCGCGGTCGCAATGGGGCCGTGGAGCAGTAACGCCTCGCGACTGAACCGATT
Organism: Mesorhizobium sp. WSM4976; assembly: GCF_029625685.1. Classification (NCBI taxonomy): domain Bacteria; kingdom Pseudomonadati; phylum Pseudomonadota; class Alphaproteobacteria; order Hyphomicrobiales; family Phyllobacteriaceae; genus Mesorhizobium; species Mesorhizobium sp. WSM4976. The sequence goes on from NZ_JARTVT010000066.1 coordinate 7,263, forward strand.
TGGGTGCGCCATGGGATATTGACGCGCGGATTTGCCACCACTACGGAAACGGCACCGCTGGGCGGATATTCCGCCCGTAATGTCGGCTTTCGACAACTCTGACAGGGCGTACGCTGCTATAGCGCCCCGACTATCTCAGGAGAGGTGACAGGAAAATGAAGATCCTTGTGCCCGTGAAGCGGGTTGTGGATGCCAACGTCAAAGTCCGGGTGAAAGCCGACGGACTGGGCGTCGAGCTTGCCAA
>NZ_JARTVT010000067.1:0-7205 GCF_029625685.1 Mesorhizobium sp. WSM4976
CCGTGATCCGCATATTGTGCCAGGTCCATCGCAGCAACTCCGTGCATTGCCAGAAACTATGACGCCATATAGCGTCACTGGGGGGCCTTCCTTGACAGTGCCGCGCGCTCGGAGGGTCAGGTCGCAACACGATTCGGCCCTCGTCTGTTTCACACAGACTTTTGTTTATTTCCCGCGACCCTTGAACCAAACGGCAGGTGCTTGGGTTTAGAGTGGAGCTGGGCTGGTGGACGTTCTCGCAGGGAAATTCCATCTGGGAACGTTCCCTTTCGGGCGAGTTCCGCCCATGAGACCGTCCTCTGCTGGATGCGGTGCCCAAACCTTTCGGCAGTTGGCCACTTCAGAAGAGTTCCGTCGGAGGCTGTGCAAGCGGCTGGATTTGGTGGTCGAACCGACGCTGCCGAACTCCTTCGCTCAGTTGCTAGAAGCGCTGGATGAGCAGGAAGAGAAAAAGACGCAAACTCCCAGGAACTGAATCCGGCTCGGCCCAGCAAGAGCAAAACCCGCCGCAGCTAATCAGCGTAAGCGACGGGCTTTTCTGCGACGGAGAGAGCAGCTACACCTCGGCGGATCGACTGCATCTTCTAAATCGCCACGCCGTGAATTTGTTCCAGTGGGCACCTTTTTGGTCGGCTAGGCCTCTCTGTTGACGTCCTAGCGACGGAATTCCTATCCTGACCACCAGCCGGCGCGCGCTTAGGTGTCCCTAAACTCGTTGGAACAGTGCTGGGGGCTGTGAGGGTCGAGCCGCAGGGTAGACGATTCGGCTCTCATCCGATTTTTGTTGATTGCCAGCCACCCTCCGATATCATGATAATCGGTCTCAATTCAGCGGCACCCCAACCCCCCGGTCTAGTCCCCGCCGCTGCAAGGCCCAAGCTCAAGCCCGGCAGCCCCCTGTCGGGCTTTTTCTTTTCATCGATTTTCGGAAACATATCCAAGGTTCAGATGTTGCGGCAGATCGGGGCGCTGGAGGGAGCCAGCCAATGTCAGATGAGAACCAGACGACATCGCTCGTCCAGAGGCTCGTTGAACAAACAGGCATTACCGAGGCGCAAGCGCACGAACTTGCTCTCCTGATCGGCCTGAATTGGAATTCGCTGATGCGGGAGGCGAAGCTCCTTGCGGCTGGGGCAAGGGCTGAGGTCGCCCAGATCGGGCCACTGGCCGAGGGTTGACGGCTTAGGGAACGGAATTCCTATCCTCACCACCAGTCCGCCAGCCTGGGAGCAGCTCTCCTTGCAGGCGAAAGTGATGGAAGGCATACCGGCGCGGCGCTGCTGTTTGACGGCACGTCACGGCCGGTTTCCGCGTGCCCTACGTCAAGCCTTGTCGATGTTGACCGAGGTTCGTGCTGGCGTTGCTGAGACGACTTAGATTGTCCCCGAACGCACTTGCACGTAGTTAATTAAGTGCTAATGTAGATCGCCTTATCGCTGGTTGATGAGATCAAGCGACGAACTGGAGGGTGCGCTTCGGCGTGCTGGGATCTGTTTTTCGGATTGCGGCGTTTGCGCATTTGGTGAAATGATCACATCCAGAAGAGTGTTATGAGGCGCGGCGATCTAGCGCCCGCCGCCATGCCTCCCATCCCCATAGCTTAAAGACTGACCATACCATACCGGTCAAGACCGGAGTGCATTGCTTTTCTTTTGTCTGCAGCCCACTGCCAGAGGGTCTGCGATGAGGGAGATGTTGGATTCTGGCCAACAATGGAGGAACCCATGTACAGACATTTGCTCTTATCGATTGCTACCGCCATTTCCATGGGCGGAGCGCTCATGCTTGGGACTGATGGCGCGGGAGCGCAGAATTTGTGTCCTGGCGTTTCGGCCACACAGTGCACAGACCTGTGCGGCACCGCCGGGGTCGCTTCCTGCACGAAGACAGGGTCGACTCCTGATTGCGTCTGCAACACGACGACCAAAGACGTGAACGGCAACGCGAACGGCACGGCGACGACGGACAGTGGGAGCGGCCAGGGCAATTTGGGCAACAAGACCGACACAAGCTGCACTGGCAATACGGGTCAATGCAAGAAATAGAAAGCAGGGGCATCGCCTCGCTTTAGGCAACGGGACCTCGTCAGCTTTCAAGTGTGGGCACGTGACGTGTTACCGCTTGGTGGCCACGCCGAAACCGCCGGGAGAGCGTCCGCCCTCCCGGCAATCTGGATGTCAGCACATGATAATGCGCAGTGTCTTGTTTGCAGCGGTAGCCGTCGGCGCGGCAACAGCACCGGACGCGTCGGTCGGGCCGTCAATGACATCGGGGGCCGAGCGGGTGTCCTCTGCTTTCCGGCAGCTACTGATGCAGGTGAAGCCTTCGCACCCTGACGCGCAGACGACACCGGCTTACCAAACCGAAGCCGCGGAGCGGGGCGACATTGTAACGACCGTGCAAGCTGCCGGCACGCTCAACGCACTGGTGACCGTGGAAGTCGGGTCTCAGCTTTCCGGCCGGATCAAGGAGCTCTACGCGGATTTCAATTCCAAGGTGACTTTGGGTCAGGTCATCGCGCGTGTCGAACCGGAAATGTATGAGGCCCGGGTGGCCCAGGCCGAAGCCGAATTGGAGATGGCGCAGACGCAGGTTTCGGTGCAGCAGGCGCAGATCGAACGAGTCCGGGCCGAGTTGGAGACCGCTGAAGCCAAGCATGAAGCGGCGGTGGGTCAGAACAGGCGTGCGCAAATAGGGCTTGCCGAGGCGCTCCAGGACATGGAACGCAAGCGGCCTTTGGCACAGCGCAATGTGATTACGGCAGGCGAATGGGAGCGCACCCAGAACGCGCACGAATCGGCCGAAGCACAGGCCTCATCCATCGGTGCGGAGGAGTTGTCGCAGCTGGCCGGCGTCCGCGCCGCCCAATCAAGCGTCAGCATGGCTGATGCGGAACTCGCTAACATGCTGGCCCAGGTCAAGCAGAGGGAAGCCATGCTTCGGCAGGCTCGGATCGATCTCGAGCGGACCTATATCCGGGCGCCGGTCACCGGCACAGTGGTCAACCGTGCGGTGAGCGGGGGGCAGACACTCGCGGCGGGCTTGCAGACGCCGATCCTGTTCACCATAGCCAAAGACCTGACGCAGATGCAGGTCGAAGCAACAGTGGTTGAAGCTGATATCAGTCGTTTTGCCGTCGGACAGCCCGTCACCTTCACCGTTGACGCCTATCCCGATCGCATTTTCGCCGGCTCGGTAAAGCAGATCCGCAAGGCCCCGCAAATCGTGCAGAATGTCGTCGCCTACGTGGTCGTGGTGGCTGCCGAAAACCCTCAAGAGCTTCTGCTACCCGGCATGACGGCCAATCTCGACGTGGTGGTGGCAAGGCGGGAACATGTTCTCAAAGTGCCCAATGCCGCCCTGCGTTTCCGACCACAGGACCCAGGGCCGGACCAGCATAACCTCGCAGCTGCACCTTTATCCAAGGCCGCAGAGCGAGATACAGAACCTGGATCGAGCGGCGGCCAGGTGTTCGTGCTGGGGCCGCACGGTAAACCAAGGGCGGTTCCGCTCCGCCTCGGGATCACTGACGGCCGAACGACCGAGGTTTTGGCTGGCGACCTCACGGAGACGCAGTCGGTGATCGTTGGGGTCGCCGCACCCGCCCCGGCGGAGGATGCGACTTCCGTGCTGATTAGATTCCGCTTTCAGTGAGAGAGCACCGCGCGTGGCCTTTATCGACGTCGAGGAAGTACACCGCAGCTACCGTATCGGGGGCTCGTGCATCAGGGCGCTAGACGGCGTGAGCATGAAAATCGAGCGGGGCGAATTCGTCGCAGTGAAGGGGGCATCGGGCTCGGGCAAGTCCACTTTCATGAACATCCTGGGCTGCCTCGACCGGCCGACCGAAGGCCGATATCGACTGGACGGGATCGATGTCAGCCGCCTTCATCACGATGCGCTCGCCGCCATTCGTAACCGTAGCATCGGTTTCGTGTTCCAGTCATTCAATCTGCTGCCGCGCGCCAGCGCCGTGGAAAATGTCGAGCTGCCGCTCCTCTATCGTCGGATGTGGCCGGGCACGCGCCGCCGACGCGCGCTCGCGATGCTGGAAAAATTTGGTCTGGCGAACCGGGCGTATCATAAGCCGTCTGAGTTATCGGGCGGTCAACAGCAGCGCGTTGCAATCGCCCGTGCTCTGGTCGCCGAACCCTCGGTTCTGCTCGCTGATGAGCCCACCGGTGCGCTCGACAGCCGGACTGGGCAGGAGATCATGGGTATCCTCCGCGATCTAAACGGTGAAAGGGTGACGGTCGTTGTCGTTACCCACGAGACCAAGGTTGCTGCCACTGCCGATCGCATCGTGACCTTTCGGGATGGCCGACTCGTGCCTGAGGAGGCTGGGATGCGGAGCCACTTGAATTCGGACACTGCAGGTCATCTTTCGCTGGTTCGCAGCAATGCCGGGTAGCGTCAGAACAGCCCTGCGTTCGCTTCGCGCCCACCATCTGCGTAGCTCGCTCACCATGCTCGGCATCGTCATCGGCGTTGCCGCCGTCGTTGTGATGATCGCGGCGGGTATTGGGGCCCGCGACCGAATCGCAGCCCAGATCCGCAGCCTCGGCGCGAACCTTATTATGGTTACACCGGGCAGCGCGCGCATGGGCAGCGTTCGACTTGGAAGCGGGGCGGCGCCGCAACTGAGCGAAGAAGACGCGCGAGCGATCCAATCAGAGATCCCCGGTGTGATCGTGGCGGCACCACTACTGCACGCCCGCGAGCAACTGACCGTTGGATCGTTGAACTGGCAGGGGGTGCTTCGCGGTGTGACGACCGGCTACTTCACGGCGAGGGAATGGCGCGTGATCGCAGGCCGCGAGATGACCTCGGAGGACGACCGACGTGCCGCAAATGTGGTGCTCCTCGGCACGACAATGCGGGAGAAGCTGTTTGGCGAGACCGGTGCTGTTGGCTCTGCGATCCGCATCCGCGGAGTACCGTTCACGGTCATAGGTCTGCTCGAACGGAAAGGACAAAGCGTCTGGGGCGAGGATCAAGACGATGTGGCGCTGGTGCCGCTGAAAACGGCGCGCCGCCAGTTTGTCGGCATCAGTAGGGCCAACCCCGCCCTCGTGCATAATATCACCGTCAAGTTCGCCGATGGGCTATCGGCCGAGAATGTGATGGCAGCCATGCGCGATCTCCTGTGGCAACGCCATCGCTTGCGGGCGGGTCAGGAAGACAGCTTCATGATCAGCAACCTAGCGGAAGCCGCCGATGTCGAGGGGGCGACCACTCGAGTCGTCTCGCTGCTGCTGTCGGCCGTTGCTTCAGTTTCCCTTGTGGTGGGCGGCATCGGGATTATGAACATTATGCTGGTAACGGTGACGGAGCGCACCCGTGAGATCGGGCTACGGCTGGCGGTCGGTGCACGCCAACGCGACATTCTTGTCCAGTTTGTCGTCGAGGCAATTACCCTCGCATCGCTGGGTGGAATGCTAGGCGCGCTGGTCGGCATCGCCTCGGCAGTCGGCATCGGGGCCTTTGCTCGCTGGCCGATAGTTATCGACCTTAGCTCGGTGCTGCTGGCTGTTAGTTTCGCTGCCGGCGTGGGTGTTTTCTTCGGTTATTATCCCGCCCGGAAGGCGGCACGACTTCAGCCTAGCGACGCCTTGCGCGCAGAGTGACTTCCGGCGTCGAAGGCCTTGACGGTAAGGGTCAGGAACCGAGCATGGAACTGACCGCAGTCAGAGCGCCGGGATGAATACCAATTCGGGGCTTCGGCTCTTGATCCGGTCGAGCCCTTTCACTGAAATTTGTCGTGGAGGAAACGGATGCGACTGAAAACCGGGACCATAGCCCTCGCCGCTGGGATGTGGACGGCGCTGCCGCGCACAGGTTGCGCGATCAGGATCGGCCGATCCGGCAGTTGCGCTGCCGGGAACCAACCACGTCGTGACGCCCGCAGCTTTCGCCGGCCCCCGAGGGTGACCGCAGACCGCGATAGGTGACTTGCTCTCGGCTGAATTTGGCCTTTCTAAGATACGAAGACGATCTGTCTGCTCGACGGATGGATAGGCGCAACCGCGATCCGAACTCTCGGTGCTGGTGCACGAAATGGTACATTACCTGCAGAATGCAGGAGGGCTCAAATTCGCCTGCCCCGCGGAGCGCGAGCAGATGGCCTACAATGCACAGGAGCGCTGGCTTCAGCTTTTCGGCCGTAGTCTGGAGGCGGGATTCGTACTGGACCCCTTCACGGTGTTGGTCCGGACAAATTGCCCTTACTGAGCCGGCTTGCGATCGCGCCCACCTACGTGGTGTAGCTGACGGCATTGGTCGTCGTGCTCTCCGGCAAGGGCCGGAATGATCAGCGTGCCACGGCTGGCAGACTGATGAGCGGATCATCGCTCATCTGGCTGATGATTTCCAGCGTCATGTATCTGGCGCGCTGCACGGTCCATTCGTAGTTCTGCTCGAGCAGCAGCGCGCCAACGAGGCGGACGATTGTCGATTTGCACTGAGAGCCAACCCCCGATTGGAGTGCGCCCGTTGGGGTGGACATCTATCAGGCGGCGTTTTGACCGGTCTTCCGGATATGTTGATCCTCGAACTGTTGCGGGCTGTGATATCCCAGCGCCGAGTGTAGCCTTCGCTTGTTGTAGGCTTCCTCGATGAGGTGAGGAAGATGCTCGATGACGTCCTCAAAGGTTTCGAACGCCATCGGGTGAACGGCCTCGACCTTGAGCGTCTTCATGAAGCTCTCGGCCTTGGCATTGTCATAGGGATTGCCCTTACGCCCGACCCGATCAGATCGGCGTCACCCAGAACCTGTCGATAGATCTCCGCTGCGTATTGGCCCCGCGATCGGAAAGATGAATGCAGCCGGGTGGCGGCCGTCTGTGGGCGATCGCCATCTTAAGGGCCGCTACGGTCAGACGCGCATCAATGGATCGGCCGATGGCATAGCCCACAACGAGGCGCGACCAAGCGTCGAGAATGATGGTGACCTGCCACTGAGTTTTTCCTCCACCTGGAGTTAGAGTCCGGCCTCGATTGAAGGACGGACAGATGAAGCGGAAGCGGTTCACGGAAGAGCAGATCATCGCGGTGCTGCGAGAGCACGAGGCGGGTGCGAAAGCGGGCGATCTGGCCCGCAAGCACGGTATCAGCGAGGCGACGCTGTATACTGGAAGGCGAAGTATGGCGGGATGGACGTGTCCGACGCCAAGCGCCTGAAGGCTCTGGAGGACGAGAACGCGAAG
>NZ_JARTVT010000068.1:0-7051 GCF_029625685.1 Mesorhizobium sp. WSM4976
GCCAACCTTGATGCCCTTCGCCATGCCATGATGAGTCTGGCGCGGGCCAAGGCCTTCGTCAAGAGATCGCTAATGTTCGATAGCCCGCCGCTGGTGTGCCCCCACACCTAGCGACGGGCTAAGGTGGCCGGCGCCTCTCTTTTTTGGAGATTGCCTGAGCGTGCGCCGGCCTGGCGAACTATGGTCCGCCGCATATGCAGCTTAGCTAAAACATCTGCGATCGACATGGTGTGATCGCGGAAGCTTGGGTGGCTTGACGGCGGCGGCTTCCATAAGTGATGATTAATATACGGTAAATGGTCGATCCTTCAGGGGTGTAGCCAATTGCTGGAGCCCGCTGTTGGACCCCCGGCGGCGGGCTTTGCATTTTAGAAGCTGCCTCTTGCGAACGTTGATCTCCGAACGCCACATCTCACTCGGATGGGGCGACCGGTCCCAGCAGTTCCCGTCCTACAACGGTACACCTTGCCGATAAGCCGCGACTTATGCATCATCCGCGCATTCACACACGAGGCGCGGCATGATCGAGATCGAGGTGGAGGGCGTCGGCACCTATCGCCTGCCAAACGACTGGCAATATGGGCGCCTCGGCCGCATGCGGGGCGAGCAACGCCATACCGCGGTCCTGGCCTTCGGCTGCGGCATGACGGTGCGCCAGTTCGCCAAGCTGCCGCCAGACAGGCAGCAGGCGGTGCACAGGGCCTATCTGACGCTGATGTCGCCACCGGAGCCCGAGCCGGCCGACAACGACGCTGTGGCGCTTCCTGGCGGCCGCTGGTCGACCGAGCTCAAGGTCAGGGTCGGGTGCTGGCTCATGCACATGAAATCGACGCTGCCGCGCGGGCATTTCGGGCCGTGGGTCGAGAAGCAGCCCGGGCTGTCGCGGTCGATGGCGATGCAATGCATGGCGCTGGCCCGGGCGTATCAGCATCGTCGGCAGGCGGCATAGAGCACGCCTAGAAACTGACGAAAATCAAAGCTGGCGCACTAACAGGGCGCATAATCGCTTGATGTGGGAAGAGATCCTAACCGCGCCCTTTTTGCGGAGGCTGGAACTCGCCGTTCTGGACGAGGAAGGCATGCACCCGCTGGTTTTCCCTTGTGAAAGGACTTTGAAGGGGTGGAAGCACGCCATTACGGGAATGATTGTGGATGTCGACCCTACGCACTGGCGTGACTGGATCGAGCCAGAGCAGACCGCTGGCTGAAACGGTCGCTTTACCGGTCAGGGCGCACTCTGATAACCTAATAACTGGCGGCTGGGCCGGGGGCCGTTTGAAATGACCAAGGTAAAGATCACCATTCAGCCATCTGCGGAGCATCCGGGTGTCCTCGACGTGAAGGACGCGATGCAGCAGGTACTCGATTTCTTCGAGGCGTTGGTCGACGAGTCCGACGCGGGCGTTGTCGTATGGAATTTGACCTTCGCCGGCACCAATAGTCCTTTCACGGCAGAAGCTGAAGCCGTGTCCCTAAATCCGGCAGTCAACGTCGAGCCGATCGCGCGGGCCCGGGCGGCCGAGACTGCCAAGTTTTTGGATGATGTGAGCCACGGCCGGAGGCCTGCAGGCGATCTTGGTAAACGCCGCAAGGATCTGATGAAGCGGCTGCTTAAACGGAATACCAACGGTATCGGGCGGACGGTAGCTAAGTTTGGAAGCTTGTTGCCGCACCCTATTACGGTCACTCCCAAGGTGGCCACGGCCGCACTGGAGGTGATTGAGGAACAGGACAGCGACGCGTTTGATCTCTATCCCCAGAAGCGCAAGCGCATCGAGATAGGATCTGTCGAAGGGTCTTTGGTGGATGTTTGCACTGATCGAAACAAGCCGGCCATCCGCATCAGAGAGCGAAAGACAGATCGAGAGATCGTTTGCCGGGTCGACCAGGCTACCCAGGATGAAATCGCTGGCTCCGCAAATTTTCTGGATGTCTGGGAGCACCGTCGCGTGGTTGTGCGCGGTCGTCTCTATTTCGATGACGATGGGAAGCTGACCCGCGTTGATGCGACCAGTATACGCCGTATCGTGCCGCGGCAGATGACCATCCGTGACATCGAGGATCCCAATTTTACCGAGGGCGTATCCACGGCCGAGTTTATCGACAAGCTTCGCGAGGGCGGCTTTGGCTGAGGTGCCGAATTATTACTGGGATGCCTGCATGTGGATCGCATTGATCCAACGAGAGCCTGGCCGATTCGAAGCCTGCCAGCACATCATCGAGCGGGCTCAGCGCGGCGAAGTGAAGGTCTGGACTTCCGCCTTCACGCTGGCCGAGGTCTATAAGCCGAACAAGGATTCGGATGTGCTGTCGGCCTCCAACGATGAGGCTTTTGAAGATTACATCGAACAGGATTTCGTGGTCTCGGTTCAGGTCGACATGGATGTCGGCGTCGCCGCACGCCGCCTGCTTCGAAAACATCCGTCAATCCGAAAGCCGCAGGACGCGATCCACATTGCGACTGCGCTTCTGAACAACGTGGATGAGCTGCATACGTTCGACAGAGGCGACATGCTGGCGCTCGATGAACTATTGCCCCGCGCCGACGGGAAGAAGCTGAAGATCGTGACCCCTCAGCCGCCTCCTCATCCCGACGAGGGGACATTGCTGGAGCCACTTATTCCGCCACGAAATGGTACCAACAACTAGCTGACCCGCCACCATCGGCAGCGGGCCATCGTTTCGCTTGCGGAATGATCAACCTACTGGATGCAGGAGCCCGGCGGATAGTGCACCGGGTCGTAGTGCGGTGGCGCGACAAGCATGAAATCCTCTTCGACGCGCAAAGCGATCATGCCGAAGTTGTTGCGGTAGGCATGGTGAAACGGGATGACGATCATGTCGTCTCTCGGCTCTGTCGCTGCTGACAGCGACACGGAATTAGCGACCATCTTCGTTGCCTCCCCAGATGAATCCGGGCTGGTCATAATCAGCGTCGTCGGCTTCGCGCTCCTCTCCATCATGTCGCTCATCCAGAACGTCGCCACCGTGCTCGTCCTCAAGCTCCCGGTCATCGTCGATGCTGCCACGGCAATCGAGGTCGACACCCATCCTCCGTGGTCCGCGCTCGCCCCAGCCAAGCCAAGGCTCTGCATCGGCGCCGTCCTCCAGGTCGACGTCGCCCTCCATGAGGTCGAGCGCGGTGATCAGTGCCATGGACTGGTCGAGCAGCTCGTTGACGCGTGCTTCGATCGCCTGTCGCCATGTTCGAGGATCGACGCCGGCCGGCATCCCGAACGGCTTGAGGTTAGCAAGGGCGTTCATAGGCCGTGCTCCCGCTCGAGGAAGGCCAGCGCCGACCTCAGGGAATTCTCGCAGGTGACGTCAAGAACCACATCTTGCTTGAGCGTGTGGCGGATCGCCTCGGCGACGCCGCGGAGGCTTATTGCCGGCGGAGCGTCGTGCCAGAGCCTTTCATTGGCCGGCCCGTAGGTTGCCGAGACAAGCGCTTCCTCGTTTTCAACGGTGATCTGGTCGGCGGGGATCGCCATGAACTCCGCCATCTTGGCGTTGTACTCTGCGATGGTGTCGGCGAGCGGGTCGACCATCGCGTTCGCAGCGGCCGGCGCGGTTGCAGCCGTACCCAGGATCGGAACAGTGGCCATGCCGGTAAGGATGCGACGGCGTGAAAATCGCCCGATAATCGTGGTTTCGCTTTGATCAGAAATGCCACGCATAGCACGTCTCCTTCGGTTGCAGTTTCCTTGGGAAACGCATTGGGAAGGAGGCAAATGCCGCTAGACGATATGTAGCAAAATCAATTCGTTATGAACGAAATCTGGCGGAGAGGGAGGGATTCCCTTTCACCTCTATGATACTGAAAATACTAGTCTTTTCGCGCTTTTTGTTACACAGTTTGTTACACAGCTACAACTACGATTTATAACCGCTCTAAGCTCGCAGCTTTTGGGCTCGCCTGCCCAATCCATCCGATCTGTCGAAACCGATGGCTTGTAGGACACTCCCGCGTGTGTACGTTGGGGCTTGGGTCAGAAGGTGACCCACAGCAAAGACGGGAGCGCCGCAGCGCAAAAGATCTCATCGGTCAAGGAACAGATAGTGAAGTAGCCTGTGACAATCGGCGCCAGCATCACCTCCAAAGCCGACCAGGAAAAACCCGCAAAAAACGTCGCCCTCAGATACCCCGTCGGCAATGAATATGGGACCGAAGTTGCGCGGCAGATCGGGCGTTAGATGCCTTCATGACATCTGAACCTGAGCAGGCTCCTACGCCGCGAGCCGGCACATTTCCGAACGGAGTTTCGTCCGGCTGCGCAAAAAGGTGCCCTGTCGAGACTTACTTGTTGGCCAAATGGCTTAGCAGGGACGAACTCGTGAAGAGATTGATAATGCAACACTATCAGTCGTTGTGCTGATCCGACAGGCTGTGCGTTTTGGCACGAAAATCATGGCGAAAAGCGCACCGGCACTTTACTCTCCAAATTATGATTCGCCTCGATCCCGCGACCGCCAGCTCCTCTGCGCCGCCCTCCGTTCCCGCGTGGGCGATCACAAGCGCCGGCGCGCCGAGTGACGGCGACGCCGCCTTCCGGGCCGGCGCCGCCCTGGGTGCCCTCGACACGCTCGCCCGCGCGCAGGCAGCCTGGGCCGGCGCTTGGCGGCAGCGGCTGGCGGTTCGCTGCGCCGCCTCCAGCATGCGGCTCGCCGGCCGCGCCGAGGATGCGGCCGCCTTGCGCGATGCCTGGCATTTGCGTCCCCTACGTGCTGACCCCGGTCCCGCAGGCGCCGTCTTTGGCGCCTGGCGGCAGTTGGCCAGGCAGCCGCCCGCCGCTACGCCCGGCCGGCTCGGGAAGATACTCGACCAGCTTGGCCTCCATTGGGACGGCGCCGCGCTCGCCGACCTTTGCACGCAGATCGAAAAACTCGGGGTATCCCAGCGGTCGGCGCCATTCGACGCCGCGGCGATCGCCGCTGAGGTCGTCGCCATGCGTCCCGATGCCGAAGTCTTTGGCTGGTGGCTCGCCGACCTGGTACTGGCGCAACGCCTGGGCTGGCCGCAGCCCCTGCCGCTCCTAATGGCGCAGGGTTTTGGACCATCTTTCCGCACCGAGGCCGGCGGTGGCCGGCGCATCCGGCCCGGGGACAAGAATTTTGAGCGGGCGGTTTGCATCGCGCTCGTCGCGGCCGCCGCGGACGCTTGTCGGTTGGCCGCCGAGCTGTCGCGCCGGGCCGAAAAACTCCTGGCGGTGGCGCCGAAACTGCGCGCCAAAGGCGCCGGCGACGTAATCTTTCTGCTGCTCAGTGAAGACGCCGTGTCCGGATCGCTGACGACGGACAATCTGTCGCGCTTTGCATCGCGACGGCTGTTCGAACGGCTGCAGCAACTGGAGGTCGTGCGCGAGCTCTCCGGCCGCCCCACATTCCGGCTGTTCGGGCTGTAGCGATGAGCGAAGCGTCCGCCCGCCGCAAGCCAAACGATCAGCCGGCGCTGCTCGACACCGAACTGGAACATCTGCCGCCGGAGCTGCGCTGGTGCGAATGGATGGCCCGCGTCGAAGCGGTGATCTTTGCGGCAAATGAACCGGTGACACGTAGTGTCCTCGCGCGGGTGGTGGGAAAAAACTGCAATATCGAGCTGATCATCGACGACATTCGCGCCGAACTCGCCGGCCGCCCTTACGAGCTGGTCGCGGTCGCCGGCGGCTGGCAGCACCGGACCAAAAAGGTTTTTGGCGACGCCATTCACGCAGCCTTCGGCACGGCAGCGGGCGAGGGAGCAAAAGAACTGTCGCAGGCGGAGGCGCTTGTCTTGATGTGCATTGCCTATTTCCAGCCGATCACCCGTGGCGAGCTGTCGAGCTTTTTCGGCAAGGAGGTGTCACGTGACCTGATCGGCGTGCTGCGCGCTGAGCAGCTGGTCGCCTCGGGGCCGCGCAGCCCGCAGCCGGGCGCGCCCTACACCTATGTGACGACCAAAACTTTTCTGTCGCAGTTCGGGCTCGACACGCTGCGCCAGCTGCCGGATTTCGAGGCGCTCGAGGACGCCGGGCTGCTGTCGAAGGAGAAGCTGCTGGATCATCCCAGGGTTTGCAGATATCGACGATGATGGCGCCAGCGCCGCGCTCGACGAATAGATGATCCCATCACGGCGGGACACACGCGATCTCGCCGCTCGTCACATAGAAGATTGCGCCACGCACGCCGTCTGGTCTCGCCGGCTGGGTCCTTCGCGTGACGGAAGGGAGGTGGCGGCACGCGTCCGCTTGTCGATGAAGGATAAGCGAACAGGCAATTGATCGAGCCTGGTCGCACATGTCGATCACCATTGAGAGCTCTCGAAGGGAGAAAGTTCAATTGAACCACGTCTACCTTGAGCTTCTCGCGACGATTGAGGCGTTAAGATCCAGCCCATCGGGGCGACCATTCAGACGCTGATGGACAAGGTTCGCGACCTTTCACAGACGATCAAAGCCCTGAAAGACGATCTCCACCAGACAGCCGGCTATGGCCTGCTAAGAACCTAGCCAGCCGGCGAGTGCCCATCCCGGCCATTGTCAGCGAGGCGGCCATCCCAACAAGATCGCCTTGCCGCCACCGCCAATGGCGGATGCTGACAGCAGCGCCATAAGAACGCCAACGTAGATGGGGAAGATCATCCTCGGGCTATTCGTCCTTCCAAATGACAGTCTTCCCCCGAAAATCCCAATGAAATTTGAGGTTGGCTTTCAGTACCTCGGTGGGGATCCTCGGCTCGATCGCTGTGTGGAGAGCGTTATACGTTTCTCGGCAGAAGCTCGGCGGCGGGACATTCAGCTTGTACCCCGACGGGTACCTAAAATCTTGCTGAGAATTCATCAGGTCAAGGTTGTTGGCAATCATCTTCACGTTCCCAATCGGCGGCATTCCTAGGGCCACTGCGGCTTCGTAAATGTCCTCGATCTTGTGACCGAAGCCGAGCCGGAGACCGCGTTTCGACACGCCCTTTGAAGCTAGATACGCTTTCAAGAGGAGTTCTAGGTGTGAGCTTTCGAGAGGTTGTCCATTCGGACCGGACCGAGGAGACTGGAGTTACCACGCTTCAGCATCCATC
>NZ_JARTVT010000069.1:0-4918 GCF_029625685.1 Mesorhizobium sp. WSM4976
CACTCGTCACCTCCGAATCCCTTCGGAAACCAGTGAATCACCGCTGCGGTCCGGTGGCGAGTGCCTATTTCAACAGCTTGCTAGGGGCGGAAGGGAAAATCAGGCTGTTCGAGCGGCATAGGCCATGTGGAGTAAAAGGCGGACTCTTCTGAATGGCCATTTCTGCCCTAAACCCTCCTAAGTCTGCCGCCACGTGAACAGCAGCAATGCGCCTGAACGCAGCCGTTGGGGTGACCTTTGTCACTACCGGAAAGCAGACATTGGCGCGGCAACGCCGCGGCCGCGCGAAGAGCGGAGATTGAATTTTTCCGCGTTCAATCCGGGGCCGCAGATAACGGAATTGATCTTACCGATCGTTTTGCGTGTGCCAGGTTGGTGACAAGGCGGCAATCCAGCCGCCCCGACACCTGGAAGAACAGTGATCGGCCCCGCCGTCACCGCGCGTTGCTTGATTGGAATTCGTCGGCAAGCACGCGTTCGTTGGGATCGATCGGACCCAGATTCTTCACGACCCGGAAGCGACCGCCATATGCCCGCGCGATGTACATGTTCATGCGAACATGGTGCTGGCCGGGAACCATTTCGGCCGGGCCGCCCGGGCCTTCGCTGATGCGGGCATGATCGAGGGCCCGGATGACCGCGTCGCGCTCAACCGTGCCGGCTTCCCTCACCGCCACTTCCCACATGTTGATTGCCCGGTAGTGGCCGGTGCACCCGCTGCCCGCAGTCAAGGTGGCGCTGCCTGGGAACCGTTCGCTGTAGCGGCGCAAGAGCCCGCGGCCGAATGGTTCGTCGAGTTCCTGGTAATAGTCGAGGCAGCTATAGAGGCCCTCGATCTGCTCGGACGGCACCAGATTGAAGAAATTCTCGTCGAAGTAAGTGCAGACGATCTTGCCGCCACGTTTGCCGAAACCGGCCTTGTGCAATTCTTCGAGAAACGGTGTCAGGCCCGGCGGGACGATGGTGTTGAAAACCACGTCGGTGCCGCTCGCCATGATCTGCTGCACCGTGCGCCGGAAATCGACGGTGTCCAGCGGAAGATACTCCTCGCCGACGATCTCGCCGCCGTTGGCGCGCACCGCCCGGCTGGCAGCCTTGTTGAGCAGATGCGGCCAGATGTAGTCAGCCGACGGCAGATAGAACCGTTTCGCCCCGGTGCTCTTCATCAGCCATGGGATCAGCGGTTCGACCTGCTGCGCGGGCACTGGCCCGGTGCAAAAAACGAGGGGATCGTTTTCCTGTCCCTCATACTGCTCGGTGTAGATGTAGAGCGTCCTGCCCCGCGTGACTGCCTCGCTTTTGATCGCCAGGCGGGTCGAACTGTAGATGCCGCCGACGACCACATCGACCTTGTCGACGTCGACCAGTTTCGCGGCCTTCGCCCTGGCGACACTGTCGATAGTCTCGCCATCCTCGATGACGAGTTCCACCGGGCGGCCCAGAAGGCCGCCTTTGGCATTGATATCGCCGACGAGCATCGTGGTGAGGTTGGCATTTGCAATGCCCATGAAAGACAAAGGGCCTGTCAGTTCGGCGATGAGGCCGATCTTGATGGGTTTCGGATCCATTTGAAATCTCCGTTTACGGGGTTTCGTGTTCTGGATTTTGTCGGGCGCGCCGCCGCCGACGGCAGGCGACGCGCGGCGTGGACGTCAGGCCTCGTAGTGGCCGAGCAGCAGTGCCGCCTGCGGCTTGCCGACATGGCCGGCTTCCTGCAGGATCGCCGGAACCTCCGGATCCGACACGAAATTCTTCCAGCCCTCGGCGTCCCAGTCGAAGATCGCCCAGACGCGGTCGGGTTCGCTGGGGTCGCGGAACACGGTAGCGCCATTCGAGCCGTGCAGCCGGCGCTTGTCGGCGCCCTTGGTCGAAAAGATACGGATGAAGTGGTCAACGTCCGCCACTTTGGTCGTTGCGAGAAGCATCTGATTTCCTCCTGTCGGTCGCGGCCACCATTGGTCCGTCGACAGGATCACGATGCGCGCCTTGCGGCGGCCGCGCATGGGGTGGATTCCCTATGCCGGCATTTCGCCTGGCCGGACAAGGCCGTGCTCGACCGCGTAGAGCGCGGCGGCGGCGCGGGTTCCAACGCCGATCTTGGAGTACACGCTCTGGATATGGTGATCGGCGGTCTTGGGCGAGATATCGAGCCTGCGAGCCGTCTCCTTCGCGGTCAGGCCGGCGGCGATCAGGCGCAGCACCTCGATTTCGCGCGGCGTCATTCCGGCAAGCGCCTGCGGCAAGGCCCGGCGCGACTGCTGCCCGGCGAATGACAACACGGCCTCGGCGGCGTCCGGGCAAATACAGCCGTCACGAACAGCCGCGCGCAACTGCGTCGCCGCTGCCTCGCTGGACAGCGCCTTGCGGTGCGGGCGCTCCTCGCGCGACGTTTGGAATGCCTCGGCGGCAGCCAGTATCCGGGCCGCCGGAGACAGGTCTGCACCGCGGACCTTGCGGTGATAGCCCGAGCCATCCAGGCGTTCGTGATGACGCAGCACGAGAGCGGCCATCGGCTCGCCGTCATGGCCGAAGGAGGCCAGCGCCCGCTCGCCGTAATAGGCATGCAGTTGCGCGGCGTCGCGCTCGCGCACCGACAGCGGACCGTTGCGCATCCAGGTTGCCACCGGCACCACCAGCTCGCCAATGTCATGGATGCAGCCTGACCAGCGCAGCGCGCGCACGTCAGGATCAGGCAACCCGATCCGTTTCCCGGCACCCGCGGCCAACTCCGATACCATCCGCGAATGGCCCTGCGTAAATGGCATGCGCATGTCGGTCATGTCGGCGATGGCGAGGAACGCTTCGTCGCAAGCCCCCTCATCCAAGGTCACCGGCGGATCGGGCTCCAACGCCAGGATCGTCTCGCGATCGACCGTCGCGCCGATATTCTTCATCAGGAGCGCCGCGTTGGCCGAAACGAGCCGGGCCAGATCCCCTTCATAGGGGCCGTCGGCGCGGCTGGCGATGGTTTCGGCCATCGCCTCGATGCCGACTGCATCGCTGAGCGCAATCACATCCTGCGCCAATGTGATCAGACGCACCGCGGGCAGAACATCGGCGCCGCTCAGCCCGCGCGGCAGGCCCTTGCCGTCCCAGCGTTCGTAGATCTGTCCAAGATTGAGCCGGATCTCCTCGGACAGGCCGAGCCGCTCGCCGATCCGCTGCGCGACCTCGCAATGCGCGGTCAGCACCGGGCGGGCCATCGCCAGCGCCTGCGACATCGCGGCTTCGATCGCCTTGGCCTGTGCGTCAGGCTCAAGATCGTAATAGAACCGCTTGAAGGCCTGCATGAAGACCCTGCCCAGTTCCGCACGGTTGCCCATGTCGAGACCGACAAGATCCTGGCGGAGCGCGATTTCGTCACCGAAGGTGGCCGCCAGCAGGTCCGTGTCGGCGTTGCAGCCGACATAGCGCAGCATCGACTGGTGGTACGCATTGCGCCGAACCTGTTCGGAAAGGCCTGCAAGCTCGGCGATCCGCATTGCAAGCACACATGATTTCAGCGCGAAGTCGCGAGAATGGCCTGTCGCAAGATCCGACGCATAGGCGAGGACCATCATGAAATCCGCCCGGCGGATCGAGACATTGGTCATCGCCACCTCCCAAGCGGATGCTAGTCCCGCGTCACGCAAATACCTAGCGAAAGATTTCACGCCCTACGCGCTTTGTCGCGAAGTGCCTGTTTTTGAATCGGAAGCAGACCTTTGCCAGGGGCAAACAGACTGAATGTCAGTAAAGCGCACGATGTCTGCTGTAGGGTCAGCTTCGCCGCTTCCTGAAAGCAGCGGTGAAGAAGGCGAAGTTGCGAAATCCGGTGCCGGCGCCGAGCGTGAATTCGGCCAGGCGGCGGCCTGCGCGTCATTGACGATCGTCGGCGGCATGCCGAAGGCGCTCTCGATCATCGAGGCAATCGGATAGCCATCCTCGATCGGCAGGGTTTCGGGGTTCAGCGCCGTCAGCGCGCCGTCCCGCACAATGGCCGTGGTAGCGACGGCGACGGCACCAAAACCACTTTTCGGCGCAAGCTCGGCGATGGCCACGACTAGGTCCTCGCCCATTCCGGTGCGCGGCGTCGGCGCTTGGCGCCGGTGGGTGATCCTGCCGCCGCTCACTTCGGCTGTCACTATCTTGGTGCCGCCAATATCGATGGCGAGCACCGGCAAATCAGAAGCTGCGGTCATGACCTCCGCCGTACGGCTGAGCTCGACCAGCCGCTTCGGATCCTGCCTGGTCATCTCGGCGACCAGCGCATCGACGATGAGCAGCTGGCTGATCTTCGAAGGAAAGGCGCCGCCGGTGAGGGGCGTCTCCGGCCAAGAGGCGATTAACGCCAGGTCGCAGACAGCGATCAGCGGGCTCTTCGAGCGGTTGGAGATACCGATGACAAAGGCGCCCTTGGAACGGGCAAGCTCTGCCACTCGCACGGCGTCGATGGTCGAGCCGGAGCTCGAGATCACAACCTGCACCGTTCCCGGCTGCGCGGTTCCCGCCGCCATCACCGCCAGATGCGCGTCGCCCGGCGCGCGGCTGAACTTGCCGATGCGGGTCTGACGCGGTCTTCATTGCATCGCTGCCTGCAACGCCATGGCATCAGCCGCCTGCCGGATGTCGAAGGCGACAGGCCGGCGAAGAAGAAGTTCAAGACCTATCCGATCGGCTTCTTTCATATCGACGTGGCCGAGGTGCGCACCGAGCAGGGCAAGCTGCACATGTTCGTTGCCATCGACCGCACTTCGAAGTTCGCCTTCGTCGAGTTGCATGAGAGGGCCACCACCGCCGTCTCGAGAGACTTCCTGCTGCGGCTGATCAAAGCCGTTCCCTACAAGATTCATACCGTGCTCACCGACAACGTCCTAAGAGCGGAAGGAAGTGGAGCGTGCAGTCAAGGTCTCTCTGTTCGTCAGCATGCTCTTGCTGC
>NZ_JARTVT010000007.1:0-213950 GCF_029625685.1 Mesorhizobium sp. WSM4976
GCACCCCTTACGATCCCCAAAAACACCCCGCCGCAAACGCCTTGCTCACAACAGGTTGACACAGGAAGTCTCATGCGACGACACCCAGGCGCTTCTTGGCCTCGGCGATCGGCAGCGTCTCGCGCTCGCCCGACTTGCGGTTCTTGATCTCGACCTCGCCCGTCGCCACACCGCGCGGACCGACGATCACCTGCCACGGCAGGCCGATCAGGTCGGCGGTGGCGAATTTGCCGCCGGGCCGCTGGTCTGTGTCGTCATAGAGCACGTCCTTGCCGGCCGAAGTCAGCGCTGCATAGAGTTCGTCGCAGACCCGGTCGCATTCGGCGTCGCCAGCCTTCATATTGATCAGGCCGATATCGAAGGGCGCCACCGCTTCCGGCCAGATGATGCCGTTCTCGTCATGGCTTGCCTCGATGATCGCCGCGACCAGGCGCGACGGGCCGATGCCGTAGGAACCGCCAGACGCAAAGTGGTCCTTGCCGTCGGGGCCAGTCACCTTGGCGTTCATCGGCTTGGAGTACTTCTCGCCGAAATGGAAGATATGGCCGACCTCGATGCCGCGCGCCGAAAGCCGGTCGCTTTCGGCGACTTTCTCCCAGGCTGCCTCCTCATGCATTTCATCGGTGGCCGCATAAGGGGTCGTCCATTTCGTCACGATGTCGCCGATCTCGGCGTCGTCGGAAAAGTTGGTGTCAGCGCCGGGCACGTCGAGCGCGAGATAGGCGCGGTCGCAGAACACCTGGCTCTCGCCGGTCTCCGCCAGGATGATGAACTCGTGGCTGAGATCGCCACCGATCGGACCCGTGTCGGCGCGCATCGGGATGGCCTGCAGGCCCATGCGCGTGAACGTCCTGAGATAGGAAACGAACATGCGGTTGTAGGCGGCCCTCGCGCCCTCGAAATCAAGGTCGAAGGAATAGGCGTCCTTCATCAGGAACTCTCTGCTGCGCATGACGCCGAAGCGCGGACGCACCTCGTCCCGGAACTTCCACTGGATGTGGTAGAGATTGAGCGGCAGGTCCTTGTAGGACTTGACGTAGGCGCGGAAAATCTCGGTGACCATCTCCTCGTTGGTCGGACCGTAGAGCATGTCGCGGTCCTGGCGATCCTTGATGCGCAGCATCTCCTTGCCGTAATCGTTGTAGCGGCCGCTTTCGCGCCAAAGATCCGCTGACTGGATGGTTGGCATCAGAATTTCCAGCGCGCCGGCGCGGTTCTGCTCCTCACGGATGATCTGGCAAACCTTGTCCAGCACACGCTTGCCCAATGGCAGCCACGAAAAGCTGCCCTGCCCCTGCTGGCGGATCATGCCCGCGCGCAGCATCAGCCGATGCGAGACGATTTCGGCCTCGCGGGGATTTTCTTTGAGAATGGGCAGGAAGTAGCGCGACAAACGCATGGACTGGTCCGTGAATGAAAATGGCGGCGCGGGGGAATCGGCGCAACCGAGGCTGCTTGCCCGGGCTTCATAGCCATTTCATGACCGAATGGAAACCCGAGGGGCCCAAAGTATCGGGTGCTTCTGCACCTTACCAAAAAGGCGATTTTGGCTGCAAAGTGCCGCAAATGGCTTTTTGATCGATTCACAAGCAAGCCCTGCCGCACTATTGTGCAGTGCAGCACGATATTGCCTGTTTCCGGGCAAAATTCTTCGTGACATTTTCACCTGCCTTGGTCTAGTGT
Organism: Mesorhizobium sp. WSM4976; assembly: GCF_029625685.1. NCBI lineage: Bacteria > Pseudomonadati > Pseudomonadota > Alphaproteobacteria > Hyphomicrobiales > Phyllobacteriaceae > Mesorhizobium > Mesorhizobium sp. WSM4976. The sequence goes on from NZ_JARTVT010000007.1 coordinate 1,684, forward strand.
GCGCCAATAACCGAGAGGGCGGAGAAAAATCTGCTCTCCTACGCGGTCAAAGTCTTGGGAGGATGCGATCTAGGCGCGGTAACTCGCTGCCGCCGGACACCGGAAACGGATCGGACGCGTTTAAATTGCAAGGCCTCGTGCCTTGCATTTTTTTTGTGCAATCATCTGCTTAGCACAGCCCTCTGCCAAACAGCTTGACCGTCCTGCGCCCGCGAAAATCGGAAGCCGGCTTCCGATCCCAACCCTTGCGCGCGCGTGCTTCGCAATACTTGGGAGAACTGTGTCCTCAGCCTCAGTGATGGGTATTCGGACTAAAGTCCGGCATGATCCGCATGATGTCGTCGAAGCTGAACCCCAGTCCCATCGTCAGGCCGTAGAAAGTGCCCATCACCACCACCGTCACGATCGTCGCGCGCAGAAAGGCGCGCCGCATATGCGGCCCGCGCGGCGCGCTGGAAACCGTGCCAAGCGTGACGTCCTGGTCGTCGTCCTGGGTGCGCAGGCTGAACGGAAGGACGATAAATAGCGCCAGCCACCAGGTAACGAAGAACAGCGCGACGAGCAGCACCCAGTTCATGCCTGCTCCAGTTCGACCAGCGTTCCGAAGAAATCCTTGGGATGCAGGAACAGCACCGGCTTGCCATGCGCGCCGATCTTCGCATTGCCGTCGCCCAGCACGCGCGCGCCGCTTGCCTTCAAGTGATCGCGAGCAGCCAGGATATCGTCGACCTCATAGCAGACATGATGCATGCCGCCCGAAGGGTTCTTTTCGAGAAACGCCGCGATCGGCGAGGCATCGCCCAGCGGCTCCAGCAACTCGATCTTTGTGTTGCCGACATCGACGAACACCACCGTCACACCGTGCTCCGGCAGCGCCTGCGGCTCGCTCAATCGCGCGCCCAGTGTATCGCGATAGGCAGCCATTGCCGCGGCGAGATCCGGCACGGCAAGCGCGACATGGTTCAGGCGTCCAAGCATAAAGCGCTCCGCTTTTAGGGGAGTAAGGCAGTAGGGCAGTAAGGGAGTAGGGAAAAAACAAGGCACAAGAAAGCAACCGCTCGTTCTTCCTTACTCCCCTACTGCCTTACTCCCCTATCCCCTTATTCGTCACCGCGTGACGAACACCGTCACCAGCGGCTTCTTGCCCCAGGCTTCGTTGGCGGCGGCGCGCACGGCGCGGCGCACTGCTTCCTGCACCAGGTCAAGGTCTTTTCGACGCTGGCGCGGAATCGAGTCCACGGCGCCGATTGCCGCATCGAGCATCCGGTCTTCCAGCGTCTCGCCGCTGGCATCCGCCTCGGCGACGCCGATCGCCACCAGGTCAGGGTCGCCGGCAAGCTCATATTTGTCGTCGAGCACTACATTGACCGCCACGTGGCCGGCGAAGGAGAGCTTGCGGCGGTCGCGTATGCCCATCGCCTGGTCGGTGCCGATCAAGAACCCGTCCTTGTAAAGCCGGCCGAACGGCAACTGGTCGATGATCGTCGCCGGGCCGGGCCACAGTCTCAGCATGTCGCCGTCGCGCACCTGCGCCACCTGGCCAATGCCCGACATCGACATCAGCGAGCCCTGCGCCACCAGATGCGCCGCCTCGCCATGCACGGGAACGCCGATCTGCGGCCGCACCCATTCATACATCTTGCGCAGCTCACTGCGGCGCGGATGGCCCGAGACATGCACCAGCGCGTCGCCGTCCTCGATGATCTTCATGCCCAGGTCGATCAGCCGGTTCTTGATCTCGAGGATCGCCCTCTCGTTGCCGGGAATGGTACGCGAGGAAAACACCACCGTGTCGCCGGCCGTCAGCGCCACCGACTTCATCTCGTCGCGCGACAGCTTGGCAAGCGCGGCGAGCGGCTCGCCCTGGCTGCCGGTGCAGATGATCACCAGGTTCTCGCGCGGGATATAGCCATAGTCTTCCTCGGCTATGAACTCCGGAAGGCCATCCATGTAGCCGAGCTCGCCCGCCACATCGATGACGCGCTTCAGCGAGCGGCCGAGCACCAGGCACTGCCGGCCGGCATCGCGCGCCGCGCGCGCTATCGAGACGATGCGCCCGACATTGGAGGAGAAAGTGGTGACCGCGACGCGGCCCTTGGCCTTCTCGATGACGCCCTTGAGGCCTTCGCCTACGGCCACTTCCGACGGCGACTCCCCTTCCCTCAGCGCGTTGGTGGAATCGCAAATCAGCGCCAGAACGCCCTTGTCGCCATAGGCGCGGAACCGCGCCTCGTCGGTCTTCGGCCCGATCGTCGGCTCCGGGTCGATCTTCCAGTCGCCGGTATGGATTACGGTGCCGGCCGGCGTGGTGATCGCAAGCGACATCGGCTCGGGAATCGAATGCGCCACCGGAATGGCCTCGATCTCGAAAGGTCCGATGGAGAATTTCTCGCCGGCCCGGTAGATCGATGCCGGAATCTTCGGTGCGTTCTGCTCGCCCTGCCGCTTGGCTTCAAGCAGGCCTGCGGTGAACGGCGTCATCCAGACCGGCGCCTTGAGCCTCGGCCAGATATCGAGCAACGCGCCGTAATGGTCCTCATGCGCGTGGGTGATCACGATGCCGCGCAAGCCGTCGATATTCTCTTCGATGAAACGCGTATCGGGCAGGATGAGATCGACGCCGGGATGCGCGCTATCGGGAAAGGTGACGCCGACATCGACGACGATCCATTCGCGCGCGTCAGCGGGCCCATAGCCGTAAAGGGCGAAATTCATGCCGATCTCGCCGACGCCGCCCAGCGGCGCGAAGACGAGCTCGGCGTTTTCCTTATTCGCCATGAATTCTTTCCTTCCTGACCGTCAGGTCAAGCCGTTGGGCCAATTCCGGGAAAACCGCAGTCAATGACTTCGTCCAGAATGGCGCAAAATAAAACTATACCCTGGCCGAGGCGACAGCGCCGAAATGCACGTCGCCAGCCGCGATCGTCAAAACCGATCCTTGATCGTCGCGGATCACGAAACGGCAGTCCTCGTCAATGGTTTCGAAGATGCCGCGCACCACATTGCCGTCAATTCTGACAGCAACCTCGCCCCCGAGCCCCGCCGCGCGGGCAAGCCAGCGCTTTCTGACGGCATTGAGCCCACGGCCGTCATCCCAGAGCCTGGCATTCTCGCTCCAGGCATCGGACAGTGCCAGGAACAGTGTTTCGGCGTCGCAGTCGGCGCCCAGCGCCTGCAGAGATGTCGCCGGATAAGGCAGATCCCGCGGATAGGCCACGACATTGACGCCGATGCCTATGGCAACCGCGAAGCGGCCGCCTTGCAGCATCGTCGATTCCAGCAGAATGCCGGCAAGCTTGGCGCCCGCAGCCAGCACGTCGTTTGGCCATTTCAGCTCGAAGCGGTTGCGACCCTGGCTCGCGCCGTCGACGGCAACGGCGATCCGGCCCTTCGGCACGACTGCGTCGAGCGCCTCAGCCAGCGCCAGCCCTGCGACGAAGCCAAGCGTCGCGGCCAGCCGAAGCTCGCCGCCCGGAACCAGGAGCAGTGTCGCCGCAAGATTGCCTTCGGGCGTCGCCCAGGCTCGGCCGCGCCGGCCGCGACCGCTCTCCTGCTTTTTCGAAACGACCCAAAGCTTGCCGGGATCGCCGGTGCGCGCGTGCTCCAGCGCCAGCGCGTTGGTGGAGCCGACGCTGTCATGCGCCTCGAGCCGGAACCCCTCCGACGCCGCGGTTGGAGCCAGCCGAAACGCCATGCCGTCAGAAGAAGGTCTTCGCGGCGGCTTCGGCATAACTGCCGATCGGCCCGCCGATCAGCACATAGAACAGCACGAAGGCGCCGCTGACGCCGAGCACTAGGCGCAGTTCGCTCGCCATCGGCACAAAACCGCCGACCGGCTCGTCGAACCACATGATCTTGATGATGCGAAGGTAATAGTAGGCGCCCACCACCGAGGCCAGAACGCCGATGATCGCCAGCGCATAGAGATGTGCGTTGATGGCGGCGAGGAACACATACCATTTTCCCCAGAAGCCCGCGAGCGGCGGAATGCCGGCCAGCGAGAACATCAGGATGGTGAGGATGGTGGCCATGACCGGGTTGGTCGAGGCAAGGCCGGAAAGGTCGCTGATCTGCTCGACATTGCCTTCCTTGCGCCGCATGGCAAGGATGAAGGCGAAGGTGCCGAGCGTCATCACCAGGTAGATCAGCATGTAGATGGCGACGCCGCGCACGCCGGCCTGGCTGTTGGCGGCAAGGCCGACCAGCGCGTAGCCCATATGGCCGATCGAGGAATAGGCCATCAGGCGTTTGATGTTGGTCTGGCCGATGGCCGCGAACGCGCCGAGCGCCATCGAGGCGATCGAGATGAAGACGACGATCTGCTGCCAGTCCGAAGCGATCGGCTTGAAGGCGCCCATGGTGACGCGCACGATCAGCGCCATCGCCGCCATTTTCGGCGCCGCGGCCAGGAAGGCGGTGATCGGGGTCGGCGCGCCTTCATAGACGTCCGGCGTCCACATGTGGAACGGCACGGCGGAAATCTTGAAGGCAAGGCCGGCGAGCACGAACACCAGGCCGAAGACAAGTCCGAGTTGGCGCTCGCCGCTGCCCAGGGCCGTCGCGATCTCCTGGAAACCGGTGTTGCCGGTATAGCCGTAGACGAGGCTGATGCCGTAGAGCAGCATGCCCGAGGACAGCGCACCGAGGACGAAATATTTCAGACCCGCCTCGGTCGAGCGCAAATTGTCGCGGTTGATCGCCGCCAGCACATAGATCGCCAGCGATTGCAACTCGAGCCCTAGATAAAGCCCGATCATGCCATTGGCTGAGATCATGAGGAGCATGCCGAGCGTGCAGAGCAGCACCAGGACCGGGAATTCGAACTTGTCGAAATGCTCCTGGCGGGCAAAGCGCATCGACATGACCAGCGTCACCGCCGAGCCGATCAGCGCCAGCATCTTCATGAAGGCGCCGAAGGCATCCTGCACGAAGGCGCCGCCATAGGCAGCGCCCTGCCCCCCGGAGAAGACCAGCCAGAGTCCGGCCACCACCAGAACGAGGACAGCCAGGCCGGTCACGGTCATGGTGTTGTTGGAGCGCGAATAGGCTCCGATCATCAGCAGCACCAGCGCGCCAACGGCGAGGATCAATTCCGGCGTCGAGAGCGAAAGGCTGGAGAGAAGGTCCGGCGTCATGGTCTATTCCCCAGTCAGTTCGCCGCCGCGGTCTGCGCGGAATTGATGGAAGCGGTGACGTTGGTGACGAGCGACTTGACCGATTGGGCCGTCGCGTCGAACACCGGCGCCGGGTAGACGCCGAAGAAGATGACCAGCACCACCAGCGGGTAGATGATCGCCTTCTCGCGCGGCGAAAGATCGAGCAGGTTCTTCAGGCTGTCCTTGGTCAGCGCTCCGAAGATCACGCGTCGATACAGCCAAAGCGCGTAAGCCGCCGACAGGATGACGCCGGTCGCGGCGAAGAACGCCACCCAGGTGTTGACCTTGAACACGCCGAGCATGGTCAGGAACTCGCCGATGAAGCCGCTGGTGCCCGGCAGGCCGACATTGGCCATGGTGAAGATCATGAACACTGTCGCGTATTTCGGCATGTTGTTGACCAGACCGCCATAGGCGTCGATCTCGCGCGTATGCATGCGGTCGTAGATGACGCCGACGCACAGGAACAGCGCGCCCGACACCAGGCCGTGGCTGAGCATCTGGAAGATCGCGCCCTGCACGCCCTCCTGGTTCATGGCGAAGATACCCATGGTCACGAAGCCCATATGGGCGACCGACGAATAGGCGATCAGCTTCTTCATGTCCTCCTGCATCAGCGCCACCAACGAGGTGTAGATGATGGCGACTACGGAGAGCGTGAACACCAGAGGCGCGAACATCGCCGACGCTTCCGGGAACATCGGCAGCGAGAAGCGCAGGAAGCCGTACCCACCCATCTTCAGCAGGATGGCTGCCAGGATGACCGAGCCCGCCGTCGGCGCCTCGACGTGGGCATCGGGAAGCCAGGTGTGCACCGGCCACATCGGCATCTTCACCGCGAAGGAGGCGAAGAAGGCCAGCCACAGCCAGGTCTGCATGTTGGCCGGGAAGTGATGTGTCAGAAGAGTCGGGATGTCCGTGGTGCCCGACTGGAAGAACATCGCCATGATGGCGAGCAGCATCAGCACCGAACCGGCAAGCGTGTAGAGGAAGAACTTGAACGAGGCATAGACGCGCCGCTTGCCACCCCATACGCCGATGATGATGAACATCGGGATCAGGCCGGCCTCGAAGAAGACGTAGAACAGCACGATGTCGAGCGCGCAGAACACGCCGATCATCAGCGTTTCGAGGATAAGGAAGGCAATCATATAGGCCTTGACCCGCTTCTCGATCGCTTCCCAGGAGGCGAGGATGGAAAGCGGCATCAGGAAGGTCGTCAGGATGACGAACAGCATCGAGATGCCGTCGACGCCCATGTGGTAGGAAATGCCCGAATCCAGCCAAGCGTATTTCTCGACGAACTGGAAGCCGGCCTGCGAATTGTCGAAGCCTTTCCAGATGAACAGAGACACCAGGAAGGTGAAAGTTGTCGTCGCAAGCGCGATACCGCGGATATTGCGGCGCGCGTTTTCGCTGTCGTCGCTGATCGGCAGAATGAAGAGAACACCAACCAGCGGCAGGAAGGTGACCAGCGAGAGGATTGGCCAGTCGGTCATCAGAGCATCATCCAGGTGACGAGAGCGGCCACGCCTATCAGCATGGCGAAAGCATAGTGGTAGAGGTAGCCAGTCTGCAGCTTGACGACGCGGTTGGTAACATCGACGACGCGCGCCGAGATGCCGTCCGGTCCGAGGCCGTCGATGATCGTGCCGTCACCGGTCTTCCACAGGAACCTGCCGAGGCGCTTGGCCGGCTGCACGAACAGGAAGTCGTAGAGCTCGTCGAAATACCACTTGTTGAGCAGGAAGGCGTAGAGCAGGCGGTGGTTGGCGGCGACGCTGCGCGGCAGTTCCGGCGAGCGGATATAGAATTTCCACGCAACCAGCAGGCCGATCACCATGGCCACGAACGGCGCCAGTTCCACCCAGAGCGGCAGTTCGTGGATCTCGTGCAGGATGTGGTTGTCCGGCAGCGTGAACAGCGACGCTTTCCAGAATTCGGCATAGCCCTCGCCGATGAAGGCGCCATGGAAGATGATGCCCGCGAACAGCGCGCCGGCCGCCAGCACATAGAGCGGCACCAGCATCACCGGCGGCGATTCATGGACATGGTGCATGACTTCGTGGCTGGCGCGCGGCTCGCCGTGGAAGGTCATGAAGATCAGGCGCCATGAGTAGAAGCTGGTGAAGCAGGCCGCGACCACCAGCAGGATGAAGGCGAAGCCGGCGACGGCATTGTGGCTGGCGAAGGAGGTCGCGATGATGGCGTCCTTGGAGAAGAAGCCGGCGGTGCCGATCACCGTTGCCGGAACACCCACACCGGTCAGCGCCAGCGTGCCGACGATCATCATCCAGTAGGTGGCGGGGATGAGCTTGCGGAGCCCTCCCATCTTGCGCATGTCCTGCTCGTCCGACACGGCATGGATGACCGAGCCGGAGCCGAGGAACAACAGCGCCTTGAAGAAGGCGTGCGTGAACAGATGGAAGATCGCCGCGCCATAGGCGCCGACGCCGAGCGCCACGAACATATAGCCGAGCTGCGAGCAGGTCGAATAGGCGATGACGCGCTTGATGTCGTTCTGGACGAGGCCGACGGTCGCCGCGAAGAAGGCGGTGAAGGCGCCGATGAAGGTGACGACGGTCAGCGCCGAGTGCGACAGCTCGAACAGCGGCGACAGCCGCGCCAGCATGAACACGCCGGCGGTCACCATGGTCGCGGCATGGATGAGCGCGGAGACCGGCGTCGGGCCTTCCATGGCGTCCGGCAGCCAGGTGTGCAGCGGCACCTGCGCCGATTTGCCCATGGCGCCCATGAAGAGCAGCAGGCAGACGACGGTCAGCGCCGTCTGCTTGTCGAGCGCATGGCCGAGGAAAGTCAGCACGGCGGCGCCGGCAGGTGCGCCTTCGGCCGGCAGAAATGACGCCGCATTGGCAAACACGGTGCTCAGATTGACCGAGCCGAACAGCACGAACACGCCGAAGATGCCGAGCGCGAAGCCGAAGTCGCCGACGCGGTTGACGACGAAGGCCTTGATCGCCGCGGCGTTGGCCGACGGCTTCTTGTACCAGAAGCCGATCAGCAGGTAGGAAGCGAGACCGACGCCTTCCCAGCCGAAGAACATCTGGATGAGGTTATCGGCGGTCACCAGCATCAGCATGGCGAAGGTGAACAGCGACAGATAGGCGAAGAAGCGCGGCCGGTTCGGATCGTGGTGCATGTAGCCGATCGAATAGATATGAACCAGCGCCGACACGGTGTTGACGACGACCAGCATCACCACCGTCAGCGTGTCGATCCTGAGCGCCCACGAGGCGTCGATGCCGCCCGACTGGATCCAGCGCAGCACCGGCACGGCGAACACCTCGCCATGGCCGAAGCCGACGGTAAAGAAGGCGATCCAGGACAGCACCGCCGCGATCACCAGGAAGCCGGAGGTGATGTATTCGGAAGCCTTGGCGCCGAGCGAATTGCCGAACAGGCCGACAATCATGAAGCCGAGCAGCGGAAGGAAGACGATAGCCTGATACATGGTGGTGCCCGTCAACCCTTCATCGCGCTCACGTCTTCGACCGCGATCGAACCGCGGTTACGGAAGAAGACGACAAGAATGGCAAGACCGATCGCGGCTTCGGCAGCCGCGACCGTCAGCACGAACAGGGCGAACACCTGTCCGACGAGATCATGCAGCGCCGCCGAGAACGCGACGAAGTTGATATTGACCGCGAGCAGGATGAGTTCGATCGACATGAGAATGACGATGATGTTGCGGCGGTTCAGAAAGATGCCGAACACGCCGAGCGTGAACAGGATCGCCGATACGGTCAGGTAATGTGCAATGCCGACGACCATCTCAGATGCCCTCGCCCGATTTGACCTTGCGGATTTCCATGCCCGTGGCCGGCGTGCGGGCGACCTGCGCGGCAATCGACTGCCGCTTGACGCCTGGTTTGTGGCGCAGCGTCAGCACGATGGCGCCGATCATGGCGACCAGCAGCACCAGGCCGGAAATCTGGAAATAATAGAGGTAGTCCGTGTAAAGGATATCGCCTAGCGCGGCCGTGTTGGAACGCGTGGCGAGATCCGGCGTTGCCTTGGCGACCGTCGAGGCAAGCTGAGGCGCGAATGTGTAGCCGCCGAGCACGATGATCAGCTCCGCCGCGAGGATCAGCCCGACCAGCGCGCCGATCGGTGCATATTGCAGCGCGCCCTGCTTCATCTCGGCGAAGTCGACGTCGAGCATCATGACGACGAACAGGAACAGCACCATCACCGCGCCGACATAGACGACCAGCAGGATCATCGCCAGGAACTCGGCGCCCGTCAGCATGAACAAGCCGGCGGCGTTGAAGAAGGTGAGGATCAGGAACAGCACGGAATGTACGGGGTTGCGCGACGAAATGACCATGAAGGCCGACGCCACGGCGATAAAGGCGAAGAGGTAGAAAAAGGCCGCCTCTAATCCAGTCAGCATGGGATTCCCCGGGTTCTTGTCGGGTCGGACATTCGCCCTCTCCGTACTCTCTGGCTTCGTTCCGCCTCCGGTACCGAAGCCGCGTGTTCCTTAGACGAGGCCGCTCGCCCCGTCCATGCGTCAAATGTCAGCGATAAGGCGAGTCGAGCGCGATGTTGCGCGCCAGCTCACGTTCCCAGCGATCTCCGTTCGCGAGCAGCTTTTCCTTGTTGTAGTAAAGCTCCTCGCGCGTCTCGGTCGCGAATTCGAAATTCGGCCCCTCGACGATGGCGTCGACCGGGCAGGCTTCCTGGCAGAAGCCGCAATAGATGCACTTCACCATGTCGATGTCGTAGCGCACGGTGCGGCGCGTGCCGTCATTGCGGCGCGGACCGGCCTCGATGGTGATCGCCTGCGCCGGGCAGATCGCCTCACAGAGCTTGCAGGCGATACAGCGTTCCTCGCCATTCGGATAACGGCGCAGCGCGTGCTCACCTCGGAAGCGCGGGCTGGTCGGCCCCTTCTCGTGCGGATAGTTGATCGTTTCCTTCGGCGCGAAGAATTGGCGCATCGACAGGAAGAAGGCGCTGACGAAATCCTTCAGCAGCAGCGATTTTGCGGCCTGGGCCAGAGCGGACATCACGCAAACCCCGTGATCTTGAGGAAGGCCGCGGTGGCGACGACCATGAACAGCGACAACGGCAGGAACACCTTCCAGCCCAGCCGCATCAATTGGTCGTAGCGGTAGCGCGGCACGAAAGCCTTCACCATGGAGATACCGAAGAACACGAAGCAGACCTTCAGCACGAACCAGATGACGCCGGGCACCCAGGTGAAGGGCGCGAACTCAAACGGCGGCAGCCATCCGCCGAGGAACAGGATGGTCGCCAGGGCGCACATCAGCACGATCGCGACATACTCGCCGAGGAAGAACAGCAGGAACGGCGTCGACGAGTATTCGACCATATGCCCCGCGACCAGCTCCGATTCGGCTTCCACCAGATCGAAAGGCGGACGGTTCGTTTCGGCCAGCGCCGAAATGAAGAAGACCACAAACATCGGGAACAGCGCCAGCCAGTTCCAGTCGAGGAAAGTGTTGGGCAGGCCGAGCCGCGTGCCGAGCCCATCATGCTGCGACAGCACGATGTCGGAGAGATTCAGCGATCCGGCGGTGAGCAGCACGGTCACGATCACGAAGCCGATCGAAACTTCGTAGGACACCATCTGCGCGGCCGAGCGCAGCGCGCCGAGGAACGGATATTTGGAGTTGGATGCCCAGCCGCCCATAATCACGCCATAGACCTCGAGCGAGGAGATGGCGAAGACGTAAAGGATGCCGACATTGATGTTGGCGACCGCCCAGCCTTCGCTGACCGGAATGACCGCCCAGGCCGAAATCGCCAGCACGGCCGACACCAGCGGCGCCAGCAGGAAAACGCCCTTGTTGGCACCGGACGGGATCACCGGCTCCTTGAAGACGAATTTCAGAAGGTCTGCGAAGGCCTGGAGCGTTCCCCACGGGCCAACCACGTTCGGGCCGCGGCGCAATTGCACCGCCGCCCAGATCTTGCGGTCGGCGTAGAGAATATACGCCACGAAGACCAGAAGCACGACGATCAGCACGACCGACTTCAACAGGATCAGCAGCGCGGGCAGGACGTAGAAGGAGAAGAAGGTATCCATGCTTATTCCGCCGCCTGCTTGAAGCCGCTCTTGGCCAGCGCCGAGCATTCAGCCATCACGGCCGACGCCCGCGCGATCGGGTTGGTCAGGTAGAAGTCCTTCACTGACGAGGTGAAGGTGCCCTTGTTCAAACGGCCGCCGAGCTTCGCCACCCTGGCGACGTCGTCGGCGCTGCCGGCCTGCACCTGATCGATGCGGGCGAGATGCGGGAATTCGCCATAGAGCTTGGCGCGCAGCTGCGCCAGCGAATCGAAAGGCAGCTTCTTGCCGAGCACGTCGGAAAGCGCCCGCAGGATCGCCCAGTCCTCGCGCGCCTCGCCGGGAGCGAAACCGGCGCGATTGGTCTGCTGCACACGGCCTTCCGTGTTCACATAGGTGCCGGATTTTTCGGTATAGGCGGCGGCCGGCAGGATCACGTTGGCGCGATGCGCGCCGGCATCGCCATGCGTGCCGATATAGACGACGAACGCGCCGCCGGTCCTGGCCATGTCGATCTCGTCGGCGCCGAGCAGGAAGAGCACATCCGTGTCGCCCAGCATGCCGGCAACGTTCTTGCCGCCCTCGCCGGGCACGAAGCCGACATCGAGGCCGCCGACGCGCGACGCCGCATTGTGGAGCACCGCAAAGCCGTTCCACTCGGCCGTGACGGCGTTGACGGCGGCCGCGAGCCTTGCCGCCTGGCCGAGCACCGCAGCACCATCCGTGCGCGCCAGCGCGCCCTGGCCGACGATGATCAGCGGATGCGTGACCTTGCTCAGCACCTCGAAGAACTTGCCGTTGCCGTCGGCGAGATCCTTCAGCGATTCCGGGCCGGCGCCGATGAGCTCGTAATCGTAGCGGGTGTCGCCGATCTCGCCGATCACGCCGACCGGCAGATTGCCGACGCGCCAGCGCTTGCGGATACGGGCGTTGAGCACCGAAGCCTCGAAGCGCGGATTGGCGCCGATGATCAGCACCGCGTCGGCCTGCTCGATGCCTTCGATGGTCGGGTTGAAGATGTAGCTCGCGCGGCCGAGTGACGGATCGAGCGCGGCGCCATCCTGGCGACAGTCGATGTTCTTCGAGCCGAGAGCGCTCATCAGAAGCTTGAGCGCATAGATTTCCTCGACGGCCGCGAGATCGCCGGCAATCGCGCCGATCCGCTCGGGCGCGGTCTTCGACACCTCGTCCCTGATCGCCGCGAAGGCTTCCGCCCAGCTTGCCGGAGCGAGCTTGCCGTTCTTGCGCACATAGGGGCGATCGAGGCGCTGCGTGCGCAAGCCGTCCCAGATGAAGCGGGTCTTGTCGGAGATCCACTCCTCGTTCACCGCCTCGTTGACGCGCGGCAGGATGCGCATCACTTCCCGACCCCTGGAATCGACGCGGATCGCCGAGCCGACAGCGTCCATAACGTCGATTGATTCCGTCTTGGTCAGCTCCCACGGCCGCGCCTGGAAGGCGAACGGCTTGGAGGTCAGCGCGCCAACCGGGCACAGATCGATGACATTGCCCTGCAGTTCGGACGTCATCGCCTGTTCGAGATAGGTGGTGATCTCGGCATCCTCGCCGCGGCCAATCAGGCCGAGCTCGGAAATGCCTGCGACTTCGGTGGTAAAGCGGACGCAGCGCGTGCAGTGGATGCAGCGGTTCATCACGGTCTTGACGAGCGGGCCGATATACTTGTCTTCGACCGCGCGCTTGTTCTCATGATAGCGGGAGGAATCGACGCCGAAGGCCATCGCCTGGTCCTGCAGGTCGCACTCGCCGCCCTGGTCGCAGATCGGGCAATCGAGCGGATGATTGATCAGCAGGAATTCCATCACGCCTTCGCGGGCCTTCTTGACCATCGGCGTGTTGGTGAAGATTTCCGGCGGCTCGCCGTTCGGGCCGGGGCGCAGGTCGCGCACGCCCATGGCGCAGGATGCCTGCGGCTTGGGCGGGCCGCCCTTCACCTCGATCAGGCACATACGGCAATTGCCGGCGATCGACAGCCGCTCGTGGAAGCAGAAGCGTGGCACTTCCGCGCCGGCATCCTCCGCCGCCTGCAGCAGCGTGTAATGGTCGGGTACCGTGATCTCTTTCCCGTCGACCTTCAGCTTTGCCATTCGCCTCAAACCCCTGCGGATGTCCGCAATCTACCTTGCGGGCGCGGCTTGCGCGGCGCCCGGCTTCTCAAGATCATTTTGCGGCGAGCGCCGCCGCCTGCGCGGTCCAGTCGTCGCGGCCGACACGGCCGGCCAGCGACAGATAATCTTCCACCCAGGCGATCTCTTGCGACGTCCAGGCCGCGATCTGCTCATAGGTCCAGATGCCGAGACCGTTGAGCACCTTCTCCAGTTTCGGTCCTATTCCCGAAATCGCCTTCAGGTCCGACGGCTTCGCCGGCTTGTCGACGCCTTTCGGTTGCCTGAAATCCTCGGGCATCAACCCGGTCGCTGCCGGCTGAGCGACAATATCGGTCCCGGTCGCGTCGAGAGCCTTCTCGGTCGCGTTCGCCGCGAAATCGGTCACGTCGCGGGCAAAGGTCTGCGCCTCGGCGATCAGCGTCTCCGTCGCCTTACGCGCCTTGGACGCGTTGGCGGCCGCTTCGCTCTGCGCCTCGAGATCGTCGAGGAAAGGCTGCAACATGCGCTGCGAAGCTTCCAGCGCGCCGGCGAAGGCGCCCATCCACATGCCGACGGCATGGTTGGCGAGACCGATGCCGAGCGCCGACATCGCGGCAGCACCCGCGACCGGATGCGCGAAAAGGTTGACGGCGCTGGCCATCTCCTTCGGCATCATCTTGGTCAGGTCCTGGTTCATCTTCTCGAGCTGGTCCAAATCAGGCATGAACGGATAGGGTATCGAATACGGCGCCACAGAGATCTCCTGGTCGTTTCTTCGTATGCCCCGCCCTGCTTCCGTCTCGGGCTTGCGCCCCTAAATCTTATTCCGCCGCCACCATCACCGGCTCGACCCGGTGCGCGTTGCGCGAAAACTCGTCGATGCGGCGTTCCACCTCGCCGCGGAAATGCCTCATCAAGCCCTGGATCGGCCAGGCCGCCGCGTCACCCAGCGCGCAGATCGTGTGCCCCTCGACCTGCTTGGTGACGTCGAGCAGCATGTCGATCTCGCGCTTCTGGGCTTCGCCGCGCACCAGCCGCTCCATCACCCGCCACATCCAGCCGGTGCCTTCGCGGCACGGCGTGCACTGGCCGCAGCTTTCATGCTTATAGAAGTAGGACAGCCTGGCGATCGCCTTCACGACATCCGTCGACTTGTCCATCACGATCACGGCCGCCGTGCCGAGGCCGGATTTGAGATCGCGCAGTGCGTCGAAATCCATCGGCGCGTCCATGATCTGCTCGGCCGGCACCAGCGGCACCGAAGCGCCACCCGGAATGACCGCGAGCAGATTGTCCCAGCCGCCGCGGATACCGCCGCAATGCGTTTCGATCAGTTCCCGGAACGGGATCGACATCGCCTCTTCGAAGGTGCACGGATTGTTGACGTGGCCTGACACGCAGAACAGCTTGGTGCCGGCATTGTTCGGACGGCCGAAGGACGAGAACCAGGCCGCGCCCCGGCGCAGGATGGTCGGCGCCACCGCGATCGACTCGACATTGTTGACCGTGGTCGGGCAGCCATAGAGGCCGACATTGGCCGGGAACGGCGGCTTCAGCCGCGGCTGGCCCTTCTTGCCTTCCAGGCTTTCGAGCAGCGCCGTCTCCTCGCCGCAGATATAGGCGCCGGCCCCGTGATGCATATAGACGTCAAAGTCGTAGCCGGACGTGTTGCCCTTGCCGATGAGCTTGGCCGCGTAAGCCTCGTCGATCGCGCGCTGCAGCGCCTCGCGCTCGCGGATGAACTCGCCGCGCACATAGATGTAGGCCGCGACCGCGCCCATGGCGAAGCCGGCGACCAACGCGCCCTCGACCAGCGTGTGCGGATCATTGCGCAGGATGTCGCGGTCCTTGCAGGTACCCGGCTCCGATTCGTCGGCATTGATGACCAGATAGCTCGGACGGCCGTCGCTCTGCTTGGGCATGAACGACCATTTCAGCCCGGTCGGGAAGCCGGCGCCGCCGCGGCCGCGCAGGCCGGACGCCTTCATCTCGTTGACGATCCAGTCGCGGCCCTTGGCGATAAGGCCGGGCGTATCGTCCCAGATGCCACGCGACTGCGCGCCGGCCAGCGACTTGTCGAACAGGCCGTAGATGTTGGTGAAGATGCGGTCTTTGTCCTGAAGCATTTGTCGTTCCTCAGACCGGCTTCTTGCCGAAGACGCGGATGTATTCGGCGACGCCGCCCTTGGCGAGTGCCTTGGCCTGCTTCACCCAGTCGTCGCGCTCGATACGGCCGCGGAAGTTGAGATAGCCGTCGACCCATTCGCGCTCGACCTTTTTCCACGCGGCGACCTGGGCGAAGGTGTAGATGCCCAGCGAATGCAGGATACCTTCGATCTTCGGACCGACGCCGGAGATCAGCTTGAGATCATCGACCGTGGCCGGACGCTCGATGCCGGCGGGCCGGCTCTTGTCGTCGAGCGAAGGTTTTGCCGTCTTGGCGACCGGCTGCTTGGTTTCCGGGGCCTTGAAGGCGGCGCTCGGCTCGGCCTTGTTCTTGGGCCCGCTGCGCGGCTTGGAAACCGCCTCGACTTCCGGAGAAGCCTGGTTGGCGTTGGCGGCCGAATGGCGCGGCGCGCGGACGCTGGCAGCCTTCTCGGTGGCCGGGGCGACCTTGACCGGCGACGGCGTCGCCAAGGCCGGGCTGGTCTCCGGCGCATCGGTCTTCGGCTTGCTGGATTTTGATGGCGCAACCGGGCCAGAAGCGGGGGGAGCAGCAGGTACCGGGGCTGCGGCCGCAGGCGCCGCCTGCGAGACCACGGCGGCGGGAGCAGCAGCCGGCGCCGCGGCGGCGGCATCCTTGGCAGCCTTCGCGGCAGCCCTTGCCTCCTTGTCGCGTGTCGACTTCAGGATCGCCTTTTCACTGGTCAGCGTCGTCAGCCCGGTTGCCGGCTCGGAGCCGTGGCGGCCATTCTGCGGTCCCGGCTTGACCTCGGCGCCCTTGCCGGCGTCGTAGAGATCGATGATCTCGGCCAGTCGCTCAGGCGTCAGATCCTCGAAAGTGTCCTTGAAGATCATGACCATCGGCGCGTTGACGCAGGCGCCGAGGCATTCGACCTCCTCCCACGACAGCGTGCCCTTGTCGTTGGTGTGGAACTGGTCGTGATGGATCTTCGAGCGGCACACATCCATCAGCGCTTCCGAACCGCGCAGCATGCAGGGTGTGGTGCCGCAGACCTGGATATGCGCGCGCGTGCCGACAGGATTGAGCTGATACTGGGTGTAGAAGGTCGCGACCTCGAGGCCGCGGATGCGCGGCATGCCGAGCATGTCGGAGATGGTCTCAATCGCCGCCTTGGTGACCCAGCCCTCCTGCTCCTGCGCGATCATCAGCAGCGGAATGATGGCCGACTGTTCGCGCCCCTTCGGATATTTGGCGATCCACTTCTCAGCCGCCGCCGCGTTCTCCTTGTTAAAGGCGAACGAGGCTGGCTGGACGCTGGCATCTGCAAGACGGCGGACTGACATTTAGCGATCGACCTCACCAAACACGATGTCGAGGGAGCCAAGCACGGCGGTGACGTCGGCCAGCATGTGGCCGCGGCACAGGAAGTCCATGGCTTGCAGATGCGCGAAACCGGGCGCGCGCAGCTTGCAGCGATAAGGCTTGTTGGTGCCGTCGGAGACCAGATAGACGCCGAACTCGCCCTTCGGCGCCTCGACGGCCGCATAGACCTCGCCGGCCGGCACGCGGTAGCCCTCGGTATAAAGCTTGAAGTGGTGGATCAGCGCTTCCATCGAGCGCTTCATCGCCGCGCGCTTCGGCGGGACGACCTTGCCGTCGAGGTTCGACACCGGGCCGGCACTTTCCTTGCCGAGCAGCAGATCGACGCACTGGCGCATGATCTTCGCCGACTGGCGCATCTCTTCCATGCGCACGAGATAGCGGTCGTAGCAGTCGCCGTTCTTGCCGATCGGGATGTCGAAATCCATCTCCGAATAGCATTCATAAGGCTGTGATTTGCGCAGGTCCCAGGCCGCGCCCGAGCCGCGCACCATCACGCCCGAAAAGCCCCACGCCCAGGCGTCCGCCAGAGACACCGTGCCGATATCGACATTGCGCTGCTTGAAGATGCGGTTGGGCGTGAGCAGCGCGTCGAGATCGTCGATCGACTTCAGGAATGGGTCGATCCACTTGCCGATATCCTCGACCAGCTTCCGCGGCAGGTCCTGATGCACGCCCCCCGGCCGGAAATAGGCCGCATGCATGCGCGAGCCGCTGGCGCGCTCGTAGAACACCATCAGCTTTTCGCGCTCGACGAAACCCCATAGCGGCGGCGTCAGCGCGCCGACGTCCATCGCCTGCGTCGTCACATTCAGGATGTGCGACATGATGCGGCCCATCTCGGAATAGAGCACGCGGATCAACTGACCGCGCTTCGGCACCTCGATGCCGAGCAGGCGCTCGGCCGCGAGAGCGAAGGCATGCTCCTGGTTCATCGGCGCGCAATAGTCGAGCCGGTCGAGATAGGGCACGGCTTGTAGATAGGTCTTGGCCTCGATCAGCTTCTCCGTGCCGCGATGCAGCAGGCCTATATGCGGATCGACGCGGTCGACCACTTCGCCGTCCAGCTCCAGCACCAGGCGCAAAACGCCATGCGCCGCAGGGTGCTGCGGACCGAAGTTGATGTTGAAGTTGCGGACGGAGGTTTCAGCCATTGTGGCGCCTCAATTCGTCTTGGCTTTTTCATCCCCCGGCAGGACGTAGTCCGTCCCTTCCCAAGGAGAAAGAAAATCGAAATTGCGGAATTCCTGCTTGAGCTCGACCGGCTCGTATATGACCCGCTTCGCCTCGTCGTCGTAGCGCACCTCGACGAAGCCGGTCAGCGGGAAATCCTTGCGCAGTGGATGCCCCTCGAAGCCGTAATCGGTGAGGATGCGGCGCAGATCCGGATGGCCGCTGAACAGCACGCCGTAAAGATCGTATGTTTCGCGCTCGTACCAGTCGGCGCCGGGATAGACGGCGGTCAGCGACGGCACCAGCGTCTCCTCGTCTGCCTGGACCTTGAGGCGGATGCGCACATTCTGCTTTGGCGACAGAAGATGGTAGACGACATCAAAGCGGCTGGCCCGCGAGGGGTAGTCGGCGCCACAAATGTCGATGATCGAGATGAACTGACAGCGCGGATCGTCGCGCAGGAAGGTGGCCACCTCGATCAGATTGCCCGGTTCGACGGAAACCGTCAGCTCGCCATAGGCGAGCACGGCTTCGCCGATGCGACCGGCCAGTTTCTCGCCGAGATAGGTGGAGAGTTCGTTCAACGCCAGGGTCATCGGCTCACCGTTCGATCGTGCCGGTGCGGCGGATCTTCTTCTGCAGGAGCAGAATGCCGTAGAGCAGCGCTTCGGCGCTCGGCGGGCAGCCAGGCACATAGATGTCGACCGGCACGACGCGGTCGCAGCCGCGCACCACCGAATAGGAATAGTGGTAGTAGCCGCCGCCATTGGCGCAGGAGCCCATCGAGATGACGTAGCGCGGTTCCGGCATCTGGTCGTAAACCTTACGCAGCGCCGGCGCCATCTTGTTGGTCAGCGTGCCGGCGACGATCATGATGTCGGACTGGCGCGGAGAAGCGCGCGGCGCGACGCCGAAACGCTCCGAATCGTAACGTGGCATCGAGGTGTGGATCATCTCGACCGCGCAGCAGGCGAGGCCGAAGGTCATGAACATCAGCGAGCCGCTTCGCGCCCAGGTGATCAGCGCCTCGGTCGAGGTGACGAGGAAGCCCTTGTCGGCCAGTTCATCATTGATCTGCAGGAAGAAGGGGTCGTCTTCCCCAACCGGCCTGCCGGTGTTGGGGTCGATGATGCCCTTGGGCTTCGGCGCGACGAGGGTGCGTGAACTGTCGTTCAATCCCATTCCAGCGCTCCTTTTTTCCATTCATAGGCAAAGCCGATGGTCAGCACCGCCAGAAACACCATCATCGACCAGAAGCCGAGCATGCCGAGCTTCGAGAAGGACACCGCCCACGGGAATAGGAAGGCGACCTCGAGATCGAAGATGATGAACAGGATCGACACCAGGTAGAAGCGGATGTCGAACTTCATGCGAGCGTCGTCGAACGAGTTGAACCCGCATTCATAGGCGGAAAGCTTTTCCGGATCGGGATTGCGGTAGGCCACCAGGAAGGGGGCGATGATGAGCGCCAGACCCACGACCATCGCCACGGCGATGAACAGGATGATGGGCAGATATGAACTCAGGAGTGCGCTCATGCGGCGGCTTTCCTTCGGCGGGCAGTTCACTTTGATTACAGCAACGAACTCTAATGCGGAAGCGTGACAGTTTAACCGCTGAACCGTTTTAAGGGGGCCCATGCTGCAACGCGGCGAGGGTTAGCGCAGCGGTTTCGGTGACGCAAGTCAAACCTTGTTCAAATCGCGACCCTGGACGCCTTATCGGAAGAAACTGGTCCGATCCGCTCCTGTTTGATTTCCTTCATTTTCTACTCCACTTTTCTCTCCTGACATATCTCCCGCCATTTGCCTGTTAGCATGGCCGGAATCACCGGCTAAAAATCCAACGGACGATCGGGGCAAGGACACCTTGATGAAGGAGAAACTCACGCTCGCTATGGCCAGGCGCATTGCGCTCGGCGCGCAAGGGTTCAACGACCCCAGACCCAACGGTGTTCCGGATCGCCGCCACCTTGCGCGCGTGCTTTCGCGAACCGGCCTGTTGCAGATCGATTCCGTGAGCGCGGTGGTGCGCGCGCATTATATGCCGCTCTATTCGCGCCTCGGCCCCTACCCGCTGTCATTGCTCGACAACGCCGCGATCACCCGCAAGCGTGCTGTGTTTGAATATTGGGCGCATGAGGCGTCATTCCTGCCCGTCGAGACCTACCCTCTGCTGCGCTGGCGCATGCAGCGCGCCGAGCAGGGCGACGAGATGTATCTCGGCCTGGCCAAATGGGGCCGTGAGCGCAGGGAAATGATCGACGAGATCTATAGAGAGGTCGCCGATCGCGGGCCGATCGCCGCCTCCGATATCGAGGGCCACAAGGGCAATGGCGGCTGGTGGGGCTGGAGCGAGGCCAAGCATGCCTTCGAATGGCTGTTCTGGGCCGGACGCATCACCACGGCCTACCGACGCGGCTTCGAGCGCTATTACGACCTGCCCGAGCGCGTTTTGCCGCAGGCGGTGCTCGACCTGCCCGTGCCCTCGGTTGAGGACGCGCATCGCGAATTGCTGCGCATCTCGGCCCGCGCCCATGGCATCGCCACCTATGGCGACCTGCGCGACTATTTTCGTCTGGCGCCCGGCGATACCAAGGACCGCATCGAGGAGTTGGTCGAAGCCGGCGAATTGCTGCCGGTCAAGGTCGAAGGCTGGGACAAGCCCGCCTATCTCCACAAGGACGCGCGTATCCCACGCCGCATAGAAGCCCGCGCGCTGCTGGCGCCCTTCGATCCGGTCGTCTTCGAGCGCACCCGGACGGAAAAGTTGTTCGGTTTCCGCTACCGTATCGAGATCTACACGCCCGCCGAAAAGCGCCAGTATGGCTACTATGTGCTGCCCTTCCTGCTCGGTGACCGCATCGTTGCCCGCGTCGACCTGAGGGCCGATCGCCCGGCCAGTGTGCTGCGCGTCCATGCCGCCTATGCAGAGGCCGGCGCCCCAGCCGAAACGGCCGCTCAACTCTTCGACGAACTGAAGCAGATGCAGGCGTGGCTTGGCCTGGAAGCGATCGAGGTGGCGCTAGCGGGCGACCTCGGTCCGGCGCTGGCCGACATCAAGGTGTCGTAGCCGCGCGTTGACAGGCGCCTAGCCGAGAGCCTAAACCCTGACCCGGACGGTCTTCTCCCGGCAAAGGGAGGAGCCAAGAGGGAATGCGGTGCGGGCCAAAACCCAAATCCGCGGCTGTCCCCGCAACTGTAAGCGACGAGCCTCGGCCGAAAACCACTGGGATGTTCCCGGGAAGGCGGCACCTGAGGCGAAGACCCGCGAGCCAGGAGACCTGCCGTCTGAGACTCTAAGTATCCGAATGCCCGGCGGGTTTTCCGGGCAAGGAGCCAGGTTTTGGATCGCAACGGCAGTTTCCCGGCAAACATCGCGGACATTTCGTCCGAGCCCGGCACTTTGGCTGGCGTCACCGTCATCGTCTGCTCGTCCTGCCGCGACGAAACCGGCTCGGACGCCCATCCGCGCGCTGGCGTCTTGCTGGCCGAGGACACGCGCCGCGCCGCATCGGGCGAGAAGATCCGCATCCGTACCGTCGAATGCCTCGGCAATTGCAAGCGCCGCCTGAGCGCGGCACTTCTGCGCGACGGCTGCTGGAGCTACGTCTTCGGGGACCTCGACACGACCAGCGGCGCCGATCTCGTCGCCGGCGCAAAGCTCTTCGCCACCTCGACCGACGGCCTGATCCCCTGGCGCGGCCGGCCCGATTCCCTTAAGCGCGGCCTGGTTGCCCGCATCCCTCCCCTCGATATGCTGAAGGACTGACCATGAACGCTTCCGTTTCCCGCGTGCCCTGCACCGTCGTCACCGGCTTCCTCGGCGCCGGCAAGACGACGCTGATCCGCAACCTCATTGAAAACGCCAAGGGCAAGCGGCTGGCGATCATCGTCAATGAGTTCGGCGATGTCGGCATCGACGGCGAGATCCTGAAGGGTTGCGGCGTCGATACCTGTCCGGAGGAAAACATCGTCGAGCTCGCCAATGGCTGCATCTGCTGCACCGTGGCCGATGACTTCGTGCCGGCGCTTGACCAGATTTTATCACGCACCCCGAAGGTCGACCACATCCTGATCGAGACCTCCGGCCTCGCTTTGCCGAAGCCGCTGGTGCAGGCCTTCCAGTGGCCGACGGTCAAGAGCCGCGTCACTGTCGACGGCGTCGTCGCCGTGGTCGACGGCCCGGCCCTGGCCGAAGGCCGGGTCGCCTCCGACATGGACGCGCTGCAGGCGCAGCGCGCGGCTGACGATTCCCTCGACCATGACGATCCGGTCGAAGAAGTGTTCGAGGACCAGATCGCCTGCGCGGACCTGATCATCCTGTCGAAGAGCGACCTGATGGATGCGGCAGGCTCGGCTCGCGCCAACGCCGTCATCGGCGAGCACGTCGCGCGCGCCGTCAAGGTCGTGCCGACCGCGCAGGGCAAGGTCGACCCCTCGGTGCTGCTTGGCCTTGGCCTTGCCGTCGAAGACGACATCGAGAACCGCAAGACCCATCACGACGACGAGCTCGACCACGAGCATGACGATTTCGACTCCTTCGTTATCGACATCCCTTCGATCGCCAGCCCGGACGAACTGGCAAAGCGCGTCGCCCTTGCCGCCGAGCAGGAAAACGTGCTGCGCGTCAAAGGCTTCGTCGAGGTCGGCGGCAAGCCGATGCGGCTCCTGCTCCAGGCCGTCGGCCCACGCGTCAACCACTACTACGATCGCGCCTGGACGACCGAGGACGACCGCCGCTCGCGGCTCGTAGTCATCGGCCTCAAGGGGCTGAACCGCCCGGCGATCGAGCGTATCCTCGCCGGCTGAGGCAAGACCCGAACCGCGATGCACATCCTCGCCACGACATCCGCTTCGCTCGACGACCTCGCCGAGCCCATCGACCTCAGGCAGACGCCTGCGGATGTCGTGGCGTTGTCTTTTACCGACAGCGACCTCGCCGGCCTGGCGGCCGCCTGGAAGGCGGACGCGGAGCGGCTGCCCTCGATGCGGCTGGCGACCTTGCGCGATCTCCGCCATCCGATGTCGGTCGATCTCTGGATCGACAGTGTCGCCCGTCACGCCAAGGTCGTCCTCGTCCGCATCCTCGGCGGTTACGACTGGTGGCGCTACGGCTGCGACCAGCTCGCGGCGGTGGCACGCGAGCTGGGTATCAAGCTGGCATTGCTGCCGGGCGAAAGCCATGACGAGGACCAGCGCCTGATCGAAGCCTCGACCCTGCCGCGTGCGGAGCTGGACGCCCTGCTCGGCTATTTCCGCGAAGGCGGACCGGCCAATATGGCGGCGCTGGTGCAAAGGCTGGCAAAGCTTGCGGGGGCTGATGCGGCGGTTGCCGAGCCGGCGAGCGTGCCGAAGGCGGGGTATTACGAGCCTGGGGCTGGTGTCGTCGAGAAGCCGAACCTTTCAGAGGTCGGCGATCCTTCGCCCCCCTCTCTGTCCTGCCGGACATATCCCCCTCAGGGGGGGAGATCAGCCGTAACCAACCCTGGCACATATTCTTTGAGGGCATCAAAAGAGCCATCTGCAACGTCTGCGATTGGCGAAACCGTCGACGGCAGAGCAATCTCCCCCCTTGCGGGGGAGATGTCCGGCAGGACAGAGGGGGGTGTGACGGAACTCGACGCCGACAACACTGGCTTCCCCGTCGTCCCCATCCTCTTCTACCGCTCGATGCTGTTGGCGGCAGACGTAGCACCGATCGACGCTCTCGCGGAGGCGTTGAAGCTGCAAGACCTGACGCCCGTGCCGATCTTCGTCTCCAGCCTCAAGGACCCGGCCTCCCTAGCCTTCGTCGAAACCGCCCTCGCCTCCCTGAGCCCCGCCGCCATCGTCACCGCAACCGCCTTCGCCTCCGGCGCGAACCCCGGCGCCGAAACCCTGTTCGACCGTGCCGGCGTGCCGGTGTTCCAGGTCATTGTCGCCACGACGAGGCGCGAGGTCTGGGAGAAGAACCAGCGCGGCCTCGCGCCCGCCGATCTTGCCATGCATGTCGTCCTGCCCGAACTCGACGGCCGCATCCTGGCCGGCGCCATCTCCTTCAAGGGCGAGGTCGAGACCGATCCGGCGCTGGCTTTCCGCGCCTTCGCCAACCGCCCCGAAACGGATCGCGTCGCGCAGGTCGCCAGGCGCATCGCGGTCTTTATTCGCCTGCAGCGGACGGAGCGGGCCGAGCGCAAGCTTGCCATCCTGATCCCGGATTATCCGAGCGCGCCCGGCCGGACCGGATACGCGGTCGGGCTGGATGTGCCCTCCAGTGTGCTCGCGATACTGCATGACCTGAAGGAACAGGGCTATGCGGTTGAAGGGATTCCGCGATCAGCGCGGGAATTGCTGGATACGCTGGAAGTGGGCAGCCAGGGCCTTGCCTTGAGGGACTACCTGGCCCTTTCGACCGAGCTGCCTGCGGCGGCGCGAGCTTCGGTTGAGACGGCGTGGGGCAAGGCAGAACAGATAGATTCGCCCGAGGCACTCCCCTCGGCAACCTTCCCCTTCCGCGCCGCAACTTTCGGCAACGTCACCGTGGCGCTGGCCCCCGACCGCGGCCGCTCGGCCGACCGCCGCGCCGACTACCACGACCCTACCCTGCCTCCCCGCCACGAGTTGCTCGCCTTCGGGCTCTGGCTGCAGAAATCGCTCGGCGTCCATGCCATCGTCCACGTCGGCGCGCATGGCACTCTGGAATGGCTGCCGGGCAAGACCGTCGCGCTCTCCGACAATTGTTTTCCCGAGATCGTCACCGGCTCGCTGCCGGTCATCTATCCCTTCATCGTCTCCAATCCCGGCGAAGCCGCGCAGGCCAAGCGCCGGATCTCAGCCGTCACACTTGGTCACCTGCCGCCGCCGCTGACCGGCGCCGGCCTCGACGAGGCGCAACAGAAGCTCGAGCGGCTGGTCGACGAATATGCCCAGGCCGACGGGCTCGATCGCCGCCGCAGCGACCGCCTGGCAAAGCTGATCGTCGAGACGGCACGGAAGACCGGGCTTGCCTCGGAAGCCGGCGTAGCCAGGACCGACCAGCCCGATGAAGCGCTGCGCCGCATCGATGCCTGGCTCTGCGACCTCAAGGATTTCGCCGTCAAGGACGGGCTGCATGTCTATGGCCGTGCACCGGAAGACGAAGCCGACCCGCTGCGCCGTCAAAGCGCGGCGGCCGAAAAAGCCAACCTGCTCGCCGCGCTCGATGGCCGCCACATCAAGGCCGGCCCTGCCGGCGCCCCGGCGCGCGGTCGTTCCGATGTGCTCCCCACCGGCCGCAACCTCTTCACCGCCGACCCGCGCACCATGCCGACGCCGACCGCCTATGACCTTGGCCAAGCGGCGGCGGAGGAAGTGGTGCGCAGCTACATGCAGAGCCATGGCGATTGGCCGCGCTCGCTGGTCATCGACCTGTGGGGCTCGGCCTCATTGCGCACTGGCGGCGAGGAGATCGCGCAAGGCCTGGCACTGATGGGCTGCCGCCCGCAATGGGATGCCGCGACCGGCCGCGTCACCGGCATCGAGGTGCTGCCGCCCGCAGCGCTCGGCCGCCCGCGCGTCGACGTCACCTGGCGCATCTCCGGCCTGTTCCGCGACATGTTCCCGACCCAGATCGCGCTGATCGACGCCGCTGCGAACGCCGTCGCCAGCCGCGACGAGGACAATACGGAGAACCCGCTCGCCGCCGCGACCCGCGCTCATTGCAAGATCGCCCCGCGCATCTTTGGCACGTCGCCCGGCACCTATGGCGCCGGTGTCGAGGATCTGCTGTCGCGCGGCGAATGGGGCGCGCGCGAGGAGATCGGCCGCGCGTATCTGGAGGCCACCTCGCACGCCTATGGCGGCGCCGACGGCGAAGCGATTGCCGCGCCCGGCGCCTTCGAAGGCCGGGTCGCCGAGGCCGATCTCCTGGTCCACACCGGCGACGATCCCGGCCGCGATATCCTCGAAGGCTCGGCCGATGTCGCTTTTATTGGCGGCTTTTCGGCCGCCCTTGCCGCCCTCGGCCGGAATGCCGACGTCATCGTGCTCGACACCACCGATCCGAAGAAGCCGAAGCCGCGTTCTGTCGGCGAGGCGGTTTCGCGCGTGGTCCGGGCGCGCGCCGTCAACCCGCGCTTCATCGCCGGCCAGATGCGCCACGGCCCGCGCGGCGCCTCGGAATTCGCCGAGACGGTCGACCGTCTGGTCGGCTTCGCCGAGACCACACATGCCATATCAGGCGCGCTGATCGAAGCGGTGCATGACGCCTATGTCGGCGACCCGGACGTCCGCGCCTTCCTGCTACGCGAGAACCCGGCCGCCGCAAAGGTCATTGCCGAGCGCTTCCTCGCCGCGCGGCGGCGCGGCCTCTGGCATCCGCTCAGGAATTCAATCGACGACGATCTCGCTGACTTGATCGCCGAAGCCGAAACAAACGAGGTGACGGCATGAATGCCTTTTCGCGCCGCGGCGCCTGCCCTGCTCTCAGCGCGCCGATGCAGACTGGCGATGGGCTTTTGGTGAGGCTCAATCCAGTCACTGGAGGACTTGCGCCAAACTTGCTGATCCGATTAGGCGAATCCGCTCTGCGCCACGGCAACGGCATCATGGAAGTGACCGCGCGCGGCAGCCTGCAGATCCGCGGGCTGAGCGCCGAAAGCGCTAGGCTGCTGGCGGCTGAGGTCGATGCGATGGGCATTGCGGTGCGGACCGGCGTGCCGGTGGAGACCGGGCCACTGGCGGGAATCGATCCGCAAGAGGTAGCGGACCCGCGTCTGTTGGCCGGGCGGCTCAGGGCGGCGATCGAAGCTGGGCTGACGGCACGGCTGGGGCCGAAGGTGTCGGTGGTTGTCGACGGCGGTGGGCAGCTGGGCATGGATGCGCTGTCGGCCGATGTGCGGCTCAAGGCAGTGCGGGCCGGCGAGGATGTTCGTTGGGGCGTATCGGTTGCCGGCGACGGGCGCAGCGCGAAGCCGCTAGTCACTGTCGATGCGGATGCTGCGCGTGACATTGCAGTTGCTGCACTCCGGATGGTCGCGGAAAAAGGCCGGGAGGCGCATACGCGGGATTTGTCGCACCGGCAGTTGGCGTCTCTCGCAGGCTGGCATTCCATCGCGTCCCCCTCTGTCCTGCCGGACATCTCCCCCAAAAGGGTGTCCGGCAGGACAGAGGGGGATGCCGTAGAGCGCCATCGCGCGCCGATTGGCCTTTTCGGCCTGAACGCAGCACACGCCCTCGGCATTGCCCTGCCCTACGGCAGCATACCCGCGCAGAACCTTATCGAGCTTGCCACAAAGGCGGCAGAAATTGGCACGACTGAGATTCGCCTCGCCCCAGGCCGCGCCCTGCTCTTCATCGGCCTCTCCCCCACCACCTGCGCCTCACTGCAAGCCTCCGCCACCACCCTCGGCTTCGTCACCTCCTCCACCGACCCGCGCACCCGCATCGCCGCATGCCCTGGCACGCCGGCCTGCGCCTCCGGCCGTTTCTCCACGCGCGCTATCGCTGAGACAATCGCAACCGAAAGCCCGGACTTCCTCGATACTTCACTGACGCTGCACATTTCCGGTTGCGCAAAGGGCTGCGCGCATCCCGGTGCGGCGATGCTGACCTTGGTCGGCGACGAAAACGGAGCCGGACTTGTCGTGGACGGGACGGCAAAGGCCCTTCCTGCCGGATACAGGCCGGGCTATGACGCCGCGCGCGGGGTCGCCGCCATTGCGGCTGCGGTCCGCGGTGAACGACATCAGGGCGAAACCGCAGCCGCTTGCCTCACAAGGCTTGGCGCTGCCGGCATCGCCGAACTCTATCGACGGAACCAGTGAATGGCCGCCTACGACTATATCCATGACGGGATGGCGATCTACGAGCGCTCTTTCGCCATCATCCGAACCGAGGCGGACCTGTCGCGCTTCTCCGAGGCGGAAGCCGATGTTGCGATCCGCATGATCCATGCCTGCGGCCAGGTCGAGGCCGCCAGCCATTTCGTCTTCTCCAGCAGTTTCGTCGCCGCCGCTCGTACCGCCCTCGCCGCCGGCGCGCCGATCTTCTGCGATGCCGAGATGGTCGCACACGGCGTCACCCGCGCCCGCCTGCCGGCCGGCAATGAGGTGATATGCACGCTGCGCAACCCGCGCACGCATGACATCGCCAGAGAAATCGGCAACACCCGCTCGGCCGCCGCGATCGATCTCTGGGGCGAGCGCATGGCCGGCTCGGTCGTCGCCATCGGCAATGCGCCGACCGCGCTCTTCTATCTTTTGGAAAAACTGCGCGACGGCGCGCCAAAGCCGGCCGCGATCATCGGCATGCCGGTCGGCTTCGTCGGCGCCGCCGAGTCCAAGGATGCGCTGGCCGAGAATTCCTATGGCGTGCCCTATGCCATCGTGCGCGGCAGGCTCGGCGGCAGCGCCATGACCGCCGCCGCCCTCAATTCGTTGGCGAGGCCCGGCCTGTGAACGCGCCTGTTAAAGAAGGTTTGGCAAAAGGCCGTCTGGTCGGCGTCGGCACCGGCCCCGGCGATCCGGAGCTGCTGACACTGAAGGCTGCCCGGGCACTGGCCGAAGCTGACGTGGTCGCCTACTTCGCCAAGCGCGGCAACAACAGCAATGCGCGCGCCATCGTCGAGACGCGCTTCCGGCCGGACATGATCGAGCTGCCGCTGCTCTATCCTGTGACGACCGAAATCGACAAGGATCACGACGACTACCGTTCGCAGATCACCGATTTCTACGAGCAGTCGGCCGAGCAGGTCGCCGAGCATCTCGGCGCCGGCAGGATGGTGGCCGTGCTGTCGGAGGGCGATCCGCTTTTCTACGGCTCCTACATGCATCTGCATGTGCGCCTGGCGCATCGCTTCCCGACCGAGGTCATCCCCGGCATCACCGCCATGTCCGGCTGCTGGTCGGCCACAGGCCTGCCGATCGTCCAGGGCGACGATGTGCTGACCGTGCTGCCTGGCACGATGAGCGAGTTCGAACTGACCCGGCGCCTCGCCGACACCGATGCCGCCGTGATCATGAAGGTCGGCCGTAACCTAACGAAGATCAGGCGCGCGCTGGAAGCGACCGGCAAGCTGGCAAAGGCTGTCTATGTCGAGCGCGGCACCATGCCGGGCAGCGTCTCGATGCAGCTTGCCGACAAGCCGGACGACAAGGCGCCCTATTTCGCCATCGTGCTCGTCGCCGGCTGGTCGAGCCGGCCCGGAGCCAAGGCATGAGCGGCCGCCTTACCGTTATCGGTCTCGGCCCCGGCAATGCCGACCAGGTCACGCCGGAGGCTGCCAATGCCGTCGCCGAGGCTTCCTACTTCTATGGCTACAAGCCCTATCTCGACCGGCTCGAGCTGCGGCCGGATCAGACCCGCATCGCCTCCGACAATCGCGAAGAGCTCGCCCGTTCCAACGAGGCGCTGGTCAAGGCGGCCGAGGGCCATAGCGTCGCCGTCGTTTCCGGAGGCGACCCCGGCGTCTTCGCCATGGCTGCGGCCGTTTGCGAGGCGATCGAGGCCGGTCCCGCCGAATGGCGCGCCATCGACCTCGCTGTCGTTCCCGGCGTCACCGCCATGCTTGCCGTCGCGGCCCGCATCGGCGCGCCGCTCGGCCACGATTTTTGCGCCATCTCGCTCTCCGACAATTTGAAGCCGTGGGAGCTGATCGAGCTGCGCCTGCTGGCGGCTGCCGGCGCCGGCTTCGTCATCGCGCTCTACAACCCGATCAGCAAGGCCCGCCCCTGGCAGCTCGGCCGAGCCTTCGAGTGCCTGAAGGCGATCCTGCCCGGCACCACGCCGGTGATCTTCGGCCGCGCCGCCGGCCGGCCCGACGAGCGCATCGAGGTTTTCCTTCTGGCGGACGCCGATGTGGCAAAAGCCGACATGTCGACCTGCATCATCATCGGCTCGCCGGAGACCCGCATCATCAGGCGCGGCGATAAGCCGGCGCTGGTCTACACGCCGCGTTCGGCAACGGGGTCGAAAAGATGATCGACCATCGCGGCGAGCGCATCGACGGTCTCGGCCAACGGCACGTCCGGCAGGAACGGCCTTCGGACCATGACCACCTCGATGCCGAGCGCCCGCGCGGCGGCGATCTTGCCGTACGTCGCCTCGCCGCCGCTGTTCTTGGAAACGATCACGTCGACGTCGTATTTTTCGAGCAACGCTCGCTCATCCGCCTCCGGGAAGGGCCCGCGCGCCAGCAGGTAGCGCGCATCGGGCACGGCAAGCTTCGGCTCTACCGGATCGACGCTGCGGATCAGATAACGGTGCTGGGGAGCGGCCTCGAAGGCGCCGGCCTCCTGCCGGCCGATCGCGAGGAAAACGCGGCGCGGCGCCGGGCCGAGCGCCCTCGCCGCCTCAGCGACACTGTCGACCAGCGTCCAGCGATCGCCCGAGACAGGTTCCCAGCCGGGACGGCGCAGCGCGAGGATCGAAACACCGGACTGCCTGGCCGCGTCGGCGGCGTTGGCCGAGATACGCGCGGCGTATGGGTGCGTGGCGTCGATCAGCAGATCGACGTGCGCTTGGCGAAGATAGGCGGCGAGCCCTGCCACGCCGCCAAAGCCGCCGACACGCACCGGCACGCCTTGCGCGACCGGACTTTCGGTGCGGCCGGCAAGCGACAGCGTGACCGAGAAACCCTCGCGACGAGCCAGCTTCCCGGCCAGTTGCCGGGCTTCTGTGGTTCCGCCGAGGATCAGAATGCGGTGGGTCATCATGCCTGCTAAGGGTCCGCGCGCTGCCAAGCTCGCCTCAAAATGGCTCACCATCGTCGGCATCGGCGAGGACGGTGTAGCGGGTCTCGGCGACGAGGCCAAGCAGCGCATCGCCCAGGCGGAATTCGTCTTCGGCGGCAAGCGGCATCTTGGTCTCGTCGCATCCCTGGTCAACGGGAAAGCGACACCTTGGCCGATGCCCTTCGATGCCGAAATGCGCGACGTGCTGGCGCTCGCGGGCAAAGATGTCTGCGTGCTCGCGTCCGGCGACCCATTCTTTCACGGCGTGGGCGTCACGCTTGCGCGCAAGGTGAAGCCGGGTGAGATGCTCGTTCTCCCGGCGCCCTCGTCTCTCTCGCTGGCGGCATCGCGCCTCGGCTGGGCCTTGCAAGACGTCGAGACGATCTCGCTGCACGGCCATTCGATCGACCTGATCCGCCCCCTGCTCCAACCCGGCGCGCGCATCCTTGCCCTGACATCGGACGCCGACGCGCCAGCCGCTATCGCCGCGCTGCTCGACGAACTTGGCTTCGGACCGTCGCGGTTAACGGTCCTCGAAGCACTCGGCAGTGCGGATGAAGCGCATCGAGCGGCCCGCGCAGATGCTTTCGACCTCAAAAACATCAACCCGCTCAACGTGCTGGCGCTGGAAATTGAAACGACGCCGGATGCGCGCGTCCTGCCCTTGACCGTTGGTCTTGCCGACCACCTGTTCGAGCATGACGGCCAGATCACCAAGCGCGAGATCCGAGCCATCACGCTGTCGGCGCTGGCGCCGCGGCGCGGCGAGTTGTTGTGGGACATCGGCGCCGGCTCCGGCTCGATCGGCATCGAATGGATGATGGCCCATCCGTCGCTGCGCGCCATCGCAATCGAGGCGGACGGCGAACGCGTCGCCCGCATCGCCCGCAATGCCGCGCATTGCGGCGTGCCCGGCCTGGTCGTGATCGAGGGCTCTGCGCCGAAAGCGCTGGCGAAACTGCAGACACCCGACGCCATCTTCATCGGCGGCGGCGGCAGCGATGCCGGCGTGCTGGAGAAAGCGATCAAGGCGCTGCGTCCCGGCGGCCGGCTCGTCGCTAACGCGGTCACGCTGGAGATGGAGGCGCTGCTGCTCGACCAGTACAACAGGCGCGGCGGCGACCTCACCCGCATCGCGCTGTCGCGCGCGGCGCCTGTCGGCTCGATGCAGTCCTGGCGGCCGGCCATGCCGGTCACGCAGTGGAACTGGATAAAACCATGATGGTCGCGGGAATCGGCAGCCGCAAAGGCGTGAGCATCGAAGACGTGCTGGCGGCGATTGAGACGGCGCTTGAAGCTCATGGGCTCGCGATGACGGCGCTTTCGGCGCTTGCGACCGCCCCGCTCAAGAAGGATGAGGCGGCGATTTCCGCCGCCGGCCGCGCGCTCAACCTGCCGGTGGTCATTGCGGATGACCGCGTCCTGCAGCTGGCTTCGCCCCGCAGCCGTTGCGATCTCTCACAGAGCCGCGCCGGCACGCCGTCTGTTTCGGAGGCGTCCGCCCTCGCGGTCGCCGGCGCCGGTGCGAGACTGCTCGGGCCTCGCACGGTGCTTGGCCCGGTCACCTGCGCCATCGCTATCAGCGGAGATGCGCCATGACGGTTCATTTCATCGGCGCCGGTCCCGGTGCGGCCGATCTCATCACGCTACGCGGGGCGCGGCTGCTCGCCAGTTGCCCGGTCTGCCTCCATGCGGGCTCGATCGTCGCGCCGGAACTGCTCGAACATTGCGCGCCCGGCACCAAGCTGATCGACACCGCGCCGATGTCGCTCGACGAGATCGAGGCCGAGTATGTCGCCGCGCACAAGGCCGGCCAGGATGTTGCGCGTCTGCATTCCGGCGACCTTTCGGTCTGGAGCGCGGTGGCCGAGCAAATAAGGCGGCTGGAAAGACACAGCATCCCCTACACATTGACGCCAGGCGTGCCCTCCTTCGCGGCGGCGGCGGCGGCACTGCGCCGCGAGCTGACCATCCCCGAGCTCGCGCAAAGCCTGGTGCTGACCCGCGTTTCCGGCCGCGCCTCGAAAATGCCGCCGGGCGAGACGTTGGCCGGCTTCGGCCGTACCGGCGCCACGCTCGCCATTCATCTTGCCATCCACGCCATCGACCGCGTCGTTGCCGATTTGACGCCGCTCTACGGCGCCGAGTGCCCGGTCGCGGTCGTCTTCCGCGCCTCCTGGCCCGACGAACGCATCCTGACCGGCACGCTCGGCACCATCGAGACGCAGTTGGCGGAGAACCCGATGGAACGCACGGCGATCATCTTCGTCGGCAGCGCCTTGGCTGCGCAGGATTTCGGCGAAAGCTCATTGTACGACGCTCACTACCAGCGGCGTTTTCGCGGACGGGACGGATTGTGAACGGCAGCGCCAACATGAACGGACGGGCTACGGTTGAGCAGGCGCTTGCGCGCCTGAACTTCAAGCCGCGCGAGCTGGAGCCAGGCCACGTCTGGCTGGCCGGCGCCGGCCCCGGCGATCCCGGCTGCCTGACGCTGGAAGTGCTGGCCGCGCTCGGACAATGCGATGCGCTGGTCTATGATGCGCTGGTCTCGCCCGATGTCGTGGCGGTCGCCCAGGGCGCCGAGCTCTTCTACGCCGGAAAACGCGGCGGCCAGCCCTCGATGAAGCAGGACGATATCAACGCCCTGCTGGTGCGGCTGGCGCGCGCAGGCCGCCGTGTCGTGCGCCTCAAGGGCGGCGACCCCTATATTTTCGGCCGCGGCGGCGAAGAGGCCTTGGCGCTCGCGGGCAAAGAGATTCCGTTCCGGGTGCTCTCCGGCCTCACCTCCGGACTCAGCGCACTCGCCGCAGCCGGCATTCCCGCCACCATGCGCGGCATCAACAAGGCCGTGATCCTGGCGACCGGCCATGCCGCCGGCACCGATGACGACATCGACTGGGCTGCCATCGCCCGCACCGGACAGCCCATTGTCGTTTATATGGGCATGGCCAATTTGCCGGTGATCGCGGCAAAGCTGCTCGAGGGCGGCCTCGCGCCGTCCACCCCCGCCGCGGTGATCGTCGCGGCAACCACGCCGCAGGAACGCATCGTCGTCGCCACGCTCACAACCATCGCGGAAGAGGCTGCGGCCGCCGGGCTTGCCTCGCCGGCGCTGATCGCCGTCGGCGGTATCGTCGCCCTGCGCGCGGCACTGGCGGGTGATTCGTGACCGCCCGCGCGATCATCATTGGGGCGCCGCGCTCCGGCTCGGGCAAGACCAGCGTCACCATCGGTCTGTTACGCGCGCTGGCCCGGCGCGGCGTCAGGGTGCGCGGCGCGAAGTCCGGACCGGACTATATCGACCCGGGCTTCCACACCGCCGCCACCGGACTGTCCGGCGTCAATCTCGACAGCTGGGCGATGTCGCCTTCCCTGCTAAACGCGCTGGCGACCCAAGCCGCGGATGAAGTCGAATATGTCATCCTCGAAAGCGCGATGGGCCTGTTCGACGGCATTCCCGCGCCGCAAGGCCGCTCGGGCTCGGCCGCCGATCTTGCCCGGCTCTATGGCCTGCCGGTGCTGCTGGTGCTCGACGTTTCCGGACAGTCGACCACGGCCGCCGCCGTTGCCAAGGGCTTTGCCACCTACGATCCGGATGTGCGCATGGCCGGCGTCGTGCTCAACCGGCTCGGCAGCGAACGCCATCGGAGGCTGTCCAGCGACGCCATCGAGGCGATCGGCCTGCCCGTGGTCGGCGCCATCCTGCGCGATCCCACGCTCAACCTGCCGGAGCGGCATCTCGGCCTCATCCAAGCCGGCGAATACCAGAACCTGATGGCGCATCTCGACCGGCTGGCCGACATGGTCGAAAAGTCGCTCGACATCGACACCATCCTGGCGCTGGCCACCCCGCTGGAACCGGCGGCCGGCGACTTCGGCGATGCCTTGCAGCCGCCCGGGCAGCGCGTCGCGCTGGCGGAAGACGCCGCCTTCACCTTTCTCTATCCGCATGTCGCGACGCATTGGCGCAAGGCCGGCGCCGAGATCGTGCCTTTCTCGCCGCTTGCCGACGAAGCGCCTGGCGAAGACTGCGATGTCTGCTGGCTCCCTGGCGGTTATCCCGAGCTGCATGCCGGCAAGCTTGCTGCCGCGACAAAATTCCAGGCGGGAATGGCGCGCTTTGCGGCGACGAAGCCGGTTCACGGCGAGTGCGGCGGCTTCATGGTGCTGGGCGAAGTGCTGGAAGACGCGGACGGCAAGAGCCACAGGATGCTCGGCCTGCTTGGCCATTCGACCAGCTTCGCCAAGCGTAAGATGAACCTCGGCTATCGCGAGGCGCGGTTGCGCGCCACCTGTCCGTTAGGGCGGGAGGGCACGCTGATACGGGGGCACGAGTTCCACTATGCGCAGATGACCGCCACCGGCAATGACGAGCCGCTGGCCGACCTTGCCGACGGCCAGGGCAATCCGCTCGGCGCCTCGGGCTACCGGCGTTGCCTTGTCAGCGGCACCTTCTTCCATGCCATTGCGAGGAGCGCATGAGCGGCCCTTCCGCACCAAGGCAATTGCTTGACGACATCGGTCTCAGCCTCGTCTTCTTCACTAGGCTGAGGCTGCCATCTAGCGATTTCGGCGGCCGCAGCCTGGCGGACGCGATCTGGGCGGCGCCTTTCGCTGGCCTCGCGGTGGCGATCATCGGCGCGCTTGTCTACGCCATCGCCTACAGCTTGGGTCTTGCCAGCGGCCCGGCCGCGGCGTTGACACTCGCCGCCACGATGCTCGTCACCGGCTGCCTGCATGAGGATGGGCTTTCCGATATCGCCGACGGCTTTTGGGGCGGCAGGACACGCGACAGGAAGTTGGAGATCATGCGCGACAGCCGCATCGGCGCCTATGGCGCCGCCGCGCTTGGGCTGTCGCTGCTCATCCGCTGGAGCGCGCTGTCCGAACTCGCCGGTCCCGGCCACATCTTCCTGGCGCTGCTCGCTGCGCATGCGGGCTCGCGAGGCCTGTTCGGCGCCTTCATGCACCTTCTGCCGCCGGCCCGCAGCGACGGCCTGTCGGCGAGTGCGGGCTTTGTCGCAAGCCAGACCGCCGCCATCGGCGCCGCGCTCGGCGCCGTGGCGCTGCTGGCGCTCGGCCTCGGCGGCGCAATAGCGGCGCTGATCCTGCTCGGTCTGGTCTTCGCAGGCTTCCGCGCGCTCTGCCTCAACCAGATCGGCGGCCAGACGGGCGACACGATCGGCGCTCTGCAGCAGCTCGGCGAGGTCGCGGTACTGCTCGTCGCTTCCGTTTGCCTATCCTGATTCTCTTTCGGAGACCTTGCCCCCATGTCCACTCAATCAGCGTCCTTCAAATCGCTCGAAGACCTTCGCGCCGCCTGCCTCGATCTTCCGGCCGGCAGCGACACCGCCGCCGCTGCCGTGGCAAGGAGACAGGACACGCTGACGAAGCCACCGGGCAGCCTTGGCAGGCTGGAAACGATCGCCGCCTGGCTCGGCCGCTGGCAGGGCCGCGATGTGCCCAAGCTCGACCATGTGAAGGTCTTCGTGTTTGCCGGCAATCACGGCGTTACCGCGCAGGGCGTCTCGGCCTATCCATCGGAAGTCACGGTACAGATGGTGGCGAATTTCGCCGGCGGGGGTGCTGCCATCAATCAGCTGGCCCGCATTGCCGGCGCGAAGCTGGACGTCATCCCGCTCGATCTCGACCATCCGACCGGCGATTTCACGCAGGTTCCAGCGATGGACGAACAGGCGTTCCTCGCTGCCGTCTCGGCCGGCTACGATGCCGTGACCAAGGAGCTCGACTTAGTCTGCTTCGGCGAGATGGGAATCGGCAACACCACGCCGGCGGCCGCGATCTCGACAGCTCTGTTCGGCGGAGGCGCGGAAAAATGGACCGGACGCGGAACCGGCGTCGACGACGCCGGCCTGAAGCGCAAGGTGGTCGCCATCGAGGCGGGCCTCAAGCGCCACGCCGATTCTCTGTCGGACCCGCTGAAGATTGCCGCGGCGCTCGGCGGACGCGAGTTGGCGGCCATCTTTGGCGCCACGCTCGCCGCGCGCAAGAACAACGTGCCGGTGCTGCTCGACGGTTTTGTGTGCACCGCCGCCGCCGCTCCGCTCGCAAGGCTGCACCCGACCGGGCTGGCCCACACCATCGCGGCGCATGTCTCGGCGGAAGCCGGTCACCGCCGCCTGCTCGAAGCGCTCGGCCTGCCGCCGCTGCTCGATCTCGGCATGCGGCTCGGCGAAGGCTCAGGCGCCTGCCTCGCCGTCAACATCGTTCGCTCGGCGCTGGAATGTCATGCGAAGATGGCGAGTTTTGCCGAGGCGGGTGTTTCTGAGAAGTAGACTGCAAACAAATGGCGGGTTGCCCTTCCGGGGCGGCCCGTCAGCGAAGCTAAAAAGCAATTACCAACAGCCCAGAGCAGCCGATCGACTTGGCCAGCGGGACTTCCCTCTAATCAAAGAGATTTGGTGGGTGTGCACAGGATCGAACTGTGGACCCGCTGATTAAGAGTCAGCTGCTCTACCAACTGAGCTACACACCCACACCGCCGGGAAAACCAGCGTCGGCGGCGCATATAGCCGCCGCTTTCGGGGATGTCTAGCCCTGCCGGATCATTTCCCGACAAATCGCCGAATTGCCGCAGGCGTCAGACAAACAACTTACCTTCCGCGACCTTGACGGCATGGCCTCCGATGCGTGCGGAGGCCAGTTTTCCGCCATCGACATTGAACTCGAGCCGGATGCGCGATGGCCGGCCCATTTCCAGGCCCTGCTCGATCCAGAACTGTGAAATACCGTCCGTCGGGGCGTCGAAATGCATGACGGCTCCGGCAAAGGCAGCGGCAGCCGAACCGGTCGCCGGGTCTTCGTAGGACGGGGTGCCGGGCACGATCATGCGCACATGAAACGCGCTGTCGTGATGCACCGTCTCACGGCAATAGATATAAGGGCTGGCGAAGGCCCATTCGCTTTTGCGCGGCGCCAATTCCGACCATGCCTGATTGTCGAGCCTGATCTTGGCGGCCTCCTCCAACCCGGCAACCGGAATCGTCACATAAGGCACGCCTGCCGACCAGAAGGCGACGCGGTGATTCTCGAAGCCGATCTCGTGCGGGCCAAGGCCGAGCGCGGCGCCGATCGCTTCGGGATCGGCCTTGAGCTCCAACGGTTCCGGCAGTTTCGCCAGGTCGAACTCGGCGAAGCTCGAGCCGTCATGCTTGCTCACCGCGCAACGAACCGCTCCGATATTCTCCTCCAGCACAAAAATGCCGGCGGCCTCGCCGGCGAGTTCAGCCAGCGCGATCGCCGAGCCGACCGTCGGATGGCCCGCGAAAGGCATTTCATAGTCAGGCGTGAAGATGCGAATCCGGTTACGATGCTTGGGATTTTCCGGAGGCAGCACAAACACTGTCTCGGACAGATTGAATTCGCGCGCGATCGCCTGCATGCCGGCAGTGTCGAGCCCATCGCTGTCGAGCACCACTGCAAGCGGATTTCCGGCCAGCCTTTCGGTGGTAAACACATCATAAAGCAAGTAATTGCGCGCCATGGAGAAAACCTTTCGCCCCGCCCCGAATTTCTGCCCCAATCCCAACATGAGGGAAATTTAATTTGAAATTCGAACCTCGAGGCCTGATCTGTGCACGGATAGGGACATCCATTTCCAGCATAGGGGTCCGGGGTGGACCAGGTTGTCAATCCGCCAAAGGCGGAATCCGATACTTCCATAGAGGCCGCACTCGGGCTCGACCGCAAGGGCGTAAGCCGCAAGCGTCGCCGCTTCTGGCTTTACGCTCTGCTGGCTATAGCGGTCGTCGCAGGCGGCATTGCCCTTTATCGGTGGTACGCCGCGGCGCCCCCCAGGATCGAATATACCACCGTGGCCGCCGCGCCCGCCGACCTCACGGTCGAGGTATCGGCCACCGGCACGCTGCAGCCGCTGACCCAAGTCGATATCTCCAGCGAGCTTTCCGGCATCATCCGCTCGGTCTCCGCGGTTGAAAACCAGCAGGTCAAGAAGGGCGACGTGCTGGCGACGCTCGATACCGCCAAGCTGGAAGTCCAGATCGAGCGCGCCACCGCCTCCGCCAAGGCGGCGGCAGCAAGCGTCGAAGACGCCAAGGTGACCTTGCAGGAGAACGAGAACGCGGTGGCGCGCGCAAGCGCGCTCACCAAGCGCGGCATGGCCACGGACCAGTCCCTCGAAGCGGCCATTGCGACGCGCGATCGCTCGAAGGCGGCGCTCGACAGCGCCGAAGCCAATCTCGCCATCGCCCAAGCCGATCTCAAGGCGCAGCAGACAGATCTGGCGAAAAGCACCATCTATGCCCCCATTGACGGCATCGTGCTCACCCGTTCGGTCGATCCCGGTCAGACGGTCGCGTCATCGCTGCAGGCGCCCGTGCTCTTCGTGATTGCCGCCGATCTCCGCAATATGGAATTGCGGGCCGCGGTTGACGAGGCCGATATCGGCCAGGTCAAGCCCGGCCAGCACGCCCGCTTCACCGTCGACGCTTTCCCGGATCGTCCCTTCGACGCCGAGATCCGCGACATCTCCTATGCCTCGGTCACCACCGATGGCGTCGTCACCTACAATGCGCGGCTCGAAGTCGACAATGGCGAGCTTCTGCTCAGGCCCGGCATGACGGCAACGGTGTCGGTCGTCACAAGGCAGGCCAAGGGCGTGCTCACCGTTCCCTCGACAGCCTTCCGCTATAGGCCGGCGCAACAGGCGGCCCGCGGCTGGAGCCTGAGCGACCTCTTCACCGGCCGCATGGGCCGCCCCAATCGGCAGCGCGAGCCGACCAAGGCGCCGACCGATGGCTCGCGCACGCTGTATGTGCTGGAGAACGGCCGGCCGCATCCAGTCAACGTCAAGATCGGCTCGACCGACGGCGAGCTGACCGAGATCACGTCCGGCCTCGACGATGGCGCTCAAGTCATCACCGGCGCGCAGCAGCGGAGTTGACGAAATGTCGGCTCCCCTGCTCATAACGTTCGACAAAGTCTGGAAAACCTATGGCGAGGGCGAGGCCCGCGTGCATGCGCTGGCCGGCGTCGATCTCGCCATCCGGCGCGGCGAATTCGTTGCGATCATGGGTCCCTCCGGCTCGGGCAAGTCGACGGCGATGAACATAATCGGCTGCCTCGACACGCCCACCGAGGGAACCTACCGCTTCATGGGCGTCGATGCGGGCAGGCTCGACCGCAACCGCCGCGCGCTTTTGCGCAACCTCTATCTCGGCTTCATCTTCCAGGGGTACAATCTCCTGCCGCGCACCACCGCGGCGGAAAATGTCGAGCTGCCGCTGATCTATCGCGGCGTCGCCGCGCGCGAGCGCCGCGATCTCGCCATGCAGGCGCTGGCCGAGGTGGGGCTTGTCGGGCGCGAGCACCACACCCCGGCCGAACTGTCGGGCGGCCAGCAGCAGCGCGTCGCGATCGCCCGCGCGATCGTCACCAGGCCGACGCTGCTTGTCGCCGACGAGCCGACCGGCAATCTCGACTCCGCGCGCACGCACGAGATCATGGAGTTGCTGGCCAGGCTGAACGCCGACCTCGGCCTCTCCATCGTCATGGTCACGCACGAGGCCGATGTCGCGGACTATGCCGGCCGCACCATCCGATTCCTCGACGGCCATGTCGCCTCCGATACCCTGAAAAGGGAGGAAGCGGCGTGATCTGGGAGACCGTCCGCCTTTCGCTGCGCTCGATCCGCCGCAATGTGCTGCGATCGTTCCTGACGCTGCTTGGCATCGTCATCGGCGTCGCCGCAGTTATCGCCATGCTCACCATCGGCTCCGGCACCACGGAGAAGGTCAAGGCCGACATTTCCAAGCTCGGCAGCAACCTGCTCGTCGTTCGTGCCGGCCGCCCGGCAGGGCCTGGCGGACCGGGTGGCCTCGACCAGACGGTGCGGCCGTTGGCCGAAAAGGATGTGACCGCGCTCGTCGCGCATCTGAGCGGCGCACGCGCGATTTCGCCTGCTTCGCAAAAACAGGTGCGCGTCATCTTCGGCACCGAAAGCCTCACCTCGGGCGTCACCGGCACCGACAGCGCCTATCTCGACGCCCGCGACTGGAAATTGGTGTCGGGACGGCCGTTCAGCGATTCTGAAACGCGCGCCGGCACCGGCGTCTGCCTGGTCGGCGAAACGGTGCGCCAGCAATTCTTCGGCGCCGGCGATCCGGATGGCGAGATCATCCGCGTCAACCGCACCTCCTGCAAGATCATCGGCCTGCTCGAGCCCAAGGGTTATACCGGCTTCGGCCAGGACCAGGACAATGTCGTGTTGATGCCGCTGCACGCCTATCAGCGTCGCGTCGCCGGCAACCGTGACATCGACAACATCTACATCGCCGCCGACGACCGCACGCCGACCAGCGAGCTGCAGCCGCGCGTCGAGGACATTTTGCGCGACACGCGCCGCATCACGCCAGACCGCGACCCCGATTTCGCCATCCGCGACATGACCCAGATCGCCGACGCCATGACCAGCGCCACAACCACCATGACCGGCATGCTGGGCGCTGTCGCCGGCGTCAGCCTCCTGGTCGGCGGCATCGGCATCATGAACATCATGCTGGTCTCCGTCACCGAGCGCACGCGCGAGATCGGCATCAGGCTGGCGATCGGCGCTCACGAAAAACACATCCTCATCCAATTTCTGGTCGAGGCGACGGTGCTGTCGCTGCTCGGCGGCATCATCGGCATCCTGATCGGGCTGTCGCTTGCCGGCATGGCCTCGATGGCGCTGACAATACCGTTCGCCCCAAGCCCCGCCGTCATCCTGCTCGCCGTGGGCTTCTCCGCGCTGATCGGCATGGTGTTCGGTTTCTTCCCGGCATTGCGGGGCGCCCGCCTCGATCCGATCGACGCGCTGCGGCACGAGTGAAACGCCCGACGGACGACCTCATTCGTTGGAAAAATGCCACTCGATCAGCGGCTTCATATGCCCCATCAGCCCGTCGGGCAGATCAGCGGCATGCCGGATGATGACCGGCCCTTCGATCTCCGGCTCGGCCTCGGCGGCGACGAAGGCGCTGATGCGCCGCGCCAGCTCGTCGGCCGTTTCGGCCACCCGGTAGCGGCGGAAGATCACCGTGCCGCTCGCCGTCGACAAGGCGTGATAGCGCTGTCCGCGTTCAGCCTGCGAGAGGTCGAGCCCTGTCTCCTCCCCCACCTCGCGGATCATGTTGAAATCGACATCGACCAACCCGTCGTGGAAGTCGACCGGCTCGAACGAACCGGCGGCGAAATAGACGCGGCCGGCATTGACCGTGTGAGCTCCCATGCGGATCGCCACCAGCGCATTATCGCCGGCGACCAGCACGGCATGCGCATAGGCGTGCTCGGCGCCGGAGTTCTCGCGTCGCTTGCGCCATAGCATGAATGTCGAATAGTTGACCGCATGGCAACGGCCGACGAGGCGCCCGTCCCGGTAGGCAAGTTCGGAAAGCAGGACCACAGTGCCGTCGAACAATGCGGGATTGGCTGCTGTTTCCTGCAGCCAGTTCTCGGCGACGGCTGCCGCATTGCTCAGCGCGAACGGATGCGGCCCGGGATCGAGGCGGACATCGACCGCATTGACCGGCAGGATGACGTTGCGGGGCAGATCGAAACTCAACGGGGTCACGCCATGTCCAATGTGATCGCCACGGGGCAATGGTCCGATGCTTTCGGCCGGTCCCAGCCGGCACGCGGGAAACGCTCGACCTCCTGTCCGGGCGGGAAGATTGTGCGCCAGGGCTGGCCGTGGCGGATGATGTCGGGCACGGCGGTCGCGTTCTTCGCCGCCAGGGCTTTCGACAGGAGGATGTAATCGAGCTGACAGAGATGCCGCTCCTCCGGGCCGCGTGTGTGATAGAAGCTCCAGCGGTCCATCTCCGGCCGCCGCTCGACGACATTCTCGCAGAAGCCGCCGGCTGTCAGCACGTTGATCGAGGACTGGGCTTCATCGACGACCTCGAACCGATAGCCGTCGAAGCTGTCGCCCTCGATCCTCACACGCTGCCGGTAATCGTTCATGTCGCCGCAGATCGCCCAGCGCTTGTCCGCGGCATGGTCCTTGCCGAAACGTTCCTCGATAATGCGGCGCACGGCCTGCGCCTCGGCCATGCGCAGCGGCATTGTCGCCTCCCGGCCGTCCAGCCCGTTGCGCGGCGAGCCCATCGACTTGAAATGCACGAGGTAGAGTGTCAGCGGCATGCCTCCGACAGTGAGGTCGACCTCCAGGCAGTCCCGGCGAAAGATGCGATCGCTGGAAACATGCCCGAGCGCAGCAAGCTCCGGCTTGAAGAGGCCGAACTGCTCGAACGTGACATAGACGTGGCTCGTCATGCGCACGAACTCGATCGGCTGGCCCTGCATGGTCTCGTTGCGCATCATCACCGCGACATCGATGCCGCGGGAGTCGTTGCCGGCCGTGGTGTATTTCTGACGGTAGCCCTGCCCGATCATCTTGAACAGATAGCCATATTCGAACGCCTTCAGCGCCTCGATATTGTCGACCTCCTGCATGCAGATGATGTCTGCGCGGGTGGCCGCGATGGCGAGCGCCGTCAACTGGCGGGTGTCGTCGGACTGGGCGATCGCGCGAGCCTGTTCGAGGATCCGGTACTCGGCCTCGCTCTGGATGTCGAACAGCGCCAGCGTGCGGTCTTCATTGAGCTGGTTGCGATAGCCCGAGAAATCGAACCTGCTCATCAGGTTCTCGACGTTGAAAGTGGCAAGGCGCAGCGACATGGTCGTGACCTTTGCGCGCAAGCGACGCCGAAAACAAGAGCCGGGCGCATGCTCGTCATGGTTGATGGAACCTTTCCGTTCATCTTCCGTTCAGACGAAAAGTTCCAACAATAAGCCCATTCCCGGGGTGCTCTGGGCGTGGGGCCTTTACTCCTTGGAGAGTGAAATGAAACCGCTCTTTTCTTCCTTGATATCCGGGCTTTTGGCCCTGGGGCTTGTTGCCGGCGTGACCGCGCCGTCGGTCGCCGGCCCGATCCTGCAACCCGATCTTGGCGTCGCGACGAATACCGTGGCCCCGACGATCATTCCCGTCCGCGACAGTTGGGCCGGTGGTAACAACAACGGCAACTTCCAAGATTGGCGTTGGCGTTATCGCGGCGGCGACTTCAAGTGGCGCGGCGATCGGCACTTCTCCCGCAACTGGGACGGCGGCAATTGGAATGGCGATGGCGACTGGCGCTGGCGGCGTCACCATCACCGGCACTTCCGTAGCGGCGACGCGGCGCTGCTTGGGTTGGGTCTCGGCCTGGGCCTGGGCAGCTTGGCCTACAACAATTACTACGATCCCTACTACTACGACCCCTATCCGCGCTACTACCAGCCGCGGCGCATTTACCGGACCGAGCGGCTTTCCAGGGCCCATGTCCAATGGTGCTACGACCGCTACCGGTCCTATCGGGCCTGGGACAACACGTTCCAGCCCAACTACGGCCCGCGCCGCCAGTGCATTTCGCCCTATATCTGAGCGGCCTGCTGGCACAGAAACGGCGCCCTTCGCGGCGCCGTTTTATTTTGCCGCAACCCTGTGCCGCGACCGTGATAACGCTAAATTTATCAGCGGCGCCTATTCATCCATACCGGTGCTCCACATGCCGATTCGCGGCGACAAATTCGCCAGAACGAACCCTGCAATGGCCGAGAACGAACTCAGAATCCAACGCCGCCAACGCGTCCTGAAGGGCGCGGCGATCTTGACCGGCATCAATAATTCC
Organism: Mesorhizobium sp. WSM4976; assembly: GCF_029625685.1. Lineage (NCBI taxonomy): Bacteria > Pseudomonadati > Pseudomonadota > Alphaproteobacteria > Hyphomicrobiales > Phyllobacteriaceae > Mesorhizobium > Mesorhizobium sp. WSM4976. The sequence goes on from NZ_JARTVT010000007.1 coordinate 46,063, forward strand.
GAGGTGAGGTGCACGGTGCGCAACATGCATTCGAACGGCGCGGAGTTGAGAGTGCCCATCGACGCCCGCGTGCCGGACGAATTCCTTCTCTATGTGCCGGTCGATGGTATCGGCTACAGGGCCGCGGTGCGTTGGCGCCGCGAGGATCGCATCGGCGTCGAATTCACCGGCACCGAGCCCAAGCCGCACTGGCACTACGGCTGAAGCGGATCGACCCTTCTCAGGCGACGAATTGAACGCCAATCAGCGTTGTCGAGCGCCAGCGCACAAGCGCGGCACGCGCAGCGCCATTGACAACCACTTCGAAGCCCTGCGGCACGCCTGTCGTATCGCCGAAACTCATTTGCGCGCCGTGTTCGGACTCATCGCGCATCAGTCCTTCCACCACTCCGAAGCCCCCGTTGAACCGCAAGGTTGCGCCCCTGAGCACACGCCTGCGCCGCTCGATCCGACGTTCGCCGGCAAATGCAGCACCACTATCCGTCGTTTCCATCGCCAGTCTCCCACCACGTTCTGGACCATGCGAAGTCGAATCGTGTGCCAGCGTAGTCATACCGGAATGAAACAGCCGGACGAAAAAAGCCGGCGGATCGCTCCGCCGGCTTCTCCAAGCAATATGAGATTTCGAATTAATTCTTGGCCTTGTCGACCAGCTTGTTCTTGGCGATAACCCGCGCGACCGCAGGGCAAAGCCTGAGGACGCGCAAGGCGGAAGAAGGCGGATCGTCTTAGTTCTTGGCCTTGTCGACCAACTTGTTCTTGGCGATCCACGGCATCATCGCGCGGAGTTTTGCTCCAACCTCTTCGATCTGGTGGCCGTCATTCATGCGGCGGATGCCCTTGAAGCGAGCCAGGCCGGCCCGATATTCCTGCATCCACTCCGAGGTGAACTTGCCGGTCTGGATGTCCTTCAGGACGCGCTTCATCTCGGCTTTGGTGTCGGCGGTGATGATGCGCGGACCCGAGACATACTCGCCCCATTCGGCGGTGTTCGAGATCGAGTAGTTCATGTTGGCGATGCCGCCCTCATAGATCAGGTCGACGATCAGCTTCACTTCATGCAGGCACTCGAAATAAGCCATTTCCGGCGCGTAGCCGGCTTCCACCAGCGTCTCGAAGCCGGCGCGGATCAGCTCGACCAGACCGCCGCACAGCACCACCTGCTCGCCGAACAGGTCGGTCTCGCATTCCTCGCGGAAGTTGGTCTCGATGATGCCGGAGCGGCCGCCGCCGACGCCGCAGGCGTAGGAGAGCGCGAGGTCGAGCGCATTGCCCGAAGCGTCCTGGTTGACCGCGACCAGGCACGGCACGCCGCCCCCCTTCTGGTATTCGCCGCGCACCGTGTGGCCGGGGCCCTTCGGCGCAATCATGACGACGTCGACCGAAGCCTTCGGTTCGATCAGGCCGAAATGCACGTTGAGGCCGTGCGCGAAGGCGATCGCGGCGCCGTCGCGGATGTTCGGCGCGATTTCGTTCTTGTAGATGTCGGCCTGCAATTCATCGGGCGTCGCCATCATCATCAGGTCGGCCCATTTGGCGGCGTCCGCCACACTCATCACCTTGAGGCCGTCGGCCTCGACCTTCTTGGCAGTCGCCGAGCCGGCCTTGAGACCGATGGCGATCTCCTTGACGCCGGAATCCTTGAGATTGAGCGCATGCGCCCGGCCCTGGCTGCCATAGCCGATGATGGCGACCTTCTTGCCCTTGATGAGATTGAGATCGGCGTCACGATCGTAATAGACACGCATTTGCTGTTTCCTTCCCTTTTGAAGATCAGAGGGCCAGTGGCCCGGTTTTTGCTCCGAAGAGAGCAAGAAACTGTTGCGTCGCGCGGCGGGCATCGCCGCCGATCGTCGCCTCAGTCAATTCCACCCGGTCGCCGAGCAGGAGACGGATCTGCACGTCACGGCCGACCAGGCCGAAAAAGGTCCGGAACGCCGTCTCGGCGTCCTCGAATTCGAGCAGCCCGGCTTGGCGCCCTGCTTCAAGCACCGGCTTCAGTCGCTTGGCAAGCGCGAAGCGGCCATTCTGCAGCACGATGGCGCCGAGGTCATCCTTGCCGGAGCCGGCATGGCCGACCGCCACGCGGTTGAGTGCGATCGACGTATCGCTGGAGATCACCTTGAGCCAGTCAGAGGCGAAGCGTTCGAGGCTTGCCGTCAGCGACGCGAGGTCAAGACCCTTGCGATCGACCGGTGTCACACGCACCTTGGAGGCCTGCCACTGCACCGTAGCATTGAGCAGTCCGTCGCGGTCGCCGAACCATTTGTAGAGGGTTTCCTTGGAACAACTGGCCCGCCGCGCCACCGCAGTCATGGTGAGGTTGTCGCCCTCCTCGACCAGCAGGCGAAGCGCCGCGTCCAGAACGGCCTGCTGGCGCTCCGTCAGCGTTTCGCTTGTATCGATCTCGACGTCTAGCTGTAGCACGGTCTTTCCCGTTCCCACGATCGCCGAAAGGCGTACCGTACGTTACGGTTCGGCTTATTGCGCATTCCGGTTTCCGATGCAAGGGCTGCCGCGAAAAATAACCGGCGAAACAGCGAAGGCTCGCCAGCTAATCGCTGGCCGGCGGATCGCGCAGCCGTCCGAGCAGGCTGGCCAATGCCTTCAGTTCCTGGGCTGAAAGCCCGCCGTCCATTCGCTCGGCAATGGAAGCGCCATAGATCGCCCAGATGCGGCGGCGCATCTCCCGGCCGCTTGCCGTGATGCGAACGGTCTGCCCGCGGCCGTCGTCGGAGACGGGCAGCTTTTCGACCAGGCCATCCGCCTCCAGCCGGGCCAGCAGCCGTGAGACGCCGTACTGCGCCAACAGCACGCGATCGATCAGCTCGAATGGCCTGAGTCCACCCTCGCCCGCTTCGGCGAGTTCATGCAGCACGTCATACCAGGCGAGCGGCGGCAGGCCGTTTGCCTTCAGCGCGTCCTCGGTCCTCTCGACCAGCTGGCGCGAGACGCGCACGAGGCGAGCCCAGGCGGCGACGGCTTCGGGCGATGGGGATTTCTTCGTCATCGACGCAGCCTAGCGGATAGATGCAATTGCATCAAGCTTGACGATAAATGCAATTGCATCCATATAAATGCAATTGCATCAACAGGAGTTCTCCCATGAAACATGAAATCTGCAAGATCGCCGACATTCCCCAGACCGGCAGCCTGATCGCACCCTTCTTCGGTCGCGAGGTCCATGTCTGGCGCAGCGGCGAGCACATCCGCGCGGCGTCCAATGTCTGCCTGCATTTCGGCGGACCGCTGGACTGCAAGGACGGCGCGCTTGTCTGCTCCTGGCATGGAGCGAAGTTCGACATGGAAAGCGGCGAGCGCCTCGAAGGGCCGGCGCCGAGAGGCTCGCGCCTGATGTTCCTGTCGACCCGCGTCGAGGATGGCGCGCTCAACTATGTCTGGGGAGAGTGAGATGACCGCAAGACTGAGTCTCGTCAGCCATCATCTGTGCCCCTATGTCCAGCGCGCCGCGATTGCGCTCGCCGAGAAAGGCGTGGCGTTCGAGCGGGTCTATGTCGATCTTTCCAACAAGCCAGACTGGTTCAAAGCTGTCTCGCCGCTCGGCAAGGTCCCATTGCTCCGCGTTCGGCACGGCCGCTCGGAGGAGGTGATTTTCGAATCCGCCGTCATCCTCGAATTCCTCGAGGAAACCGAGGCCAATCCCTTGCACCCTGCCGCTTCGCTGGCGCGTGCCAGGCATCGCGCCTGGATCGAATTTGGCTCGGCCATCCTCAACGCCATCGGCCGTTTTTACTCCGCTGCCGACGAAGCCGCTTTCCTTCATGAAAGCAAAAGGGTTGTCCGAGATGTTCGCGCGTCTAGAGGCGGAACTGTCCGCAAGGCAAAGCACTCCGTGGTTCGCCGGCGAGCGCTTCTCGCTGGTCGATGCTGTTTACGGGCCGGTCTTCCGCTATTTCGACACCTTCGACCGCATTGGTGATTTCGGCATTCTCGACGGCAAGCCGCTCGTCCAGGCCTGGCGCAGGGCCTTGAGCAGACGGCAATCGGTCAAGGAGGCGGTCGGCGCTGACTATCCGCGGCGGCTGCATGCCTTCCTGCAGGCAAAGGGATCCTATCTGTCCGGAATCATCCCGCGGCAGGCCACTGAAACTCCGCAAGTCCGATCCGCCTGAACGGGTCGATCACCGTTCCGGCAACCATCGCGGCGAGGAATTGCGGCCCCGGCGGGACACGCGCCAGCGCCGCCACGAGGCGGTCGCGGAGAAAGGGCAAAGCCGCGGAGTCCGACTGGTAGAACGGCGTCAGCGACCGTGACAGCGCCTGGAACACGCGCACATGCCAACGGCGTGCGCTGGCATAGGTCTCGAGCGCATCATCGATCGTGTTCGCCCGCGCCAGCGCGTGGCTGAGCGCGGCCGCATCGAGCAGCGCCATGTTCGCGCCTTGCCCAAGCTGCGGGCTGGTCGAATGCGCGGCGTCGCCGATAACCGCAAGCCGCCGGCCTGCCGGCAGCCCCATCGTGTGATGGCCGTAATGGGCGAGCGACAGTTGCTCGAAGCTGTCGATTTGGCCGGTGAACGCCTCGCATTCAGGCCACACTGAAATCACCTTCGCCTTCCAGGCGTCGAGCCCCTCCGCCTTTACCCGTTCGGCATCGGCCGGCTTCAGGCTCCAGAAGAAAGCCGCCATGTCTTGCGCGCCGGGCTCCGGCCGGCCGATCGGCAGCACGCCGACCATGATGCTTGCCTTGTCATAGCGCTGCAGCAGCGCGCTTCTGTCAAAACCGTCCCGCCAGCCGAGCGACGCCCAGAATGCGCCATAGGCGAGCGGCCTCAGCGTGGAGGGATCGCCGAGATGGTGCCGCAGTTTCGAGCGCGCGCCGCTGGCATCGACGATGAGGTCGAACGGCCCGAGCCGCCTGCCCTTGGCGCAGACCAGCGTCGCCCGCCCAGCCGTCTCCAGTGTCTCGACCTCGACATTGGTCTCGATCGCGATCGCTTCGCCCATGGCAGCGCGATAGAGCACACCGAACAGCGCCGCCCGGTGGACCGCGAGGCCGAAGCGGCGGCCGGGCCGCGCGTCGTAGCGGACCTCGAGCACCGTGCGCCCGGTGTGGGCATCGGTGCCGTGCAGCCGCTCGATGCGGCTGCCGAGCGAAAGAATGTCGTCGAGCAGGTCAAGGTCGGCGAGCACCGTCAGCCCGGTCGGCTGCAGGATGAGGCCGGAACCGACAGGCTTCGGCTTATCGAAGCGCTCGAAGATGGTGACCTTGTGCCCCGCCCGCTTGAGATAGAGCGCCGCGGCCAATCCGGCCGGCCCGGCGCCGGCGATCGCGATGTCGTAGGATCTGCTCATTGTCCGCCCAAGCCAAGCCGGCGCGACAATCCCCCAACACAACAGTCAAATCAAGCTTGCGCCTTGACGCCTGTCAGGCTTGAGCCGAGTCGAAAACGGCACGTGCCTCGCGCACGGCGTCATGGTTGAGCTCGGCCCATTGGACCAGCATCTGCAGGGGCGCAAACATCGAGCGCCCGAGATCGGTCAGGCTGTATTCGACGCTCGGCGGCTTGGTTGGGAACACTTCGCGATGCACATAGCCGTCGCGCTGCAGGTCGTAGAGCGTTTGCGTCAGCATGCGCTGCGAAATGTCGGGAACCAGCCGGCGCAGTTCGCCGAAGCGATAGGGCTTTTCGGCCAGCGCCATGACCAGCAGCGAGCTCCATTTGCCGCTGATGCCCTGGATCACGTCGCGGACCGGACAATCGGCGAAATTGGCGCCGTTGGTCATCGCCTTATAGACCTCGAGCTTGGCTTTCAGATTGAAGATCTTGCTGTCCATCGCGACATCCGCTGGTCGAAACTGAAGCATGTCTCCCGACAGTGGGAACCGGTCGGATAATGACATGCGTAAAATCAAAACCCAAAGCGCACGGAGCGGATCTGAAAGATCGCGACACGCTTCAGGCCGGCCGGAGTGGTTCCCTTGCCGTGCCTACCTCCCGAAAAACTGCCTTCTTTACGGCTTGCGGTCAATTCCTATTTTAGTGCTGGTCTCTTTTTGAGACTAACACTTCATCCGTCTGCGACACAATTTCAGGGACTCTCCCATGACCGAAACCCTACTCGTCACCGGCGCATCCGGCCAGCTCGGCCGAGCCGTCATCAATCACTTGCTGGATGCGCAGAAAATTGCGCCCTCGAGCATCATCGCCGCCACCCGCAACCCCGAGAACCTTGACGATCTGGCGGCGCGCGGCGTCATCGTCAGGGCCGCCGACTTCAACGACAGCACCTCGCTGGAGAAGGCGTTCGAAGGCGCCGACCGGGTGCTGATCATCTCGACCGGCGACCTCGATCTGAAGACTGGCCGGCGCCTGAAGCAGCATGAGACGGCCGTGGCTGCAGCCAAGACCGAAGACGTTTCGCATCTGCTCTACACCTCGATGCCCAATCCCGAGCCGGGCTCGCCCGTGCTCTTTGCCGGCGACCATTACGGCACCGAGCAGGCGATCAAGGCGAGCGGCATCCCCTACACCATCTTCCGCAACGGCTGGTATCAGGAGAACCTGTTTATGTCGCTGCCACACGCCATTTCGTCGGGCAAGTGGTACACGTCGGCCGCCGACGGGCGCGTCGCCCATGGCGCGCGCGACGATATGGCGGCCGCTATCGCCGCCGGCCTCGCGTCCGGCTCCAAGGAAAGCCACATCTACACGCTGACTGGCCCGCAGGCCTACACCACGAATGAGATCGCGGCGCTGGTAAGCGAGGTGACCGGCAAGCCGCTGGAGGTCATCCAACTGCCCGACCAGGCGTTGACCGAGGGCGTCAAGGCGGCAGGCGTTCCCGAGGATTTCGCCCGCATCATCGTCTCTTTCGATGTGAACACCCGCGCAGGCCGCATAGGCGAGGTGACCGATGCCGTCGAAAAGCTCTCAGGCCGCAAGCCGCGGACGCTGAAGCAGTTCCTCGAAGCGAACAAATCTGCCCTGCTCGGCTGAAAACCGGCGCGCCTGAGAAGGCTTCTCAGGCGCGCATCACTTCGACTTCTTGAGCAATCCAAGCTGGACAAGGCTCTCAGCGGTCGTAACAATCGCGTCCTCGCGCGATCGCTGCGTCCAGCCAAGCAACCGCATGACCTTGGCGCTCGTCGCGTTCCTGGCCTTGCCCGGTCCCGTCACGATCTGGGCCGCCTGCCCGTCGAACAGCCCGACGATCCGGACCAGCTAATCCGGCAGCACTCTGGTCGTAATGCGCGATCCTGCGTTGCCTCAATTCGACTCCTGCTCCGGCTTGTGCGCGCAGTCTGTCAAATCGCGACCTGCGTGCCAATCTCCACCACGCGTCCGGTCGGGATTTGAAAATATTCGGTCGCGTCCGCCGCCGTCTTCGCCAGGCCGATGAACAGGCGGTCCTGCCAGATCGGCATCCCGGAATTGGGTGAAGCCTTCAGCGAGCGCCGCGACAGGAAGAAAGACGTCGTCATGATGTCGAACTTCCAGCCCTGCTTGCGGCAGATGGCCAGGGCGCGCGGAATGTTGGGCTGCTCCATATAGCCGAAGGTCAGCGTCACGCGCATGAACAGTTCGTTGACCGTCTCCAGCTTGACGCGCTCGCTGTCGGGCACCACCGGCTGCGGCGCCGTCACCACCGACAGGATGACGTTCTTCTCGTGCAGCACCTTGTAGTGTTTCAGGCTGTGCATCAGTGCCGTCGGCGCGCTCAGCGGGTCGCTGGTCAGGAACACGGCCGTGCCCGAGACGAGCTGTGGCTTCTTCTTCAGGAGGTTCGCCGCCAGGAAATCGAGCGGGATCTCGTTGCGGCGCGTCTTGTCAAACAGGTAGCGGCTGCCGCGCACCCAGGTCCACATGCCGAGGATGATGGCGAAGGCGACCGCGAGCGACGCCCAGCCGCCCTCGAACACCTTGACGATGTTGGAGGCGAAGAAGCCGATGTCGATGAAGGCAAACACCGCCGTCAGCGCGGCGGCCGGCCAGATGTTCCATCTCCAGATGCGGGTCATGACGATGAACAGCAGCGTCGTCGTCACCAGCATGTTGCCGGTTACCGAGATGCCGTAAGCCGAGGCGAGCTTGCTGGACTCGCCGAAGCCGACCACCAGCATCATCACCACCAGCGCGATCAGCATGTTGACGCGGGGCATATAAACCTGGCCCGACTGCTTTTCGGACGTATGGAGAATCTCGAGCCGCGGCAGCATGTTGAGCTGCACGGCCTGCCGGGTCAGCGAATAGGCGCCGGAGATGACAGCCTGGCTGGCAATGACCGTCGCCGCCGTTGCCAGCACGACCATCGGAACAAGCGCCCAGCCTTCGTTCATCTCGAAAAACGGATGGCCGACGGTGCCGCCCTTGGCAAGCACATACGCGCCCTGTCCGGCATAGTTCAAAAGCAGACAGGGGAACACGATGGCAAGCCATGCCAGCACGATCGGCTTGCGGCCGAAATGGCCGAGGTCGGCATAGAGCGCCTCGGCGCCGGTAACCGCCAGGAAGACGGCGCCGACGGTTACGAAGGAGACGTCGGGGGAATTGATGAAGAAGGCCACGATGTAATGCGGGCTTATCGCCCACAGGATTTCCGGATCGGCGATGATGTGCTTCAGCCCGGAAAGGCCGATGGCGAGAAACCAGATGGCCGTCACCGGGCCGAACACCAGGCCGACACCGCCGGTGCCGAAGCGCTGGACTGCGAACAGCACCGCAAGGATCAAAAGCGTCAGCGGCACGACATAGGGCTGGAAGGCCGGTGTGACGACATTCATGCCTTCGACCGCCGACAGCACGGAGATGGCGGGCGTGATGACCGCGTCGCCGAAGAACAGGGATGCGCCCACAATGCCGATGCCAAGCACGATCGCCGAACGCGTCGGGAAAGTTCCGCGCGCCAGCGCCATCAAGGACAGCACGCCGCCCTCGCCGCGGTTGTCGGCGCGCAGCACGAACATGATGTATTTGACGGTGACTGTTATGGTCAGCGACCAGATGATCAGCGAGAGCACGCCCAGAATGTCGGCGCGATTGGCGACGTCGCCGCCTGAGGAAGCATGTAACGCTTCGCGAAACGCGTAGATCGGGCTGGTGCCGATATCGCCATAGACAACGCCCAGCGCGCCCAGCATCAGCACCTTGGTGCTGTGCTGCTCGATTTCAGCATGGCTCGACTGGTCGGCTGGTTCTGCGTCTGCACCACCATTGGCAAGGGCCATGGACGACACTCCGATAAAACGCGCGGTGCTCTACGCTTGCTGCAGTGCAATATCAAGTGCCCCAGCGTTAGGGCTCCCATGCCGCCTGCGCAAGGCTTTGAGGGTACGAAACGCGTGCGCTTCTTCATCCAACGAAAACCGCGGCCATCAGATCGCGACCTGCGTCCCGATCTCCACGACGCGCCCCGTGGGAATCTGGAAATACTCAGTGGCATCCGCAGCCGAGCGCGCCAGGCTGATGAACAGCCGGTCCTGCCAGACCGGCATGCCGGAATTGGGTGAAGCCTTCAGCGAGCGCCGCGACAGGAAGAAGGAGGTCGTCATGATGTCGAACTTCCAGCCCTGCTTGCGGCAGATGGCCAGGGCGCGCGGAATGTTGGGCTGCTCCATATAGCCGAAGGTCAGCGTCACGCGCATGAACAGTTCGTTGACCGTCTCCAGCTTGACGCGCTCGCTGTCGGGCACCACCGGCTGCGGCGCCGTCACCACCGACAGGATGACGTTCTTCTCGTGCAGCACCTTGTAGTGTTTCAGGCTGTGCATCAGTGCCGTCGGCGCGCTCAGCGGGTCGCTGGTCAGGAACACGGCCGTGCCCGAGACGAGCTGTGGCTTCTTCTTCAGGAGGTTCGCCGCCAGGAAATCGAGCGGGATCTCGTTGCGGCGCGTCTTGTCGAACAGGTAGCGGCTGCCGCGTATCCAGCTCCACATGATAAGTCCCATGATCGAAGCGACCGTGATCGACACCCAGCCGCCCTCGACGATCTTGACGACATTGGCCGAGAAGAAGCCGAGATCGATGACGCCGAACAGCATCGCCAGCACCAAGGCCAGCGCCAGCTGCCATTTCCATAGCCAGCGCATGACGACGAACAAAAGCACCGTCGTCATCAGCATCTCGCCGGTCACCGAAATGCCGTAGGCGGAGGCAAGGGCGCTCGAGCTGCCGAAGCCGACGACCAGAAGCATCACGCCGAGCGCGACCAGCAGGTTGACCCTCGGCATATAGATCTGGCCGCTCTGCATCTCGGAGGTGTGCTGCACCTCGATGCGAGGCAGAAGATTGAGCTGCACCGCCTGGCGGGTCAGCGAGAAGGCACCGGAGATCACCGCCTGGCTGGCGATGACCGTGGCCGCGGTCGCGAGGCCCACCATCGGCATCAGCGCCCATTCGGGCAGCATCTGGAAGAACGGATTGGTGGGCTTGCCGCCATGCGAGAGCACGAAGGCGCCCTGCCCGAAATAATTCAGGAGCAGACAGGGGAAGACGATTGCAAACCAGGCCATCACGATCGGCTTGCGGCCGAAATGGCCGAGGTCGACGTAGAGCGCCTCGGCGCCGGTAACAGCCAGGAACACGGCGCCGACGGTGACGAAGGCGCCTGTCGGGGTGGTGGCCAGGTAGTAGATCGCGTAATAGGGATTGATCGCCAGGAAGACGGACGGGTCGTCGACGATATGGTAGAGGCCGGCCGCGCCGATCGCCACAAACCATGTCGCCGTCACGGGTCCGAACACCGCCGCCACCTTGCCGGTGCCGAAGCGCTGCACCGCGAAAAGCACCGCAAGGATCATCAGCGTGATCGGCACCACATAGGCATCGAGCGACGGCGTGACGACCTTCAAGCCCTCGACCGCCGAAAGCACCGAGATCGCCGGCGTGATGATCGAATCGCCGAAGAACAGCGCCGCGCCGCAGAGGCCGATCACCAGGATGAGACGTGAGCCCGGGGGGTAGGCGCTGCGCGCCAGCGACATCAGCGACAGCGTGCCGCCCTCGCCCTTGTTGTCGGCCCTGAGCACGAAGGCGACATATTTGATCGTGACGATGATGGTGAGCGCCCAGACGATCAGCGACAGCACGCCCAGCACATCGTGGCGGGCGACCGAGCTCGACGAGGCATGCAGCGCCTCGCGGAAGGCATAGATCGGGCTCGTGCCGATATCGCCATAGACGACGCCCAGCGCACCAAGCATGAGCACCTTGGTGCTGTGCCGCCGCTCGCTTTCGGCATGGCCCGGGCGTTCGACGGACTCCGTTTCGCTGGCGTTGGCTAGCACCATGAACCCCACTGTACCGGATACGTCACGCTCCGAGGTCGCTGGACGCGCGGGACGCACCAAGACCGCCGAAACTACCCAAAGTCCCCTATCATCCGCAGGCCTTCAAGAACCGCCCGACAGTGCTGGCCATGCCATACTCCAGCGCATCCGCTGTCAACCCATGTCCGATCGACACTTCGGCCAAGGCCGGGATGCGTTTGGCCAGTGGCGGTAGGTTCTCGACGGTCAGATCGTGGCCGGCATTGACGCCGAGCCCGGCCGCGAATGCGGCGTCGGCGGTTTTTCCCAGCCTTTCCAGCTCTTTCGCCGCTTTTGCGGAATCGGAATGGAAACCTCCGTATGGTCCGGTGTAGAGCTCGATACGGTCGGCACCGGTGTCGCGCGCCGCGTTGACCCCATCCGGATCCGCATCGGAAAACAGCGACACGCGAAACCCGCCTTTCTTTAGCCGCTTGACGATCGGAGTCAGGAACGCCGCCTGGGCGACGAAGTTCCAGCCATGGTCGGAGGTCGCCTGCGCCGGGTCGTCCGGCACCAGCGTTACCTGCTCGGGTTGGTTCTTCTCGACTAGCGCCAGGAACTCCTCGGTCGGATAGCCCTCGATGTTGAACTCCGCCGTGGGGAATTCATCGTCTATCAGCGCCCTGATCTCTGGCAGGTCGGAATGCCTTGTGTGCCGCTCGTCGGGCCTCGGATGCACCGTCAGCCCGTGCGCGCCGGCGGCGAGGGCAATGCGGCCCAGCCCGGTGACGCTCGGCCATGGCAGGTCGCGACGGTTGCGCAGCATGGCGACGGCGTTGAGATTGACCGAAAGCTTGGCGGGCATGATCTGGCGTCCAGTGGATCGGCGCGCATCTATACCGCCTTTGACGGGAACAGATAGAGGGTTTCGCGTGTTCCAGGGGATAGATGGAGGCTAACACAAGGATCTGCCAGTGAATTTCCTCGAAGCCGTGCCGGCGATCCGCCGCATCGAAACCAACCGCGACGCGCTTTTCGCCATTGATGTCGTCGGCGACGTCTCGCCAGCCGATGCGGAAAACCTGTTCGGCCTGCTGGAGGCCGCCTACGCGCTGCATCCGAGGATCGACGTGCTGATCAGGCTGACCCACGAGGAAAGCGTCGACTGGGCCAATATCAAGCAAGACACGCTCCGGCAGGGCGTGGCCGACGCGATGGAACATGTTGTGCGCTGCGCGGTCATCGGCGAACCGAGTTGGGCCTCCCTCGTCGCCGGCGTCTTCCCGAAAACGCTACCCTTCGAAGTCAGACGCTTCGACGTCGACGATGAGGGTGCCGCCTGGCAGTGGCTTGGCGCAAGGCCCGCGGACCAGGCCAGTCTCTCCTGAATCTCAACGCCCCTAGCGCACCACCGTCAACCGTTCGGCGGCGCGGGTGATTGCCGTATAGAGCCAGCGCTGCCGGGTCTCCTTGAACGCCCAGCTCTCGTCGAACAGCACGACGTCGTTCCACTGCGAGCCCTGCGCCTTGTGCACAGTCAAGGCGTAGCCATAGTCGAAATCGTCGAAGCGCTTCTTCTGCTGCCAGGGAATTTCGGCATCCGGATCCTCGAACGCCGCCTTGAGCAGCTTGATCTTGGCGACGCCACGATCGGGATCGTCCTCTTCCGGCGAGACCAGAAGGTTGATGCCGGGCTTCACCGTCTCGCGCGACGAGGTCATCACCTTCCATAGCGAGCCGTTGAGCAGCCCCTTGGCCGGATCGTTGCGGAGGCAGACCAGCTTGTCGCCGGCCTGCGGAAAGTCGGCGTTGAATCCTTTCAACTCGCGCAGCCTTTGATTGTAGCGCCGACGCGTGCGGTTGGTGCCGACCAGCACCTGGTCGGCCTTGAGCACCAGTTCCTGGTTGACTGCTTCCCTGCCGATCACCTTCGCCGTGCCATAATCGCCATGCATGAATCCCCGGCCCTCGCGGACGTCAAGCGCCAGCCGGATGATGGGATTGTCGCGCGCCTGGCGGTGAATTTCCGTGAGCAACACATCGGGCTCGTGCTCGGTGAAGAAGCCGCCGCCTGAGATCGGCGGCAGCTGTGCCGGATCGCCAAGCACCAGGATCGGCGTGCCGAAGCTCTGCAGGTCGCGGCCGAGCTGCTCGTCGACCATCGAGCATTCGTCGATGACGACGAGCTTGGCGCGCGAAATCGGGCTTTGCCGGTTGAGCGAAAAGGTCGGCGACATCGAGGTCTTGCCGGTCACTTCGTCCTCGACAGATTCCTCGCCCTTGGGTCTATAGATCAGCGAATGGATGGTGCGGGCATTGGTCGCCCCTTTGGAGCGCAGCACCTGCGCCGCCTTGCCGGTGAAGGCGGCGAACTGCACCTGGCCGTCGACATGCTCGGCAAAATAGCGCCCCAGCGTCGTCTTGCCGGTGCCGGCATAGCCGAACAGCCGAAAGACCTGCGGCCGGCCCTCCTTGAGCCAGCGCCCGACCGCTTTCAAAGCCTCATCCTGCTGGGGAGAAAATTCCATCAGTGCGACAGACCGGATTCGCAAGCGAAAGACAAGATTGGCCGCCCTCAGCCAAGGTCATCGGCCGTGCGAAGGTACCTATGACAGCTCAGGCTATCAGGAGCAGATAAGAACGTAAAGTGAACAGAGACGATCTATCCACCTGCGCCTGGATCATTCTCCAGCAGGATCGGCTTACCGTGTGGCGTTGCATGCGCGGCGCGCTCCCAGGCGGCGGCGAGTTCATCGACCTCCCCCTTGCCCGCGACCCCCTTCCGGGACAAAAGCTTCTCCAGCGCCGCCAGCCAATGCTCGTAGTAATCGTGGCCATCACTCGCCGCGCCCGGCTGTTTCACCTCGGCCGACAAAGCCTCCGCCCATTCGCTCCACGAAAACAAGCCTTTGCCGTGCAGCGCAACTATCAGGGCGAAGGCTTCAGCCTGCCACGGTTCGGCGAACACAGGCTCGTCGAAACCAGCGGGCAAAGCACCTTCATGCCGGCTCAAGATAGCTCTCCCAGGCATCGATCGAGATGCTGAGCGTGGGATCGGCCCCCTCGCCCCAGATCCCAGGGCCGTCGAACATCACGGTATAGACCCATTGCGGGTTCTCGCCCCTGCCATGCGCGTTGCTGTCTGGAAAGACGAAGCCGCCGCGAACGGCCTCGATCCTCCCGTTTTTGCCGCGCGCATAACGTGGCAGGCGCGTATGTCCGGCCGGGTTGAAATTCTTCGTGCGCACCCGGTCGCCCGCCCGAAAACGGGCCGGCGTGGCAACCGGCCGGTCGCATGGACCGCCCTTGGCGAGCACCGCCGGCACATCCGAAGCCTTCAGCACCCTTTTCGGCGTAGCGGCCGCATCGACCGCCTTGCCGGCGGCAAGGTCGCGCTCCGTGACGAAGCCGTGGCGTTTCAGGAGCGTTTCCAGCGCCTTGATCCAGATCTGGTAGTAGCTCGATGCATAATAATCGGCGGGATGCAGCGATTCCCGCGCGTGCCGGCTTTCATCGATGCTCCAGGCCCCCATGCCGCCGGCGGTAAGCGTCACGCCCAGCGCCCGCCGCTCCCATGCGGCGTGGAAATAAGGCTCGTCCTTCTCGGGCGCGACCGGCCCGAATCCCATCTGGCCGCCGAGGTCCTGCGGCCCGTTCATGCCGGCTCCCCTTCCGGCTCTTTGGCCAGCGCCGTGCCGATCATCGCGTCGCGACTGACCAACCCCGCAAGCTGTTCCTCGCTCCAGCCCTCGGTGCCGCGGGGCCGCATCGGCACCACCAGATAACGAAGCTCGGCGGTCGAATCCCAGACGCGGATTTTCTTTTCCGCCGGCAAGGTCAGCCCGAATTCTTCGAGGACGCCGCGCGGATCGATCACCGCCCGCGAGCGGTAGGGCGGCGCCTTGTACCAGACCGGCGGCAGGCCGAGCACCGACCAAGGATAGCAGGAGCAGAGTGTGCAGACGACGAGGTTGTGCGTCTCCTCGGTGTTGAACACGGCCTGCATGTGCTCGCCCTGGCGGCCGGTGTAGGAGAGCGATTCGATCGCAGCCGTCGCGTCGCGCTTCAGCCATTGGGCATAAGCCGGATCGTTCCAGGCCTTCGCCACCACCCGCGCGCCGTTGCGCGGGCCGATCTTCGTCTCATAGGTATCGACGATGACATCGATGGCCGCAGGATCGATCAGGCCTTTCTGGGTCAGGATCGTCTCCAGCGCGCGCACGCGCGCCGCGAACGGATCGAGCTTGTTGTCGTGGTCATGATCGTGGGTCATGCCCGAGACTAAGATCGGCTGCCCTTGGCCGCAAGCGCGACGCCTTGGGCCAGCAGCGGGTCTACTCGGCCGCCACCTTCTTCGGCTCTGCCTCGCCGTCGAACAGCGAGCCCTGCTCGCCGCCTTCCAGAACATGCAGCGCCGGCTGGCTCTTCTTCGACGAGAAGCTGAGCAGCCAGCCCGAGAAGTTCTCGAAATAGACATAGATCACCGGCGTAACGAACAGCGTCAGCGCCTGCGAAGCGAGTAGGCCGCCTACCACGGCAACGCCGAGCGGCTGGCGAAGTTCGGCGCTGGCTCCCGTGCCGAGCGCGATCGGGAAGGTGCCCATCAGTGCCGCCAGCGTCGTCATCATGATCGGCCGGAAACGCATCAGGCAGGCCTTGTGAATGGAATCCTTCGCCGACATGCCCTGTCGCCTGAGCTCGAGCGCGACGTCGACCATCATGATGCCGTTCTTCTTGACGATGCCGATCAGCATCAGGATGCCGATCACCGCGATCACCGAGAGATCCATGCCGGCGAAGTGCAGCGCCACCACCGCGCCGAGCACCGCAGACGGCAGGCCGGTAAGGATGGTGAGCGGGTGGATGAAGCTCTCATAGAGCATGCCGAGCACGATATAGATCGTCAGGATCGCGCCGCCGATCAGCAGGCCCTGGTTGGCCAGCGAATCCTGGAATGTCTTGGCGGTGCCCGCGAAGCTCGTCGAGATCGCCGTCGGCATGCCGATCTGTTCCTTGAGCTGGTCGATGCGGGTCACCGTATCACCGAGCGATACGCCCGACGGCAGATTGTAGGAGATCGTCACCGCCGGAAGCTGACCAAGCTGGTTGACCGTGAGCGCGCCCGCCGTGCGGTCGACATGGGCAAATGCGCCGAGCGGCACCAGGCTGCCGCTAGCTGTCCTTACCTGGATGGCCAGCATCCGCTCCGGCGACCAGTTGATCTTGGGATCGAGTTCGGTGACGACCGCATAGCTGTCCGCCGAACCGAAGATCGTCGAAACCTGATCCGTACCGAACCCCCCATAGAGAGCCGTGCGCAGCGTGCTGGTATCGATGCCGAGCTGGGCGGCCTTGTCACGGTCGATCACCAGCGACGCCTGCAGGGCGTTGTTCTGCAGATCGCTTGTGACGTCGGTGAAGTGTGTGTGGTCGGCGACCATTGCGTCATTGAGCTTCTGCGCCCAGATGTCGGTCTGACCGGTATCGAGCCCCTGTACCACCAGCTGGTAGGCACTGGCGGACTGCCGCGAGCCCAGCCTGAGATTCTGGACCGGCTGCATGTAGGTTTCGATGCCAGCCACGTTTGAAAGTTGCTTCCTCAGATCGGACTGCACCTTCTCGATATCCGGCCGTTGGCTCTTGTCCTTCAGCTGTACGTAGAGCCGGCCTTGATTGAGCGCGCTTTGGCCGCCGCCCACCGACCAGGCGACATGCGTCACATAGGGAGAATGCGTGAAAACGTCGGCAACCTGTTGTTGCAGCTTGACCATGGCATCGAAAGAAATGTCCTGGCGCGCAAGCGTGGAAACCGAGATCTGGCTGATATCCTCCTGTGGGAAAAAGCCTTTCGGCGAAACCACAATCAGCCAGACCGACGCGGCCGCCGTGCCGGCGAAGACGAGGAACACAAGGAAGGTATGCCGCAAGCAGAAGCTCAGCAGCCAGTCATAGCTGCGGGTGACAATGTCAAGCCTGCGGCCATCGCCATGAGCCTCGCGATCCGCTTTGCTGACCGACAGCAGCCGTGAGCAGAGCATCGGCGTCAGCGTCAGCGAAACGAACATCGAGGCCAGGATCGCTACGGTCACCACCACGGCGAATTCATTGAAGATGCGGCCGATCACTCCGCCCATCAAAAGCACCGGGATGAACACCGCCACCAGCGAGATCGAAATTGAGATGATGGTGAAGCCGATCTCACGCGCGCCCTTCAGCGAAGCGTCGAAGGCCGACAATCCATCCTCTTCCATGTGGCGGAAGATATTTTCGAGCATGACGATGGCGTCGTCGACAACAAGGCCGACGGCGAGCGTAAGTCCCATCAGCGAGATATTGTCGATGGAAAAGCCGAACAGGAACATCGCGCCAAGCGTGGCGATCAGAGAGATCGGCACCGCCACCGCCGGAATGATGGTCGCCGTCACGCGGCGCAGGAACACGAAGATCACCATCACAACCAGGGCGATGGTCAACAGCAGCGTGAACTGGACGTCATCGACGGCCTGACGGATCGAGATGGACCGGTCGTTGAGCAGCTTGATCTCGGCGGCGGCCGGCATCTGGTCCTGGAAGGATGGCAGCATCGCCTTGACCTTGTCGACGACGTCGACAGTGTTGGCGTCGGGCTGGCGCTGAACCGCCATGATGATGGCGCGCGTGCCGTCATACCAGCTTGCTGTCGTCGTGGTCTCCACCGAATCGACAACGCGGGTGACCTCGCCTAACCGCACCGGGTGCCCATTCTTGGTGGCGATGATGAGATTGGAGAAGCCCGCCGCGTTGGCCAGCTGCGTATTGGCGGTTATGGTCAGTTGCTGCTTGTTGTTCTGCAGCACGCCGAGCGGCGTATTGCTGTTGGCCGAGGCGATCGCCGTCTGCAGCTGATCGATCGAGATGCCCCGCGCGGCAAGCGCGGTCGGATCGATCTGGATGCGCACGGCATATTTCTGCTGGCCGAAGATCGAGACCTGCGCAACGCCGTCGATGGTCGAGAGCGAAGGCGAGATCACGTTTTCCGCGAAGGCGTCGAGATCCGTCAGCGGCACGGTGTCGCTCACCAGCGACATCAAGAGGATCGGCGCGTCGGCGGGATTGACCTTGCGATAGCTAGGCGGCGAGGTCATTTCCGGCGGCAGCGATTTTTGCGTGCGTGCGATCGCCGCCTGCACGTCGGCGGCGGCGGCATCGATGTCGCGGTTCAGCACGAACTGGATGGCGATCGAGGTCTGACCGAGCGAATTGGTGGTCGAAATCGAATCAATGCCGGCGATCGTCGCGAATTGCTTGATCAGCGGCGTCGCCACCGACGTCGCCATCGTCTCCGGCGAGGCACCCGGCAGGCTGGCCGAAACATTGACCACCGGAAATTCGGCGCTCGGCAGCGCCGCCACCGGCAGGAACTTGTAGGCAAAAATGCCGCCCAGAATGAGGGCGAACGACATCAGCAGCGTGGCGACCGGTCTGCGAATGCAGAATTCGGAGATCATTGGGCGGCTCCGCTAGCCTTGTCTGCCTCCGCGACCTTAGGCGACGCCTGCTCGCCGGATCCGGCCGCTTTGCCTTCATGCACCGACGCGCCGTTCTTCAATCGGGTCTGACCTTCGACGACGACCTTCTCGCCGCTCTTCAGACCCTCGCTGATGGCGCTGTTTTCGCCCTGCGTGAGCGCCACCTGCACCGGGCGCATCTCCACGGTGTTGTCGGGCTTGACGACATAGACGAAGGGACCCTTCTGGCTGGGCTGCACCGCGACCGTCGGAACCGAGGTCATATGCGGCATCGTGCCTGCTTCGAGCACCACATTCACATATTGCCCCGGCCACAGCGACAGATCCGGGTTCGGTATGCTCGCTCGCGTGGCGATGGTGCCCGACGCTGTATCGACGCTGGAATCGACGAAATCGAGCGCACCCTTGCCGATCGGCGCGGCATCGCCGTTTTTGGTCAGCGTCACGCCGCCTTGCTGCGGGTCGGCGAGCGCCTTGTGCAGCAGGGCAAGGTTGCTCTCCGGCAACGTGAAGTTCACCTGCAACGGGTCCATCTGCGTGATGGTGACCAGCGGCGTCGAACTGCTCGAGTTGCCATTGCTGGTGGTTACGAGATCGCCGACCGAAACGTTGACAGCACCCAGCCTGCCCGAGATCGGTGCCGAAATGGTCGCGTAGCTCAACTGCACGGTGTCGGCGTCGATCATCGCCTTGTCGGCATCGATGGTCGCGGCAGCGGCTCTCTGCGCCGCCAGCGCCTGGTCGTAGGTCTGCTGCGTGCCGGCTTGCTTGGCGACAAGATCCTTGGCGCGCTGCAGATCGGCCTGGGCGCTCACCAGCATCGCCTGGTCCTTGGCGAGAGTCGCCTGGTCTTTGGCCAGTTGCGCCCTCAGCGCGCGATCATCGAGCGAAAACAGGACATCGCCTGCCTTCACCATCTGTCCATCCTTGACCGCGATGGACACGATCTGGCTGGAAACCCTGGCATTGATGTTCACAACCGACGGAGAGGAGACGAAGCCGATCGCATAGCGGCGGATCGGGAAATCGGCGGTAGTGGCGGCGGCGGAGACAATAGAGGCGGAACGCGGGCCGCCGCCTTTTGCATTGTCGGTCGCCTTCGTAGTGTCCGAACCCTTGGGCGTCTTGTCCGCGCTCGCCGCCTTGTCAGCGCCTGTCTGCTGACTTGAAACGAGGTGTTCGATCTTATCTAAGGTCGTTGGCGAATAGTAGAGACCGGCGCCCACTAGGCAGGCGACCGCGACAACTGCAAAGGCGATTTTTCCGCGCATCGACAATAGTCCTCTATCCGACACGCCGATCCCGGTGGTCCATTCTAACGCTATTCACGGCGTCGTGCCGCGATTTTCGTGGAGTAGATAGGACAAGGACTTGGCGGAAAAGGGCCAAAACGCGGCATTACGAAGATTTAATGTGCACTGCACAATATCTGGGCAGCCGGCTAACGTACCGCAGCCGGACGGCTCACCGGTCCGAAAATCAGCTCAGCGGAGCATCGGCCACAGCGTCGCCGCCAGCAACACACCCATGGCGATGTTGAACCATTTCAGCCGCACCGGATCCGACAGGAAGCCGCGCAGTGCCGTGCCGAATCCGGCCCAGACGGAGACGCTTGGCAGATTGACGATGGTGAACGCGACCGCGATCAGCGCCACCGAGACGAACGGGTGGTCGGCATTGGTGTAGACGGCCATGGCGGTGATCGCCATCACCCAGGCCTTGGGATTGACCCACTGGAATGCAGCGGCGTCAATGAAGCGCATTGGCCGCCCCTCCGCCCCTTTTCCGTCGCTGATCGAGCGCGACATGGCGATCTTCCAGGCGAGGTAGAGCAGATAGGCCGCGCCTGCGATTTTCAGCGCCGCATGCAGCACAGGCAACGCCGTCAGCACCGCGCCGAGCCCCAGGCCGACCGCTAGCAGCAGGATCAGAAAGCCGATGCTGATGCCCAGCATGTGCGGAACCGTCCTGGCGATACCGAAATTGACGCCGGAAGCGAGCAGCATCAGGTTGTTCGGCCCCGGCGTGATCGACGTCACGAAGGCGTAGATCAGCAGGGCAAGGAATGCGTCGAGCGACATGTTATCCTCCCGGATACGTCAGCCTTGTTGTCCTTTTTTGGCGGATGCGCAAAAGCCAGCGGCGGGGGACTTGCCGGACCAGAGACAAGGCAGACTGAGTGCGCGAGCGATGCTCGCCTCTCTCACATGCCCTGAGGACCGCGGTTCATCGCCGCGACGCCGGTGCGGCAGATCTCGACCAGCCCAAGCGGCTTCATGATGGCGATGAACTGGTCGAGCTTGGATCCCTTGCCGGTGATTTCGAAGATGAAATGTTCGGTGTTGGCGTCGATGACCGAGGCGCGGAAGGCATCCGCAAGCCGAAGCGCCTCGACGCGGGCGTCGCCGGTGCCGGCGACCTTGACCAGCGCGAGCTCGCGTTCCAGCGGCCGCTCCTGTCCTAGTTCATGCGAGCGCACGGTCAGGTCCACCACCCGGTGCACCGGCACGATGCGCTCGAGCTGATGCTTGATCTGCTCCATCACGTGCGGTGTGCCGCGCGTCACGATTGTGATGCGCGACAGATGCTTCTCGTGCTCGGTCTCGGAAACGGTCAGGCTTTCGATGTTGTAGCCACGGCCCGAGAACAGGCCGATGACGCGGGCGAGCACGCCCGGTTCGTTGTCGACCAGCACGGAAAGCGTATGTGTTTCCGGCTTCTCGGTTTCCTTGGCGATGAAATAAGCCGAACCGGTCGGCTGGAGCTGTGCGTTCATGACGTGAATCTCTATATTTTTGAGCTAGTTCTCTGTTTGCGCACGGCTTTCTCGCGACAGCCCCGCCTTTGTAGCTAACTACACCAGTTCCCTGCCCTTGGCGTCGATGGCGTTGGCCACCGCTTCATCGGTCGCCTCGTCCGGCAGGAGCATCTCGTTATGCGCCTTGCCCGACGGGATCATCGGGAAGCAGTTGGCCAGGGTCGCCACGCGGCAGTCGAACAGAACCGGCTTCTTGACCGAGATCATCTCGCAGATCGCGTCGTCGAGCTCATCCGGCTTGTCGCAGCGAATGCCGTGTCCGCCATAGGCTTCGGCCAGCTTGACGAAATCCGGCATCGCCTCGGTGTAGGAATGCGAGAGCCGGTTGCCGTGCAAGAGCTGCTGCCACTGGCGCACCATGCCCATATACTGGTTGTTGAGGATGAAGATCTTGATCGGCGCCTCATACTGCACCGCCGAGCTCATCTCCTGCATTGTCATTTGCACCGAGGCGTCGCCAGCGATGTCGATGACCAGCGCATCCGGATGCGCGATCTGCACGCCGAGCGCGGCCGGCAGGCCGTAGCCCATTGTGCCCAGACCGCCGGAGGTCATCCAGCGGTTCGGCTTGTCGAAATGATAGTGCTGCGCCGCCCACATCTGGTGCTGGCCGACCTCGGTGGTGATGTAGGTGTCCATGTCCTTGGTCAGCGCATAGAGCCGCTGGATCGCAAATTGCGGCATGATGACATCGCTGTTCATCTTGTAGGCGAGCGAATCCCGCGCCCGCCATTTCGCGATCTGCTCCCACCACGGATAGAGCGCCTTCTTGTCGGTCTTGGCGGTCGCCCGCCACAGCCGCACCAGGTCTTCCAGCACGCGTCCGACGTCCCCCAAGATGCCGATATCCGCATGCACGTTCTTGTTGATCGAGGACGGATCGATATCGATGTGGATCTTCTTTGAGTTCGGCGAGAATGCGTTGAGCCTGCCAGTGATGCGGTCGTCGAAGCGCGCGCCGATGCAGATCATCACGTCGCAATCATGCATCGCCATGTTGGCTTCGTAGGTGCCGTGCATGCCGAGCATACCGACCCAGTTCTTGCCGGATGCCGGATAGGCGCCGAGCCCCATCAGCGTTGAGGTGATCGGGAAGCCGGTGAGGTCGACCAGTTCGCGCAGCAAATGGCTGGCCTCCGGGCCGGAATTGATGACGCCGCCGCCCGAATAGATGATCGGCTTCTTTGCACCGACCATCAGCTCGACGGCAGCCTTCACCTTTTCCAGGTCGCCCTGGACTTTCGGCTGATAGCTGGTGCGCGGCGCCGTCTGCGGCGGCACGTAGATCCCCTTGGCGAACTGCACGTCCTTCGGGATATCGACCACGACCGGGCCGGGACGCCCCGTCGTTGCGACATGGAAGGCCTCATGGATGGTGGCGGCGAGATCATTCACGTCCTTCACCAGCCAATTGTGCTTGGTGCAGGGCCGCGTGATGCCGACGGTGTCGCATTCCTGGAACGCGTCGGAGCCGATCAGCGAGGTCGGCACCTGGCCGGTGAGGCAAACCAGCGGAATGGAATCCATCAGCGCGTCCTGCAGCGGCGTCACCGCATTGGTGGCGCCGGGGCCGGACGTCACCAGGAGCACGCCGGCCTTGCCGGTCGAGCGCGCATAGCCTTCGGCCGCGTGACCGGCGCCCTGTTCGTGCCGGACCAGGATGTGCTCGACCTCGTCTTGTTGAAAGATTTCATCATAAATTGGGAGAACCGCGCCGCCCGGATAACCGAAGACGTGCTTGACGCCGTTGTCCTTCAGCGCCTGCACCACCATTTCGGCGCCCGTCATCTCGCGCCGCTCGTTCTGTCCGTTGCTCATCGGTCTGGTCCCGTACTGTTCGCCATCTGGCGATTTGCTGGTCGTTTAGTTCGGTTGGAGGCAATAAAAAAGGCCCCCGAGGGAGCCTGTGTGGTGCGCATGGGAGGTTTTCGCCCGGCGGTTACACCGCCTTGCCCACGCGCCAGCCTACGAGAATGAGTGCCGTTTTCATGGGCGCGGACAATAAGGGCGAAAACGCGGGCTCGTCAATGGGGTCCGGCGCGAATTCACCCGCCTGTGAGAAACGGCGCTGTTTCGCGCTACCATAGTACAGTTGAGCGCCCGCCGCCGAGGCACCAGTATGTGCCGATGCATGTCGCCCGGAAGGGTGGAGCGGTTTGGGACACGACATGCGCTATGATGTGACGTTGGCTGCGAGGAGGACGCATGGCTGGCGAACGGGAGCATATCCGCGAGATCGAAGAGGTGCTGTCCGGCGCGCGATCGGTCCGCGACGATATCGTGGTGCAATCCTGGCTGCGCTGCATCGATACGCATCGGCTCGACCCCGCACGTCCGACGGAAGCCTACATCGTGCCCGATACCCAGCTGCGCGAGCATCGCGAGCAGTCCGAAAGGCTGATCGCCATTGCCCGCAGCGGCCTCGAGACATTGTTCAAGCAGGTGGCCGGACAGAACTACGTCCTGCTGCTGGCCGACGCGAAAGGTGTCACCGTCGACTTCCTCGGCGACCCGCTGTTCATGGACCAGTTGCGCACGGCCGGTCTCTATCTCGGCTCCGAATGGTCTGAGAGCCGCACCGGAACCTGCGGCGTCGGCTCCTGCATCGTCACGGGCGAGGCGATGACCATCCACCAGACCGACCATTTCGACACCACTCACACGCCGCTCTCCTGCACCGCCGCGCCGATCTTCGACACCAAGGGCGAACTCACCGCCGTGCTCGACATATCGCTGCTGCGATCGCCGCACCCGAAAGTCAGCCAGAACCTTGCCCTTCACTTGGTGACGGCGTCTGCCCGGCGCATCGAGCTCGCCAATTTGATGGCGCAGATGCATTCGGAATGGGTGCTGCGCTTCTCGCGCTCGCCCGAATTCCTCGATGTCGATCCGGAGGCAGCCGTGGCGCTCGATGCCTCGGGCCGCATTCTCGGCACCACGCGCGGCGGAGCCCTGCTTCTGGCGCAGGCCGGAGGCGTCGACTGGAGGCTCTCCTCGCCGATCGGTCACCCGATCTCGCGTTACCTCGACATGGGTATCGACGACTTGCCGAATTTGACGCGCGGGCGCCCGACCGAGGAGCGGCTGGTGTTCGGCCGCAACGGCAGCGCGCTGTTCGCGCATGCCATCGAACCGCAGCCGTCGAGCGGACGCCGCGCGCCCACCGAGGCGCTGCCGAAACCCATCTCCGAGCTTTCCGGCGGCGATCCAGCCATGGCGGCCATGCAGACGCGGGCCGCCAAGCTGGCGCGCACCACCATCCCGATCCTGATCCATGGCGAGACCGGTTCCGGCAAGGAATATCTCGCCCGCGCGCTGCATGACAGCTCCGGGCGCTCCGGCCCGTTCGTGGCCATCAATTGCGCGGCCATTCCCGAACATCTGATCGAGAGCGAGCTGTTCGGGCACGCGGCCGGCGCCTTTACCGGTGCCACGGCCAAGGGACGCAAGGGGCTCATCGAGAGCGCCGACAGCGGCTCGCTTTTCCTCGACGAGATCGGCGACATGCCCTACGCGCTGCAATCGCGCCTGCTGCGGGTGATCGCCGAGCGCGAACTGATCCCGGTCGGCGGCACTGCGCCCCGGTCTGTCGACATCAAGATCATCTCCGCCTCTCATCACGACTTGCGGCGACTGGTTGCCGAAGGCCGGTTCCGCGAGGATCTGTTCTATCGGCTGAACGCCGCCTCGCTGACATTGCCGGCGCTGCGCGAGCGCACCGATTTCGAATGGCTGCTGGAACGGCTGGTCGGCGAGCGCGCACGCTTGGCTGGTCGGCCGGCAAAACTGTCGCCTGCGGCGCGGCTGGTGCTGATCCGCCATGACTGGCCCGGCAACATCCGCGAGCTCGTCAACGCCGTGGACCTGGCGGTGGCGCTTTGCGACGATGAGACGATCCAGCCCACCGACCTGCCCGATTTCGCCGCGGCCCGCATGGCGCCCCCGGCTCCTTCCGCCAGTCTTGTCGCGCTTCGCGCCCCCTCGCCCGAGGAAGAGCGCGCAGCCCTACTGGCCGTGCTGGCGGGGACCGGCTGGAACATTTCCGAGGCCGCGCGGCGTCTCGGCGTCGACCGCACCACGGTCCATCGCCGTATGAAGCGCCTGCGACTGGAGGCGCCGAACTAACGTTGCAAGGGCTGTGGCGCGCCGCAGCGCACGCAACAGGCAAGGCGCCACAAGAGCGTCCTAACAGATTGATTCCGTTAATAATACCTGATGAGCGCTACGGTTGGCACGCCGCTTGCTGCTCATGACGCACTCTAGCAAGCGGAGGAGAACAAATGCTCGAGAGAACACCCACCACCAAGGCACAGTCGCTGCTCGACAAGTTCGGCAAGGCGCTGGAAACCGGCGACATCGACAGCGCCGTCAACTGCTTCCAGGCCGACTGCTACTGGCGCGACCTCGTCACCTTCACCTGGAACCTGAAGACCATGGAAGGCCAGGACCAGGTTCGCGACATGCTGCAAGCGACGCTGGCCAACACCAAGCCGACCGGCTGGGCGGTGGCCAAGGGCGAGGAAGCGACCGAGGACGGCGGCGTCACCACCGCATGGATCACCTTCGAGACGAGTGTGGCGCGCGGCTTTGGCCTTGTGCGGTTCAAGGGCGACCTGATCTGGACCTTGCTGACGACAATGGCGGAGCTGAAAGGGCATGAGGAGAAAGCTGGCTTCACCCGTCCCCTCGGCGCCAAGCACGGACACGGCAAGGACCGCAAGACGTGGCGCGAGGAGCGGGACGACGAGATCGCCGAGCTAGGCCACACCAGGCAACCCTATGTCGTCATCATCGGCGGGGGCCAGGGCGGCATCGCGCTCGGCGCCCGGCTGAAGCAGCTTGGCGTGCCCACCATCATCGTCGAGAAGAATGAGCGTCCCGGAGACTCCTGGCGCAAGCGCTACAAGTCGCTCTGCCTGCACGACCCGGTCTGGTACGATCACCTGCCCTATATCGACTTCCCGAAGAACTGGCCGGTTTTCGCGCCGAAGGACAAGATCGGCGACTGGCTGGAAATGTACACCAAAGTGATGGAGCTGAACTATTGGAGCTCCACCACCGCCAAATCCGCCAAATACGACGAGAAGACGAAGGAATGGACCCTCGTCGTCGAGCGCGACGGCAAGGAGATCGTGCTCAAGCCCAAGCAGCTGGTGCTGGCGACCGGCATGTCGGGGAAGGCGAACTGGCCGAAATACAAAGGCCAGGACATCTTCAAGGGCGAGCAGCAGCACTCCTCGACCCATCCCGGCCCAGACAAATACCGCGGCAAGAAGGTGGTGGTGATCGGCTCCAACAACTCGGCGCACGACATCTGCGCGGCGTTATGGGAAGGCGGCGCCGACGTGACCATGGTGCAGCGCTCGTCCACGCACATCGTCAAGTCCGACACGCTGATGGATATCGGCTTGGGCGCGCTCTACTCCGAGCAGGCGGTCGAGAACGGCATGACGACGCGCAAGGCCGACATGATCTTTGCTTCGCTGCCCTACCGCATCCTGCACAAGTTCCAGATTCCGCTTTACCAGCAGATGAAGGAGCGCGACGCGAAGTTTTACGAGGACCTGGAAAAGGCTGGCTTCATGCTCGACTGGGGCGATGACGGCTCTGGCCTGTTCATGAAATATCTGCGCCGCGGCTCCGGCTATTACATCGATGTTGGCGCTTGCGATCTCGTCATCGACGGCTCGATCAAGCTGAAGAGCGGGCCGGGAGCCGCTGTGCAGGAACTTACCGAAACCGGCGTCAAATTCGTCGACGGCACGGAATTGCCGGCTGACCTTGTGATCTATGCCACCGGCTACGGCTCGATGAACGGTTGGGCCGCGGACCTCATCTCGCAGGAAGTGGCCGACAAGGTCGGCAAGGTCTGGGGCCTCGGATCCAACACCACCAAGGATCCGGGTCCGTGGGAAGGCGAGCAGCGCAACATGTGGAAGCCGACGCAGCAGGAAGCGCTATGGTTCCATGGCGGCAACCTTCACCAGTCGCGCCACTATTCGCAGTATCTTGCGCTGCAACTGAAGGCCAGGCAGGTCGGGTTACCGACGCCTGTCTATGGACTGCAGGAGGTCTATCACAAGAGCTGACGCACAGCGCTCTCGCACATGGCGGAAGCCCGGCGAGCCGGGCTTCCGCGTCTATGCCGCCTTCTCCGCGGCGAATTTCTTCACGACGCGCTCGAGCAGCGGCACGTAGTCACGAAAAGCCCGCGTCTTCATGCCGGCGACCTTGCCGCCCTCGTCCCAAATACGCACGCGCACCGCTTCGTCGTGGAAGGGATTGCTGCGGAACTCGGCCACTTCCTCGGCGCTCATCGGCCCGCCCTGCAGCGACAGCGTATGCACTGAGGCCGGCGACAGCTTGCTGAAATAGGTCGGGTCGGCGGCGCAGAGATAGCGCTTGGCCGAGACATGCAGCCTGACGCATTCGACGATGACGGGCGGAAAGAAAGGCGCGAGCACCTCGCCGCCCGCCTCGTCATGGTGTCTGTCCTCCACATCGTCGGGCGAATAGGTGCCGAACTCGCTTGTGTAGTGGCCGATGTCGTGCAGCAGCGCCGCCGCCACCAGTTCCTCCGGCGCACCGTCCTGCTCGGCAAGCCACGCACCCTGCAGCATATGCTCGGACATCGAGACCGGCTCGCCGAGATAGGATTCCGCACCGCGGCGCTCGAAGATATCGGCGATGAATTCGACGATGTTGCCGGCGTTCAATTCGTTCGGTTTCATTCCGCTGCCTCCTTGAACCCATGCTCGATCGCGGCGAGTGTCGAAAGCAGGCCATCCTTGTCGGCGTAGCAGCCTTGCAGCCAGCGCTTGCCGCTGCCGGAAAACGCCTTGCGCGCATGCATGACGCGGGTGTTGTCGACGATGAAGGATTCTCCCGCCTCGAGCTTGAAGCTCACCTCGAAGGCGGGGTCCTCGATCAGTTCGGCGAACCGACGATAGGCCGCATAGTATTTCTCCATCTCGGCGAAAGGCACGTCGACGGCCGGCGCCAGCGAGCGGTTGTTGAAGCGGATGCAGATCAGCTCGCCATCGGGCCCAAGCTCGATCATCGGCCGCTTGGACCGCAGCCGCACGCCCGACGAGCCGGCATATTCGAAGCGGGCCGGATAGGAAGAGAGCAACCGGAACCCCTCGGGGTTTTCCGCCTGGAGCGCCGCCACCACCGCAAACCCGTCGACGACGCTGGATTCGCCGCCTTCGACCGTGTTCTCGATGCAGGCGAGGATCTGCAGCGTCGGCACCGGGTCGCGGTAGGGATTGTCGGTGTGCGCCTGCAGGCCGAGATTGGTGTAGGCCAGATTGTTCGGATTGACCTCTGCGCGCACCTCGAACCAGCGCCCGTAATTGGTCTCGCGGATATAGCCGAAAAGGTCGGCCACCTTGCACAGCGCGCCGGATTCAGTGGGCAGGCCGTCCATAACGGCAAAGCCGTAGCTGCGCACCGCTGCCAGCCATCGCCGCAGAACATTGCTGTCGCGGCTGGCCTCCGCATATGACACACGAGGCAAAGAATTCTGCATAGTGGCCTTCGTCCAGCGCTTTATCTCGCTTCCCGTCCAACCCGGCCGCTGAACCTCCGCCCGATCGTAGGCATGAGCGCGGAGCCAGCCTGCAGGAAAGCTGACGGTCTTGCCCTCAGGGACGAATGTGAGCTCCAGCATCTCGCTCTTGATCAAGGCTGCGCCGATCCGCGTCTCGGCCGGAATGTCGAGGATGGTGATCAGCCGCTGGCCGTTGCCGGCGCTGCGCGTCTTGTCGTCCAGTGCATTGTCGCGCAGCCACATGGCGTGGAAGCGGCTCACCGTTCCATCTTGCCAGCCAAGCTCGATTGTTCGCCCATCGTCGCCTGGCGTTACCTTCGTCAGCATTCCCAGAACCTCCCATATCCAACCCCGCCCGCGGGCACGGATTGCATGCTGACTTCCAATGAGGCATAATTCAAATTATCGTTTTTTGGGTAATGATCATAGATTTCTGATGGCTGCAAAAGCTCTCGACACCTTGCCCCCTCTCGACTGGCTGCGCAGTTTCGAGGCAGCTGCTCGCCTGTCGAACTTCACCGCTGCGGCAGCCGAGCTAGGCCTCACCCAAGCCGCCGTCAGCCAGCACATCCGCTTTCTGGAAGAGCGGCTGAAGACGCGCTTGTTCGCACGCCTGGCGCGCGGCGTAGCGCTGTCGCCGGAGGGCGCGGCCTATCTCCCGCACATCCAGTCGGCATTTGCTACCATTGGTAACAGCACCAATGAGCTGTTCGAGCCCCGCGCTTTACAGACCGTGTCGATCCGGGTTCCGATCTCCTTTGCCCTTCTGACGCTCATCCCGGCCCTGCCCGACCTGGCAAAAGCGCTGCCGCAGATCCGGCTCGATATTGTGACCATCCATCGGCCGACCGATTACGACCAGCCGGGCTCGACGCTCGACATTCGCTTCGGCAACGGATCCTTTCCCGGCCGCGAGGCCGACCGGCTCACGGTCGAGCGGCTTGTCCCGGTCGCGGCGCCAACGCTCGCCCGAGATGACGATTGGGCGTCATTGCCACTTCTCCTGGTGGCCGGCGCGCGCGAACTGTGGGCGGAATGGTTTGCCGCCGCGGGGCTTGCCGGCCATTCGCGGCGCTCGCATCGCTTCGACAGTTTCGTCGCTGCCATGGAAGCGGCGAAGGCCGGCGCCGGCGCACTGCTCGGCTCGCGGCCGTTGATCGACACCGCGCTCAGGGACAATGCCCTCGTCAGGCTTTCGGATTTTGAGCTGTCGAGCCCATCGGGCCATTTCCTGACGAGGCCGTCGTCGTCGCGGCTGTCCGGCGTCGAGCAGGATTTTCGCCGCTGGCTTCTGTCGCGTATTGTCGGAAGTTCAGGATAGCGTACGGGCACGCGCTCCTATCCTCTTCCAGTAGATCAGCGTGCCTGTCAGTCCCCCATGCGGCTTCAGAGCGAAGTCCGGGATCTCACCGGTCAGCGTAAAGCCAAGCTTCTCATAGAAGCCCGCCGCGCCCTCCTCGCTTGCCGTGTCCAGCACGAGCAACGTGCGACCGTTCTCGACGGCCATTTTCTCGGCGGCTCGCATCAGTGCGCTTGCGACGCCTTTGCCGCGATGGTCGCGGCCGGTCATCAGCTTGGCGATCTCGGCGCGGTGCGGCTGGTTCGGCGGAAAGTCGAGCAGCAGCGTGACGGTTCCTGCAAGCACCCCATCCTGCCATGCGCCCAGCACCGCTCTTTCCCCGCGCGCGGCCGCGGCAAGCGACTTGCGCCAGAAATCCCGCGCGGCCTCCGCCGGCAAAGGGTGCATGAAGCTCACCGACCCGCCGGCACCGACGGTCTCGATCAACAGATCGGCGAGCATCGCGACGGTCGCGGCATCGTCGGTCAACGCCCGGATTTCAAATGCGTTCATGCGGGTGTTCTCCAAGGTGATGCGACATCAGGAAAGGTCATTCGAAATGGCTGCTCCGCCTGCTCCGCCGCGTCCGCCGTATTTCGGCGATCCGGTCGGCGTCGTCCTCGCTGAGATGGCGCCCACGCTCCAGGATCTCGAGCGTATATTCCTCGTAGGTCAGCCCGAGCCGCTCGGCTCTCTCCAGCCGCATCAGCATGACGGCCCGGCTTGGCGCCTTCCACGCCTTGTCGAGGGCGGCGCGCCAGGCGAGGAAGATGTAGGCGTCGCCCTTGCCCCAGGGCGGTCCTTCATAGTCGTCGAGCGGCGGCCCGCCATTGTGCGAGCGTTTCGGTCGTCGAGGCATCCGGATCAGTCCCTGACCAGCGCCACGAGATACTCCGCGGCGGCCGGTCCGGGAGCATGGAAGACGCAGTCCGCCGGCGCCCCCAGCGCCAGGCAGTCGCCGGGCTCGAGCCGGTGAACCACATCGCCCTCGGTGAAATCCAGCCTTCCGTCGATCAGCCATATCTGCTGCTTGATGAAGGCGTAGGATGCGGCTGGGAGGCTGACCCTGGCGCCTGCCGGCAGGCTGACCCTGACCAGCTCCAGCGGCATCTGGGATGCCGGCGACAGATGCCGTCGGATGTAGCCCGTTGCCGGATCCTGCCAGACCAGCTGCTCGTCCCTGCGCAAAACGCCGCTGCCTTGCAGTTCGGCTCGTGCGATCAGCGTAGACAGAGTCATGCCGAAGGCGGCCGCGATGCGCACAAGGAGTGCCGCGGTCGGACTGGTGGTGCCGCGTTCGATGGCGCTCAGCATCGCTTTGGACACGTCCGAACGCTCCGCAAGGTGGGCCAGCGACCAGCCCCTGATCGTCCTTTCGGAACGTATTCGCCTGCCAATCGTGGCGGTGATGTCATTCGATATATCGTTCATTCGTCCAATATATCGGAATCAAAAAATCTGGAAAGAGGCTATTCGATCGAATTGTTGCGGCCGGCTTAACACCGTCTACACCATTCGACCTCACCTCAATTTAACCCCGCTTGAATAGGGTCGACGCTCCAGGGAATGGGACCAGGTCAGTCATGTTTGTCGAACGCGAAGCCTCCGTTGGCGAACCGATTTCGCAGGAGCGCCGCAATGCCCTGCAAAGCGACAAACGCATTCTCGGCAATGTCGTGCAATGCGACGGGGCGCGCGCCACCATAAGCGCCTACGCCGAGGATGCCGACGGCACGGTCACCGGCCAATGGACGGTCGGCAAGATGATCTCCATCAATCTCGGCTCCACGCGCACGGTCGGCCTCGTCTATGAAATCGGCAAATCGGACCGCGCCTGGAGCAATGAGGGCCAGAACCCGATCGAGGTCAGCATAGAATTGATCGGCGAAGTGCGGGACGGCGCAGAGCCTGGCGCCAAGCCGGTCTTCGACCGCGGCATCACCGCCTATCCGCATATCGGCGCCATCGCCCACCGTATCCGCAGTCGCGACCTGCAAGCGGTCTACGATCTGGCCGGGCGCCACTCCGTCACCATCGGCACGCTGTCGCAGGACGAATCGATCGACGCCAACATCGCCATCGACGACACTCTGGCGCGCCACTTCGCCATCGTCGGCACCACCGGCGTCGGCAAGTCCACGGCTGTCTCGCTGCTCTTGCGCAAATCGATCGAGGCTCGGCCGGACCTTCGGGTGCTCATCCTCGATCCGCATAACGAGTTCGCGGCCTCGCTGCCGGAATATTGCGTCAAGGTCGATTCCAAGACACTTGACCTGCCATTCTGGATGTTTCGGCTGGAGGAATTCGCGGAAGTGCTGTTTCGCGGCCGAGAGACGGTGCCCGAGGAAGTGGATGTCCTGCGCGACCTGATCCCGGCGGCCAAGAACCTCTATCGCAACCCCAGTTCCGGCAGCTATGTTCGGCGCGGCAGCGACGCGCTGACGGCGGATACGCCGGTGCCTTACCGCATTGCCGATCTCATCAAGCAGATCGATGAGCGCATGGGCCTCCTCGAAAGCAAGAACGATCGCCCCATCCTGAAGTCGCTGAAGACGCGGATCGAATCGGCGGCCGCCGATCCGCGTTACCGCTTCATGTTCAATTCCCGCCTGATCGAGGACACGATCCACGAGACGATCGGCAATATCTTCCGTGTCCCCAATCACGGCCGCCCGGTCACCTGCTTCGAGATGGCGGGCATGCCTTCGGAAGTGGTCAACTCGGTCTGCTCGGTGCTGGCGCGGCTGGCCTTCGACCTGGCCTTGTGGAGCGAGGGCCGGCTGAGGCTGCTCCTGCTTTGCGAGGAAGCCCATCGTTACATGCCGGCTGACCCGCGCCTCGGCTTCGCGCCGACCAGGCATGCGTTGTCGCGCATCGCCAAGGAAGGCCGCAAGTATGGCTGCTATCTGGGTGTCGTCACCCAGCGCCCGGGCGAGCTCGACCCGACCATCCTGTCGCAGTGCTCGACCTTCTTCGCCATGCGGCTCGCCAACGAGCAGGACCAGGCGATCATCCGCTCTGCGATCGCCGACTCCTCGGCTTCCACGCTCGCGTTCCTGTCGTCGATGGGGCAGCGCGAAGCCATCGCCTTCGGCGAAGGCGTCGCGACCACCATGCGGCTGAAATTCGAGAAGCTGGCGCAGGAGTTCATCCCCGGAACCGCGAAAAGGGAGCAGGTCGAACCCTCGGTGGACGGCAGCGACGTCGATCTGGCCATGATCGTCGAGCGGCTCCGCAACGTGCCGAAGCCGCAGCAGGCCATGGCTTTCGCCGAGACCGTGGACTCGGCGCGACAGGCAGGCGACCCGGACTATAAGAAGCCGGCCGCCGCGCCCCGCCCCCAGCCCGACGACGACTTCGACACCCGCTTCGGTCTGAAGCCTTCGACTTTCGGCATGCGCGGTTGAACGACTAACCGCCCGACGTTGGACGGTGAGTAAATTCCAGGGAATTCGTCAGGCAGGAGCGGACATCAAGTCCGTGAGCACCGGAACCGCAGAAACGGCGGCATACGGCCGGCCTCACGAATTCATCTTCGGAATTTTAGGCGCAGACGCGGTTGCGGCCTTGCTTCTTCGCCTCATAGAGCTGGCGGTCGGCGCGTCGGTAGAAATCCTCGGCGCTCTCCTTGTGGTCCCACACGGCAAGGCCGACGCTGGTGGTGACCTTCAGCCGCACATTGCCCGACATGATCGACAGATTGGCGATCGCCTTGCGGATGCGCTCGGCGAACCGGGCAAGCAACTCGACATCCATGTTGGGCGTGACGACGGCAAATTCCTCGCCGCCCAGCCGCGCCACCACATCGTGATAGCGCGTCATGCCCCGCAGGCAGGTGGCCACGGCCCGCAGCACCTCGTCGCCGACATCGTGACCATGCGTGTCGTTGACCTGTTTGAAATGATCGAGATCGAGGATCATCAGCCCGACGGGCCTGTCGATGCGGCGAAATTCCTGGAGATATTCGCGCAGCGCATCGTCGAAGTAGCGGCGGTTCTGCATGCCGGTCAGACCGTCGGTGAGCGCCGCTTGCTCGAGCGTTTGCGAACGGGCGCTGAGCGAGACCGTCATGGCCCTGAGCTTGCCCTCTTCCCGCACCTGGCCACGGATCAGCGGGTAGATGAAGAAAGTGCCAAAGAACAGCGCGGTCGCCAGCAGCGCGCCGGTCACGAACAGCAATCTGTTCAGATAGACGATCTTGTCGACGCGCGATGCGGCATTGAGATCAGCGGCGATGTCCTGCAATTGGCCGTAGGCATGGAAGGTCACCAGGCCCGCGGCCAGGATCACAAAAATGAAAACGAAAAATGCGGATTCCGCCTTATGGAAACGCATCTACTCCCCGCGGCACTGCAGCCCCCTGAGGTTATGACATGCCGGGCCTTACGGACCGTTAACCCGGACAACCTTGGCGAGAATTAGAACGGGGGAGTTTAAGGTGCTGATTGAAAAAGCTTTTCTTCAGTCAAGGAGCGTAGATTGATCGCCCGGCCGCAGCCTGCGCCACTCCGTGCCCAGTTGGTGTCTGAACCAGGTCGACTGGCGCTTGGCATACTGCCGCGTTGCGATCTTGGCCCGCTCGATCGCCTCGGTAAAACCGGACTGTCCGGCCATCGCCGCCTGCAGCTCGCGCACCCCGATCGCTTTCATCGCCGGCAGGTCCGGGTCGAGGCCGAGAGCCGTAAGCCGCCGCACTTCGTCAAGCGCGCCCTTGTCCAGCATCTGGTCGAAACGCGCCTCTATACGCCGCACCAGCTGCTGCCGATCCGGCTCGATGACCAGGAAACGGGCGCTGTCGCGGTCGATCAGCGGGCGGCCGCGCGCCGCCTGCCACTCCAGGATGGAACGTCCCGAGGCATCGAGCACTTCGAGCGCCCGCACGATTCGCTGACCGTCCGTTGGCCTGAGCTGCATGGCCATGGTTGAATCCTCGTGCATCAGCAGGCGATGCAGCCTTTCGGCTCCTTGCTCCTTGAGCTCGTAGCGCCAGCGCTCACGGACGGCAGGTGGAATGTCCGGCATATCCGAGATGCCTTCGGCCAGCGCGCGGAAATAGAGTCCCGTGCCGCCGACGAAAACAACTGGACGGCCCGACAGCAGGCCGTCTTCCATCAATCGCGTTACATCGCGCAGCCAGGCACCGGTGGAATAGGCCGCGGAGGGATGCACGTGGCCGTAAAGGAAGTGCGGCACGCGTGCCGTTTCGGCAGCGGTCGGCCGCGCGGTCAAAACGTCGAGCACCGAATAGCCCTGCATGGAATCGGTGTTGACGATGACCCCGCCGCCGCGTTCGGCAAAATCGAGCGCCAGCGCCGACTTGCCGCTGGCCGTCGGCCCGGCTATCAGGATCGCGTTCTTGACGCGGCCCTCGCCCGCCTGCCTGCCGGAATGTGCAATGCCGCTGATCGCCACTTTAGTGTCCCGTCCAGAAGCCCGCGCCGTGCCGGCCTCGCTTGCGAATATGGCCTTGCGGGCCGCCGGCGCAAGCGCCGTCCGTTGGCTGGCTGAAGACGTTGCTTGCGATCTCGTTTTGCCGCAGACGCCGGATATCGGCGAAATGACCGCCAATCTGCGCGCCGCACTGGCTTCCGAACCGGTCGATGTCATCGTCCAGCCCGCCGAAGGCAGGCGAAAGAAGATCCTGCTCGCCGACATGGATTCGACGATGATCGAGCAGGAATGCATTGACGAGCTTGCCGACGAAATCGGTGTCAAGGACCATGTAGCGGCGATCACCGCTCGCTCGATGAATGGCGAGATCGCCTTTGAGCCTGCGTTGCGCGAGCGCGTCGCCTTGCTGAAAGGCCTCGACACCGCTGTCGTCGACCGCATTATCGCCAACCGGCTGACGCTGGCCGCCGGTGGCCGCGCCTTGGTGCAAACGATGCGCGCCCATGGCGCCTGGACGGCGCTGGTCTCGGGCGGCTTCGACGTCTTCACCAGCCGCATTGCCGACATGCTGGGGTTCCAGGAAAACCGGGCCAACCGCCTGATGGAGGAAGACGGCACATTCACCGGCATGGTGACCGAGCCCATCCTCGGCCGCGCCGCGAAGGCCGAAGCGCTGCTGGACATAGCTGCGAGGCTCGCGCTGACAACAGAGGATGCCATCGCGGTCGGTGACGGCGCCAACGATCTCGATATGATCCGGCTTGCCGGCACGGGCGTCGCGCTCCACGCCAAGCCGGCGGTGGCCGAGCAGGCACGGATCCGCATCGATCATGGCGACCTGACCGCGCTGCTCTATCTCCAGGGCTACCGCCGGGATGAGTTCGTCGAATGACGCCGATCCGCACAGAGCGCCTGATCCTGCGCAACTGGGAGGATCGCGACCGCGTGCTTTTCCATCGCATCAACTCCGACGAGCGCGTGATGGAATTCTTCCCGTTTCGCCGCGACCGCGTCGCGGCTGACGCCAAGATGGACGAAGTCCGCGCCTGGATCGAAGAGGACGGTTATGGCTTCGCCGCAGCGGAGATCGCGGAAACCGGCGAATGCGTCGGCTTTGTCGGTCTATCCGGAACGGAAGACATCGACGTGCTGGCGCCCGGCACGATCGAGATCGGCTGGCGGCTGGCGCCCGAATTCTGGGGCAATGGCTATGTCACGGAGGCGGCAGAAGCTTGGCTCGCCTTCGGTTTCGAAACGCTTGGCGTCGCCGAGATCGTATCGTTCGCGGTCGCGGATAACCATCGTTCGATCACCGTCATGAAGCGCCTCGGCATGCGAGCCGACCCGGGCGCAGACTTCGA
This sequence comes from Mesorhizobium sp. WSM4976, assembly GCF_029625685.1. Classification (NCBI taxonomy): domain Bacteria; kingdom Pseudomonadati; phylum Pseudomonadota; class Alphaproteobacteria; order Hyphomicrobiales; family Phyllobacteriaceae; genus Mesorhizobium; species Mesorhizobium sp. WSM4976. The sequence continues at coordinate 83,244 of NZ_JARTVT010000007.1, forward strand.
CCATCCGAGTGTTCCCGACAGCCACGCGCACCTCAAGCGTCATGTCATGTACAGGCTGTCGCGGGAGGCGTGGCAGCAACGAAAAAGGGCGACTCGATAGCCGCCCTTTTCATCGACAATCTGCGTTGCCGGATTACGCGGCAATCAATCCATCCGGATCGTCACGAAGCGCAGTTCGCCGGTCTTTGAAGCCAGCATCAGCAGCGCATTCTTGCGACCCTGCTGCTTCAGCGCGCCGATCCGGTCCATCACGTCCTTCGGCGTGCCGACCGATTCCTGCGCGATCTCGGTGATCACCTCGCCGGGCTGGATGCCACGCTCGGCCGCAGGCGAATCCTTGGTGACATCGGTGACGACAACGCCGGACACGTCTGCGGCGATGCCGAACTTCTGCCGCGTCTGGTCGTTGAGCTCGCCGACCGTCATGCCGAGTACCGAAGCCGTCGACACTGGCGGCGTTGCCTTGTCGCTATTGCCTTGGTCCGTGCTGCCGTTCTCGCCGCTGGCCAGCTTCTCCCCGTCCTCGAGCCTGCCGAGCGTCACCTTGACCGTCTGCTCGACGCCCTTGCGCACGATGACGACGTCAACCGCCTTGCCGACCGGGCTTTCGGCCACGACGCGCGGCAGGTCGCGCATCTCATGGATATCCTTGCCGTCGAACTTGATGATGACATCGCCGGCCTGGACCGTGCCATTGTCAACCGGCCCGCCCTTGATGACGCCGGCGACCAGCGCACCCTTGGCGGTCGCCATGCCGAGGCTCTCAGCGATGTCGGCCGTCACCGGCTGGATTCGCACGCCGAGCCAGCCGCGCCGCGTCTCGCCATACTGGCGGAGTTGGTCGACGACGCCGGCGGCAAGCTGCGAGGGAATGGAGAATCCGATGCCGATGGAGCCGCCCGACGGCGAGATGATCGCCGTGTTGATGCCGATGACTTCACCGGCCGCGTTGAACAGCGGGCCGCCGGAATTGCCGCGGTTGATGGCGGCGTCGGTCTGGATGAAATCGTCATAGGGTCCGGAATTTATGTCGCGGTTGCGTGCCGAGACGATGCCGACCGTCACCGTGCCGCCCAGGCCGAACGGATTGCCAATCGCCATCACCCAGTCGCCGACGCGCATCTTGGTGGAATCGCCGAATTTCACCGCCGTCAGCTTGTGGCCCTTGGGATCGACCTTCAGAACCGCGACGTCGGTCTTGGTGTCGGTGCCGACAAGCGTCGCCTTCAGCGTGACGCCGTCGGAGAAATTCACCTCGATATCGTCGGCGTCGGCGATGACGTGGTTGTTGGTCACCACGATGCCCTGCTCGGCGTCGACGACGAAGCCGGAGCCGAGCGACTGCACTTTCTGCGCAGCTCCCCCCTTGTCGCCGCCGCGGTTCTTGAAGAAATCGTCGAAGAAATCCTGGAACGGCGAGCCCTCGGGCAGTTGCGGCATCGGCACCGCGCCCGGTCCTTCGGTGCCTTTCACCGTCTGCGAGGTCGAGATATTGACCACCGCGCCGAGCAGGCGCTCGGCCAGATCGGCTACCGAAGGCGGGCCGTCGGAGGCGATCGTCGGCGTGACGAAGGACGGCACGGCGACAATGCCGACCGCGAATGCCGTGGCGCCGGCGAAGACCATACGCCGCGCCGCGCGCAACAGGGTGTCGGATATCATCATGGCCTCCCGGCGGTTCTGAAAAGGAAAGGCGCATCCACAAAGGCGCCTGTCCTGTTCATGTTGGCAAGAAATACGGCACGTTTGCGGCTATAGCTATCGGCTGAAGATAAATCGTCAATCGCTTCAGCACCAAGGAATATCATAAGCCGCGGACGAGCCAGACGATGCCGACACCGACGGCGATCGCGACCAGCCCGCCGATCCGCAGCACATTTTCCAGCATCGACAGCACCTCGGTGGCGAGCTTCCGGGCCAAAGCCGGAAACCCGCCATAGACCAGCCCTTCGATCACCAGGACCAGCCCGATTGCCGCCAGAAAATCCTGCACCGCCCGCTACTGGGCGGTGCCCGGTTGGGCCGCAGGCGCGGCGGGTGCCATCGCAGGCGCGGCGGGAGCCGGCCCGGGCTTGCTGCCCGGATCGCGGAAGTATCGGAAGAATTCGGATTCGGGCGAGAGCACCATCGTCGTTCCGGTGTTGTCCAGCGCCGTGCCGTAGGCGTTCATCGAGCGATAGAAGTCGAAGAACGCGGGATCGCGCTTATAGGCGTCCGCGAAGGTCGCGCTGCGCTGCGCCTCGCCCTCGCCGCGCAGGATTTCCGATTCCTTCTGCGCCTCGGCGACGATCTCGACGACCTCGCGATCGGCTCGCGCCCTGATGCGCTGCGCCGCCTCGTTGCCGCGGGCTCGCAAGCGCTCGGCTTCCGCCAGGCGCTCGGCCTTCATGCGGTCATAGGTCTGCTGCGAGACCTCGGCCGTCAGATCGGTCCGGCGGATGCGCACATCCTCGATGTCGAGGCCGAGCGAGGTCGCGTCGGGGCGCAGTTGATCGCGTACCTCGCGCATCATGTTGCCGCGCTCCTCGGAGAGCGCAGCCTCGAAGTCGCGCAGGCCGTAGACACGGCGCAGCGCCGCGTCGAGACGCGTCCTCAGCCGGGCTTCGGCGAGTTCCACCTGACCGGACACAGCCGCGCGGAACGTGCGCGGATCTGAGATCCGGTAGGCGATGAAAGCATCGACCTCGTAGAACTTGCCGCCCGAGACCTGGACGCGGATGTTGTCGAGGTCGAAGCGCATCACGCGCTTCTCGACCATCTGCACGCTGTCGGCATCGAAGAAGGCGAACGGCGCCTTGAAGTAGATGCCGGGCTCGTTCTTGACGTCGATGATCTCGCCGAACCGTAGCACGATCGCCTGCTGGCCGGCATTGACCACGAACACCGACGAGTAGAGCAAGAACAAAAGGACCGCCGCGATGACGGCGAGTATGGGAAGACGGTTGGCCATCACTGATTACCTCCCGTCGTGGCGCCCAGAGGCGACGGCGGCGCTTTCGGCTGCAATGCCGGCAGCGGCAGGTAAGGCAGCACGCCCTGACCGTTGCCCGGCTCGACGACGACCTTGTTCGAGTCCTTCAGGATCCTCTCCATGGTTTCGAGATAAAGGCGCTTGCGCGTGACGTCGGGCGCCTTGGCGTATTCGTTGTAGACGGAGATGAAGCGCTGCGCCTCGCCTTCGGCCTCCTGAACGACCCGGTTCTTGTAGGCGGCCGCATCTTCGCGGATCTGCGCCGCCTCGCCGCGCGCCTGACCGAGCTTCTGGTTGGAATACTGGTTGGCTTGCTCGACGAACTTGTCTTCGTCCTGCTCGGCGCGCTGCACTTCATCGAAGGCGTCGGCCACCTCGCGCGGGGGCGCTGCGTCCTCGATCGAGACCGCGTTGACCTGGAGACCGGTCTTGTAGCCGTCGAGCGTGCCCTGGATGATCTCGCGCACCGCGGTTGCGATGCCCTGGCGATCGTCGCGGAAAATATCCTGGGCCGGGCGCCGGCCGACGACTTCACGCATCGCGCTCTCGGCCACCTGCGCCAGCATGCCGTCGGGATCGGAGACATCGAACAGGTAGGCTCTCGGATCCGAGACCTGGTAGGCCACCGAGAATTGAACGTTGACGATGTTCTGGTCGCCGGAGAGCATCAGTCCGGAGCCGCTGCTCGCGCCGCCACCGATGCTGACGAGCTGCTCGGAAATCTTGGCCGTCTCGACCGTTTCGATCGGCCACCAGTGGAAATGCAGGCCAGGCTGTGAGAGCTCAGCCTTCGGCTGGCCGAAACGCAACTCGACGGCGACCTCGTCGGGCTGCACAGTATAAATCGCCTTGAAGGCCCAGAGCAATATGAGCGCCAGAGCGATCAGCCCAAGCACCGCCGGGCTGGCGCCGCCGCCGCCCGGAAGCGCGCGGCGCAGCCTGTCCTGACCACGGCGGATGATGTCCTCGAGATCGGGCGGGGAACCCTGCGGTCCGCTTGGCCCTTTCGGTCCCTGCCCCCAGGGTCCCTGATTGCCGCCGCCGCCCCATGGGCCGCCGCCGCCGCTCTTGTCGTTCCAGGGCATGAATGTCCTTTCGCTTCGGTTCCCTCAGGCCTTGCGGCGCAATCCTAACGCAAGACCCAGAAAACCCATATCGGTTTTCGAAAAGGAATCATGCGCCAAAATCAAAGCATTACGGCGGCATCTTGTGCTTCCGTTTGGACGCCGGCCGCTGCAACACTGTTCTTCTATAGGGTCGCGTCGATCTGCTTTCAACGCGATGGACCATCGTCCCCATGCGATTTGGATCGGTAGCGACCCTTTGTCGTCATCAATGATTGTCGCGCCGGCGCTCGTAAACGGTATAGCGCGTCGCGTGGCTGTCTTTCTCACCGGCGGGGAAATCCTCGGCGCTGACGAGCCGCCAGATGCTCGGGTCGATCGGAGGGAAATGCGCGTCGCCATCGACGCTGGCCAGCACATGCGTCACATGCAGCCGGTCGGCCAGCGGCAAGGCCTGGGCATAGATCTCGCCGCCACCGACCACGCAGATCTCGTCCGCTCCCGCAATGCAGCGGCCGCGCACCTTGGCCAGCGCGATCGCGTCATCCAGCGAGTGGGTCACTTCGATGCCTTCGGCGCGCCAGGCCTTGTCGCGCGTCACCACGATGTTGAGCCGGCCGGGCAGCGGCCGGCCGATGCCCTCATAGGTCTTGCGGCCCATGATGATCGGCTTGCCCATCGTATCGGCCTTGAAGCGCTTGAGATCGGTGGAAAGCCGCCACGGCAGGCCGCCCTCGCGGCCGATCACGCAGTTTTCGGCTATGGCGACATAGATCGCGATATCCATCAGCCGCCATTCCCGCCATTGTCCGGTGGCTCGAGCAGCAGGATGTCGATGTCGCGCTCGGGATAGAAATCCTTCGCGGTGATCTCGAACGTCGTCGGCCCGACCTTTTTGACATTGTCGCCGCAAAAGGAGACGAGGTTCCTGGGGCTGCCCTTGTCGATCGTCAGCTTGAAATTGCCGATAGTGCCGGAAGCCCAATTGCCCCCCGTGGTGAGAATATAAGCGATCCGGCTCTCGTAATATTTTGGATAGCCGTCCGGATTCGCCTTGGCCGCCTTGCGCACCGCGTTCTCGAATGTCTGATCCATGCAGTAGCGGGTCTTGTAGGTATCGTATTGCGGGCTCTGGAACTGGCCTTCGGAGAAGAAGCTGACCGAGGAGGTGCCGCCAACGCTTGGCTTGTAGCGGTGCGAGACATGGACCTCCTTGTTGGCCGGGAAGGTCGAGCGCCACCAATAGGTCGACCGCAATTGCCAGAAGGGCACATAGGCGGTCTGCATGCCCGAGCCGTCATCGGCGGTATCCTCGATGACGATCCCGCGGTCCTCCCAGTCCTTGGTGACATCCTTGGGCAGCTTCGCCAGCGCCGCCTTGGCTGCGTCGCCGAACGGATAGAGCGGCACGTTCTGCGCCTTGAGGTCGGCAGTGATGTCGATGCCCAGCGCAAACGCCCTCTGCTCGAGCTGGGGCTTCGCGTCGACGCCGTCGATCGTCACCTCGAAGCCGAGGAAATTGTCGCTCTGAGCCTCCGGGATCGCCGGCATCTCGTTGGGATCGCCCTCGATGTCGGGCATCGGGAACGCGACGATGGAGCTGACATCCTTGTCGGTGTTGTTGCGGAAGACATAGTCGACCGTCACCTTCTCCTGCGAGATGAAAAGCTCCTCGCTTTGCATAGCGACGGCATCGCTGCGCGACAGGATCAGGCCGCCGGTGCCGAGCTCGGCGACGGAATCATTGGCGAAGGCCGGAACGGCCATGATCGCCAGCGCCGCGGTCAGTATGGTGCGTAACATGGACCCCTCCTCTGTGCCGCGATACCGGGACCAGCCGGATGCGCTCTTCCATCTACCCGTTTCAAGGTAGCGTTTCAAAGCCCTTCGTCGCCGTTGCCGGTACTTCTGGACACCGCGCCCCCGATCGGGCAGGAGATCGCCATGCGCAAGCTTCTCGTCCTCGGCATCGGCGCCGGCAATCCCGACCACATGACGGTTCAAGCCATCGACGGCCTGAACCGCGCCGACGTGCTGTTCATCCCCGATAAAGGAGCGAAAAAGAACGATCTCGCCGATTTGCGCCGGCAGATCTGCGACCGCTTCGTCACCAACCCGAAATCGCGCCGCGTCGAATTCGACGTGCCAGTCCGGGCCGAGCCGACATCGTCTTATCGGACAACCGTCGACGACTGGCACGAAGCGATTGCCGAGATCTACGAGGCCCTGATCCGCGACGAGCTTGCCGAAGACGGTTGCGGCGCCTTCCTGATCTGGGGCGACCCTTCGCTCTATGACAGCGCGCTTCGTATCCTCGAGCGCGTTCGCCTCAGAGGCAATGTCGGTTTCGAACTCGAGGTTATCCCCGGCATCACGGCGATCCAGGCGCTCGCCGCCGCCCACGCGACGGCGCTGAACCGCATCGGCGATTCGATCCTGGTCACCACCGGCCGCCGGCTGACCGAGGAAGGACTGCCGGCCAATGCCGGCTCGGCGGTGGTCATGCTCGACGGCAAATGCGCCTTCAACACGCTGGCCGACAAGGATGTCCTCATCCAGTGGGGCGCTTATCTCGGCACCCCGGATGAGATCGTCATTTCCGGACGCTTAGGCGATGTCGGCGCCGAGATCGAGAGGGTCCGCGAGGAAGCCCGGCGGAAAAAGGGCTGGATCATGGACACGTACTTGCTGCGAAAACCCGGCGAGCCAGAAGAATAGGCGCCTTACCCAGCATCGATCTCCGCCTGTAGCGCCTGCATATGGACGGCGGCAGCCGATGAAGCGGCACGCTCTATGGCCCGAAACCGGCTGACGACCGCCAGACCCACCGATGTCAGCTGCGCGCCACCGCCTTTACGGCCACCGGTCTGTGCCGCGACCAGCGGCTTGCCGAAGACGCGGTTCATGTCCTCGACCAAATCCCAGGCATGTTTGTAGGACATCTCCATGCCGCGAGCCGCGGCCGAGATCGAGCCGAAGGCGGCGATCTGCTCCAGCAATTCGATCTTGCCCGGGCCGATCCGGCCGTCTGGGTCCAGGTTTATCCGCAGGCTCAACGATGGCATGTCCTGTCCTCCGCGATCATGCCGAGATTACCTTCTCCGCCACTAGATCGCTATTCCAGATCAACATAGCGATGTTGCTCTTTCGTCAACCATCCGCCTCAACCGGCAGCCCTGCCCCGGTCGTTGCGCTGTCGAAGCTTACCGTCTTGATCACCGCGAAGACCTGCTGGCCGCGCGCCAGACGAAGAGTGTGTTTGGACTGTTCGGTGATCCGCGCCAGCACGATCGCGCCATTGCAGTCGATGGCGATTTCCACGGTCGGCCCGATGCCCGGCCTGACAGCAGTAATCGTTCCCGCCAGAATGTTGAGCGCGCTGAGTCCTTCCGGCCGCCCGGTCGCGATCATCACGTCGCGGGCGCGGATACGAATGCGCACCGGAGCCCCCGCTGCCATCGCCAGTTTCGGCACTCGGATTTCGCCGGCCGGTGAGGCCAGCACCGTCATGCCGAACGCCTCGTCGTGGCGCAGGACCTTGGTGTCGAGCACCGCCCCGCCCTCGCCGCGCTCTTCGGCCGGCAACAGGTCGAGACGCTGCATAATCGCCTCGGTCGGGCCTGAGGCCGCGACCTTGCCTTGCGAAAGCACTACGACGTCACTGGCCAGCCGCGCCACCTCGGCAACGGAATGGCTGACATAGACAACCGGGATCTTCTCGTCGCGCAGACGCTCGATGTAGGGCAGGATCTCGGCCTTGCGCGCCTCGTCGAGCGAGGCGAGCGGCTCGTCCATCAGAAGCAGTTTCGGGCTGGCAAGCAGGGCACGGCCGATCGCGACCCGCTGCTTTTCGCCGCCCGACAGTCTCGCCGGCCGCCGGTCGAGCAGATGGTCGATGCCAAGCAGATCGACGACCGCATTCATCTTGGCGTAGCGTTCGGAAGACGGAGTGAACCAGCGGCCGTAACGCAGATTGCCGGCGACGCTCATATGCGGGAATAGCCGCGCATCCTGGAACACCATGCCGATCCGCCGCTTGTGCATCGGCACAAAGACCCGTGCTTCGGTGTCCACCAGAACGCGCCCATTGACAGCGATCCGGCCCTTGTCCGGCCGGATCAGGCCCGCGATGAGATTGATCAGTGTAGATTTGCCGGAGCCGGACGGCCCGAACGCTGCCGTCAGCCGGCCTGCGCTCTCGAAACGCGCTTCCAAGGCGAAATCGCCGAGACTATGGCGGATGTCGACCGAGAGCGTCATTCGATGTCCATCCGCCGGCCAACGCGGCGCGCCAGCACCTCGGACGCGATGAGCGCGACCATCGAGATAGCGATCGAGATCAGCGTCAGCCTGAGCGCGCCTTCGTCGCCGCCGGGCACCTGTGTGAAGGTGTAGATCGCCGAGGGCAAAGTCTGCGTCTCGTTGGGAATGTTGGAGACGAAGGTGATGGTGGCGCCGAATTCGCCCATCGCCTTGGCGAAAGAAAGGATCGCGCCGGCGATCAGGCCAGGCAGGATCAGCGGCAGAGTGATGGTGGCGAACACCCAGAGCGGATTGGCGCCGAGCGTGCCTGCCGCCGCCTCGATTCTGCGGTCGACCGCCTCGATCGACAGCCGGATGGCGCGCACCATCAGCGGAAAGCCCATGACCCCGCAGGCCAGTGCCGCGCCGGTCCAGCGGAACGAAAAGACGATGCCGAAATGCTCGGCCAGGAAGGAGCCGGCGGGCCCGCGCCGGCCGAAGGTGAGCAGGAGCAGGTAGCCGGTCACCACCGGCGGCAGGATCAGCGGGAGATGCACTAGCCCGTTGAGCAGCGTCTTGCCCCAGAAACGCCCTCGCGCGAGCAGAAGCGCAAGCAAGATGCCCGGCGGCAGGCTGGCGATCATCGCCACCGTCGCCACCTTGATCGACAGCCGGACCGCATTCCATTCGTCGGGAGTGAGGTCCAGCAGCCAGTTCATGTCAGTGTTTGCGCGGTCTTTCTCAGTTGCTCGGCGCGAGCACCGTGAAACCCTGCTCCTTGAAGAGTTCGGCAGCCTTGGCCGACTCGACGCATTTCAGGAATGCAGCCGTATCCTTGTGCTTCGAATCGGCGGTCTGGGCAATCGGGTAGATGATCGGCGGATGCGAATTTTCCGGGAAAGTGCCGACGACCTTGACGCCCTTCTCGGCATGCGCGTCGGTAGCGTACACGATGCCCAGCGCCGCCTCGCCGGTCGACACCAGCTTCAACGCCGCACGTACATTCTCGGCCTGCGCGACCTTGCCTTCGACCGACGACCAGATGCCCAGCGATTCCAGCGCCGCCTTGCCGTATTTGCCGGCAGGCACCACCTTGAAGTCGCCCATCGCAAGCTTGCCGTCGCCGATGAGCCTGGCGAGATCGAAGCCTTTCTCGACCTTGGTCTCAACTTTGGAGTCCTTCGGGGCCACCAGCACAATCTGGTTGCCGAGCAGCTTCACCTCGGTGTCCGGTTTGGTCAGCTTCTTGTCGGAGAGATACTTCATCCAGTCGAGGTCGGCCGACACGAACACGTCGGCCGGCGCGCCGCCTTCGATCTGCTTGGCCAGCGCCGAACTCGCCGCGTAGGAAATGGTCGCGGCTTCGCCGACTTCCGGCTCGCAGGCCTTGTTGACGGCGTCGAGCGCGTCCTTGAGACTCGCCGCGGCAAACACGACGACCTTGTCGTCGGCATGCGCCGCCGGCACCGCGGCCAGCAGCATTGCCGTCAGACCGCCGATGGCGGCCGCCTTCGCCCCGAAACCCTTGCCCGTCATGAATTCTCTCCCTGGTCTTAAAATCCGTACGGCCAAAAGCCTCAAACCGATATATCCGGATGAACATAACAAGGAAAGGCTTTTCACCTGTCCTGGCATTGTGGGCCGGCATGGTCCCGGTTTACGACAAATCGGAAACAGCGCTGTTCAAGGAGAGACGCATCAAGATCAACGCCCGCAATATGCTGAAGGGTAAGGTCCCGAGATCGTCAAGGGAGCGACCACTTCGCATGTCAGGATCGGCATCGACGGCGGCGTGATCGTCACCGCATCGATCACCAATGAGGCGGTCGCCGACCTTGCGCTCGAAAAAGGGCAACCGGGCCTATGTCATAAGCAAGGCCTCGGACGTCATGGTCGGCATCGACTGATCGAGTTAAACGGCGATTGGCGCCTTGATATTCGCGTCGGCGAAATAATCCTCGAGGCGGAAATCCTCGAAACGGAAGGCGAAGAGGTCCTTCACCTCCGGATTGATCCACATCGTCGGCAAGGCCTTAGGCGTGCGCCGCATCTGCTCGCGCGCCTGTTCGAAATGGTTCGAATAAAGGTGCGCGTCGCCCAGCGTGTGGACGAAGTCGCCCGGCTTCAGCCCGGTCACCTGCGCCACCATCATGGTGAGCAAAGCGTACGAAGCGATGTTGAACGGCACACCGAGGAAGATGTCGGCCGAGCGCTGGTAAAGCTGGCAGGAGAGCCTGCCTTCCGAGACATAGAACTGGAACAGGCAGTGGCAGGGCGGCAGCGCCATCGCCTCGACCTCGGCCGGATTCCAGGCCGAGACGATCAGCCGGCGCGAATTGGGGTTCCGGCGAATCTCTTTCAAAAGGCCTGCGATCTGGTCGATCTCGCCACCATGCATGTCCGGCCATGAGCGCCACTGCTTGCCATAGACCGGGCCGAGATCACCATTCTCGTCGGCCCATTCGTCCCAAATGGTGACGCCATGGTCGTTGAGATATCTGATGTTGGTGTCACCGGCCAGGAACCACAGAAGCTCGTGGATGATCGACTTCAGATGCAGCTTCTTGGTGGTCGTGACCGGAAAGCCGCGCGAAAGGTCGAAACGCATCTGGTAGCCGAACACCGAGCGCGTGCCTGTGCCGGTACGGTCGCCGCGGTCGGTACCGTTCTCCAGCACATGCTTCAACAGGTCGAGATATTGACGCACCGGCTCTGCCTCGATTCGGGTTACAGGCAATCATACCCGACCGACAGCCGGTCGAACACCGCAAAGCGCGCTGCAGACGCGAACCGCACCTAAAAGTCCGCGGTGCCGGCACGGTTTCGTGCCGGCCGCCGGGCAGCCAAGACTCAGAGAGAGCCGAGTTTGCCGAGGTCCTTGGCAACCAGATAATAAAAGGTCACGCGGCTCTTGGTGTTGTCGGCCTGCATCGCCTTGCAGGTCTTCTCGATCGACGCATTGGCCTTCGCGGCATCGGCAACGCCGAGCTTCTTGCCGATCCAATTCTCCCGCACGCGGTCGAGTTCCTTCGGGTCGGTGCAGGACACCAACGACGAATCGCGGTTCCTCAGCGCAATGCCGAGATGCTTGACGATCTTGTCGACCGCGTCGGCGCTGGCGCCGGCATCGTATTTCTTCACATCCGCAAGATAGTCGGCCATCGAACTTCCCCTCCTCGGCGCCACCGATCCGGTCGATGAGGGTTGTGGCGCGCCGCGCAACCTGTGCGCTAGGTCAGAGTCTCCTCACCGGGAACGAGATTTGATTGAGTGGGCGCGCAAGTCAACCCTTGGCTGCACGTTTGTCATAACCGGATAAGCGCCGGTTTGACCTTTATTTTTCTCTCGTCGCTCCCTATATTCGCTTCGTCGGCTTGACCGACTATGGCGATAAATAGGCGATGAAATAAGCCGTTCGGACCCGGGGGCGGTACCCGGCGCCTCCACCAAAAACCGCTCTGGCTGACGGAGCGGCTTTTGCTGGGGGCGAAATAGGATCGACGAAGGTGTAAAGATCGTACTTTTGCCCGGCATTGTACCACCGTCATCGGGCTAAACTTATAGTTGCCAACGACAACTATGCGGAAGCTCGTCTCGCTGCTTAATGCGGCGCGAACGCTTCAAATCAAGTCCTAGCGGTTCGCACTTCTAGGCGGGGTTCGGAGGTACCTGGCAACAGAAACCTCCACCTTCCCCTTTTTGCGTCTTCCCAATTAATCGAACGGCCAAAGCTTGTCCGGCGCTCGACCCGCGGCGCGCAGCCTTGCCGCTCATCACGCATGGACAAACAATGCAAAACGATTGCGACCGATTCTTCGTGCTGACCGGCGGTCCGGGTTCAGGCAAGACCAGCTTGATCGAGGCGCTGCAGGCCAAGGGTTTCGCGACGGCCCCCGAAGCCGGGCGCGGCATCATCCGCGATCAGATGGCCATCGGCGGCCCTGCCCTTCCCTGGCGGGATCGCGCGCTCTTTGCCGAGCTGATGCTGTCGTGGGAACTGCGTTCCTGGCAAACCGCGCGCGCCGAGCCCGGCCCGGTCTTCTTCGACCGCGGCGCGCCCGACACAATCGGCTATCTCAGGCTCTGCGGTCTGCCGGTGCCCGACCACGTCGCAACCGCGGCTGAAAAATTCCGCTACGCGCGCCGCGTCTTCGTCGCGCCGCCATGGCCGGAGATCTTTACCCAGGACGAGGAGCGCCAGCAGACGCTGGACGAGGCAGAGCGCACGTTCCGTTCGGTGATCAGCGTCTATGCGGAACTCGGCTATGAACTGGTGCCGTTGCCCCTCGCTCCGGTCGAGGAACGGGCGCACTTCATCATCGATCAAACAGGCCTGCGATGAAAAAGGCCGGGCAAGCCGGCCTTTTGGGTTGTTTCGCGCTCTACTCTGCCGGCGCTTCGACAGCTTCACGCGCGCGGCCGAGCGTCAGCTTGGCCAGCGTGAAGGAGATCACGGCGCACAGCGTAATGCCGGCCACCATCGGCAGCGGCGTGCCGTCGAAGAAGATGCCGGCTACGCCCATCGCCAGCGCGCCGATTGCGAAATGCAGCGTGCCCATCAGCGCCGAGGCAGTGCCGGCGATCTCGCCATGCTCTTCCATCGCCAGCACCGAGGTGGTCGGGATGACGAGGCCAAGGAAGCCGTAGCCGACAAAGAGCAGCGCAGCCAGCACGTCGAGCCGGTCGACGCCCGCGGCCATGATCGCGAACAGCGCTACCATCACCGTGGCATAGCCGGTGACCGCCACCCAGACGACGCGCTTCAACCCGAAGCGGTCGGCGAGCATTCCCGTCAGCTGCGACATGCCGATGAAGGCGACCGCGTTGATCGAGAAGAATACGCTGTAGACCGACGGCGACAGCCCGTAATGGTCGATCAGGATGAAGGACGAGCTCGACAGATAAACGAAGAAGCTCGCAATGCCGAAGCCGGCGATCGCCACCAGGCCGAGGAAATTGCGGTCGCCCATCAGATACCGATAGCCGGCAAGCGCCGTTCCGAAGGACGAGCCGGCGCGCTCTTCGACCGGCCGCGTCTCCTTGAGCGAGGTGGCAAGCAGGATCGTGGCCAAGGCAGCCGCGCCCGTGACGGTCCAGAACACGGCACGCCAACCAAAACGCTCGATGATCTGGCTGCCGGTCAGCGGCGCCAGGATCGGGGACACCGAGAACACCAGCATCAGAAGCGACATCAGCTTGGCGGCCTCGTTGCCGGTGTGCAGGTCGCGCACGATGGCGCGCGGCACCGCCATGCCGGCGCTGGCGCCGAGGCCCTGCAGGAAGCGGAAGGCGATCAGCCACTCGATGTTGGGGGCCATGGCCGAGCCGACGCCTCCGACCATGAACAGCGCGAGGCCGGCATAAAGCGGCGCCTTGCGGCCGACCATATCGGAGATCGGCCCGACGACGATCTGCCCGAAACCCATCGACAGGAAGAAGATCAGAAGGCTCATCTGCACGGCGGCGGTGCCGGCATGGAGATCCTGGCCGATCGAAGGCAGCGCGGGGAGATACATATCGATGGCAAACGGACCGATTGCGGACAACAAGCCGAGCACGACCGCGATGCGGAGGAATTTGGGACTCATGATAAAGGCTCTTTTCAATCTGGTTTGCCGCCCCGAATTCGGGCGTCCAAAGCCCAGGACGTTCCATCCCGTAGCAATCCGACACCGAAGAGCGCCATCATTCGTCTCGTAAGAGCGAATGTGGACGGCTCTCGAAGCTCGGAATTCCCATTATTGTGTCCACAAATTTAGACGCCCTTGTCCAATTCGTCAATCACAGCTATATAGATTTCGATGAAGCACGGCGTTTCTCCTGACACTTTCCCGCCGCGCAGCCACGAGGCCAAGCGCGTGTCGGTGGTTGATGCGGCCGCTTCCGTCTTCTGCCGCGAAGGCTATGCCGGCGCCAACATCGACCTGATCGCGGCCGAGGCCGGCGTGTCGAGGCAGACGGTCTACAACCATCATGGCGACAAGGAAAAGCTCTTCGTCGCCGTGGTTCGCGACCTGACGGAGCGCTGCAATGCCGGCATCTTCGCCACCATAGGCAGTTTCCCCGACCAACCCACGGACCTGGAAGCGGACCTGATCGCCTTCGCCGTACGCATGAACCGCAATTGCATCTGCAACCGCGACGGCCGTTTCCTGCGCAAGCTGATCCAGGCCGAAGGCGAGCGTTACCCGGAACTGTTTGCCGAATGGCGCGAACAGGGGCCTGGCCGCACCTGGTCGGCGCTTGCCGCGCGCTTCGCCCGGCTCGCCCTCGCCGGGCATCTTTCGATCGGCGACCCTGACGTCGCGGCGCGCCAGTTCCTCGCGCTCGTCAACGCCGAGCTTCAGACCACGTTCATGTTGGGCGGCATGCCTACCGAGGAAGAGGTGCTGCGCTCCGCCACCAACGGCGTGCGGACCTTTCTTAGCGCCTTCGCCAAGAAGAAGTCGCCAGCCGGCAAACAGGCGGCGCTCGTTCACGCCTGAGCGATCAAAATCGCTGGCACCCCTCTTGGCCTCACGGCTTTGCGCCTATATGCGGTTTACGCCGCGCTCAAGCTTGATTACAGCTATGCGGACGATTCAACGGAACCCGACCATCACATGGCCGACGACCATATCCGCTACGACATTCTGGCCCAGGAGGCTCTGCGCGGCGTCATGCGCAAGGTCCTGGCCGAAGTCGCGCGCACTGGCCTTCCGGGCAATCATCACTTCTTCATCACCTTCCTGACCGGCGCGCCGGGCGTGCGCATCTCCTCCAGGCTGCGCGAGCGCTATCCTGAGCAGATGACCATCGTCATCCAGTTCCAGTATTGGGACCTCAAGGTGACGGATGCCGGCTTCGAGGTCGGACTTTCCTTCTCCGACGTTCCGGAAAAGCTCGAAATCCCCTTCTCCGCCGTGCGCGGCTTCTACGATCCGTCCGTCAATTTCGAACTCGAATTCGACGTGAAGACGGAGAGCGTCGAAGACGAGGCCGCCGCTCCGGCGCCCGAACCGATCGCCGTCGTTCCGGAGAAGAAGCCGGAAACCAAGAAGAAGGCCGCCGAGGCCGAGAAGAAGCCGGCGGTCGCCGACACCGGCGGCAAGGGTGCCGACGTCGTTTCGCTCGACGCCTTCCGCAAGAAATAGCACGGCGCCATGGGCGAGGTCGTCAATCTCCGCCAGGCCCGCAAGCAGAGAGCGCGCAGCGAGAAGGAACGCCAGGCGAGCGAGAACCGCGCACTGCACGGCCGCTCGAAGGCGGAGCGCGAGCGCGACCGGCTGACGTCGGAGAAGGCCGAAAAATTCGTGGCAGGCCATCGCCGGGAAGAACCCGACGACCCGGGCAAGCGCTGAGCCCTGCGATGGCCGCGGTCGAAAAGCGCTCGGTAACGATCCGCGGTCACCGCACCAGTTTTTCCCTGGAGCAGCCCTTCTATGACGACCTCGTCGCCATCGCCGCGCAACGTTCGCTGTCGCTCGCGGCCCTGGTCGCAGAAATCGACGAGACGCGCACCCGCGACGCCAACCTGTCATCCGCGCTGAGACTCTATGTGCTGGCTTGGGCGAAGCGCGGCGGCAACGAGACCTAGACCGCGCCGTCGCTGACGCTTTGTTGCGCCTCCTTGCGCTGCGCGCCAAAGCTGAGCAAGGCGGTGCGGTCGCGCTCCTCCGCCTGCTTTTTCGACCTGACCCGCATCATGTCTTTCCAGCCGATATAGCCGATGAGCCGCTCGTCCTCGCGTGAGACCACAGGCAGATGCGAGACATTGGCAGTGAGCAGCTTGTCGGAAAGCGCCTCCAGATATTCGTCCGGATAAGCGAGCGTGATCTTGCTGCCGGCGAGCAGCTCGCCGAGGGTTGCCTTGCGATGCTTGCCGTTGCGACGCCAGCGCAAGATCGCCGGCGGATCGATGACGCCGAGTACATGGCCCGCTTCATCGGTCACCGGGAAGCTCGGATGCCGCGTGTCCGGCGCTGTCAGGAAGGTCGCCGCGCCATGCAGTGTCATCGTCGCCGGCACGCTCTCGACCTTGGTCGTCATCACTTCCTTGACCCTGGTCAGGGCAAACGGATCGACGCGGTATTCGCGCACGAGATGGTGCCCGCGCCGCGCCACCTTCTCGGTCAGGATCGAGCGCTTCATCGACAGCACGGTGACCGCATGGGCGGTGGCGCAGGCCGCGATCAGCGGCACCAGAACATGCGTGTTGCCGGTGAGCTCGGTGGCGAAGAAGGTGGCAGTCAGCGGTGCGCGCATTGTGCCCCCCATGGTCGCGGCCATTGCCAGCAGCGGCCAGAAGCCGGGGCTCGCCTCGGGCAGGACGCCTGACAGCACCGCTCCCATCGCGCCGCCCATGATGAGCAGCGGCGCCAGCACACCGCCCGATGTCCCGGATCCCAGCGCAACCGACCAGATAATGGCCTTCACCACCAGAAGCAGCAGCGCGGCGGTTGCGACCGTGTGGCCGTCGAGCACGTTGGCGATGTTGTCGTAGCCGACGCCAAGCGCGTGCGGCTCGATCAGGCCGCCGATGCCGACCACCAGGCCGCCGATCATCGGCCACCACATCCAGTGTATCGGCAGCTTCAGGAAGGCGTCCTCGCAGGCATAGACCAATTGCGTCAGCAATCCCGAAAGCAAACCGGCGCAAATGCCGACCAGCACCCAGCCGCCCAGCCCGGCGATCGATGCCTCCATGGTGCCAGAGAACGGAAAGATCGGACTTGGCAGGTGCAGCAGGGTGCGCTCGACTTCCGCGACGATCGCGGCGACCGCGACTGGGATGAAGCTGCGCGGCGTCCATTCGAACAAAAGCAGCTCGACGGCGAGCATGATGGCGGCGATCGGCGTGCCGAACACCGTCGTCATGCCGGCCGCGGCGCCCGCCACCAGCAGCGTCTTGCGCTCATTGTCGCTGACCGGCAGCATCTGCGCAATCAGCGAGCCGATGGCGCCGCCGGTCATGATGATCGGGCCTTCGGCGCCGAACGGTCCGCCCGAGCCGATCGAGATCGCCGACGACAACGGCTTCAGCACCGCGACCTTGGCGTCGAGCCGCGAGCGTCCGAGCAGGATCGCCTCGATGGCTTCGGGAATGCCGTGGCCGCGGATCTTCTCGCTGCCGAAGCGTGCCATTAGGCCGATGATCAGCGCGCCGATCACCGGCACGATCACCGCGGCGAGCCCAAGCGGCGTATCTTCGAGCTTGAGGTCGGCAAGAGAGAACTGGCCGAAATAGGCGATGTTGGTGGCAAGCCTGATGAGCTTCAGGAGCACGATGCCGGCGAACAGCCCGGCAGTCGCCACCACCACGGCGATGGCCGCGATGATGAGCACGCGAGGGTCGGTCGTGAAGTCGCGAAGATGGCCGTTGCCGGCGTGGGCGGATTTCATGTTGGGAACCTGAGCTTTCTGGCGGCGCGAAGACCGTCCGGTTTCAGCCGGCGTCATATCGTAATACGATATAATCCTTCAAGGTCGTTTTTCGATCATCGATCCGCGTCATTTTGAACAACGATCGCGTCGGGCTCCGAACTCTCAAAAGAGTTTGAGCTTTGACGGCAAAGAGCCATAAGTCGAAAAATGACATCTCCGCCGAAAAAGCCACGCCCCGCCATTAGCCAGGCCGACTACCAGCGGCTGTCGCAGTTCCGTTACCTGATCCGCCGCTTCCTCGAATTCAGCCAGGTCCAGGCGGATGAGGCGGGACTCACGCCACGCCAGCACCAGGCGCTGCTGGCGATCAAAGGATTTCCAGGCGGCGCACCGGTGGCGGTGGGCGATCTCGCCGAGCGGCTGCGCATTCGCCACCATAGCGCGGTGGAACTGGTGAACCGCCTTGCCGAGGCAGGCCTGGTCATACGCGATCAGGACAAGAGCGATCACCGCCGCGTCCTGCTGCAGCTCACCCCTTTGGCCGACGATCGCCTGGCCGAATTGTCGGCAGCGCATCTCGACGAGCTTTCGCGCATCGAGCCGATGCTGCGGCGTCTGCTTTCGCGCCAGGAAGAGTCCTAGGCTCCCCACTTCGACAAGCTCCGCCACGCGTGCGGCGTAAAACTCAACCGCCGTCGAGCGACTTCAACAAATTATCGATCGTGAACGGGTTGGCCTTTGGTTTTGCCGGCGCGGGGGTCGAACCGTCATTGACGCCGGGCAGCGACTGGTCGGTCTTTGGCGCCTGCTCGGCCGCCCTGCGTGCTGCTTCCAGCTTCGCCTGCTCGGCCTTCTTGCGATCGGCCTCGGCCTGCGCCTTGGCCGCCACGTCCGCGGCCCGCTGCTCGGCCTCCGCCCTCGCCTGCGCATCGGCCTGGGCCTTAGCATCCGCTTCGGCCTGCGCCTTGGCGTCGGCTTCCGCCTTCGCTCTCGCTTCTTCGTCGGCCTTGGCCTTTGCCTCGGCCTCGGCCTGTGCCTGTGCTTCGGCTCTCGCCCTGGCTTCCGCCTCGGCCTTCTGCCGCGCCTCTTCCTCTTGCCGGCGCAACTCCTCGGCCGCCTTGTCGCGCTCCATCTGCAGCGCCGCGTAATAGCGCACCTCGCGCCGCAGCCGCTGCTTTTCGAGCAGCGCCGCCTGCATCGCTTCGACCCGCTGCTGCTCCTTCTCCAGCGCGCGCTGCGTGAGGAACTGCGCCAGCGGACCGCTGTCGAACTGAAGCACGGTCGCCCCAAGCGGACCGGCCAGGCTGAAATTGAGAGCAGGCTCGGAACCGACCAGTGATTCGTCGCCGGGGCGGTAGGTCAGTGTTCCCTTTGCCGTGACGGTGCTCGTGTTGAGATCGGCGGCCACGTCGGCGGACAAGGTCGCGCCGGGATTGTCGAGGCTGATCGGCGGCGCCCGCACCGTACCGTTGGCGACGGTGAAGGCCACATCGGCGGCGCCGGCGACGAAGCTGCCCTCCCCGGCGATCTGCGGCGCGAACTCCGCCGTCTTGGCCGTGTCGATATCACGTCCGATCGCGTCGGCCTTCGCGATGATGGCGGCAAAGCCGTCCGGATTGATGCCGTCCACCTTCAATCCCTTCAGCGCCGCGGTGCCCGATCCGGACAGAGCCGCAATCATGGCGTCGACCGATTTGCCGCTGGTCGACAGCGCCGCTGAAAGATCGCCGCTGCCGCCGATACCGGCGCCCGGCAGGACCGCGGAAAGATCGCTGCCGGCCAGCCTCATCTGGCCGGAGAACAGGCCGGTGCCCTCTGTATTCTTCAGCTCGAACAGGCCGGTCAGATCGCCGCCATAGAGCTTCGCCTTGAGGTCGGAGACGTGGATGCCTTCGCGATCGAGCTTCAGCGAGAAGGCGGCGTCATGCGCAGTCGCGAATGGCCCGACGGTCAGCGCCGATGTGTTGAGATCGAGATCGGCGTTGAACGGCAGGGTCGATTTTTGGCTGAACGGCGTCGTTGGCCATCCGCCCTTGGGCGGCGCGAAGGACTGGTCGCCGAACAGCGAGACCGCCAGCGGGTCGAGGTCAAGCCCGTCGAGCGCCAGCGCCCCGGCAAGATGCGGCAGCCCGTCCTTGGCGTCGATGTTGATGTCGCCGGACAGCGCCGCCTTGTCTATCGAGCCGGTGAGACCACTCAGCACCAAAAGCCCGTTGCCGAAATCGGCATCGGCCGCCAGGGACATCGACGTCCCGGTCCCCATGCCGGGCAGGCCTACCCCCGTCGTCATCAACCAAGGCTCGATGTCGGCGGCATCGAGATTGACCTTGCCCTTGGCGGTGGCGCCTTGCGCCGTATCGGCTACGGTTCCGTCGAAGCTCGCGCTGAAATCGTCGGCGGTTAGGTTGAAGTTCGTCGCAAGACCGCCGGCGATCGAGCCCTTCGCCGAGACGTCTGTGTTGGCGTGGCCGAGCATGCCTAGAGGCAGCGCCGGCAGGCCGTAAAGCGCCAGCAGCGTCGTGGCATTGTCGTTGCGGGCGTTGAAGGTGATCGACACCGGCGCCTCGGAGAGCTTGTCCGCGCTCCCCTTGCCGGAGAGTGACGCCGAGAAGGCCGAGCCGCCGGCCTTGCCCTGGGCCGAGAGCGCCAGGCCCGTGGTGCCGTCGCCATTCTCGGCGGCGCTGGTCAAGAGATCGATGCGCGCGTCCTGGAACAGCTCGGGATAGGCCGCCGCGCGGCTTGCCAGGCCTTTGAGCATGGCATTGTCGGGGTAATGCTCGGCCGCGACATCGATCAGCGGCTTGAGGTCCACCGCCACCACAGAAGCGTTGAGCTTGCCGGTCGGGCTTTGCGGAAAGTCCTTGACCCGGCCCGTGGCGCTGATCGAGGCGCCGGCCAGGCCGCCGATCGACAGCCGATCGATCTCGAGCAGGCCCTCGCGCAGCCGCAGCGCCGTGTCGACGGTGTCGGCCCTGAGCCCGACGGCGCTGACCGGGCCTGCCTTGATCTGGAAATCGAGATCGCGATCCGAAAAGCGATTGGCGCCCTTGTCGCTGATGAAGATCGAGGCGAAGGCCGCGAGCCCGTCGAGGTCCATCTCGCCGCCTGTCAGTCGCATCAGCACGGAAGGCCTGGCACCGTCCGGCTGGCTGGAGTCGATGCTGCCGGAAAATCTCGCCTTGCCGAGAATCAGTTCTAGGTCGCTGAAGGACTGCCGGTTCTCGCTGAGGTCGACCTTGGCCTTGAAGCCTGCCGCGGGCAGCCGGCGGATCGCCTCGTCGACATCCTTGGACAGCCAGGCAGCAAAACCGGAAGGCTGTGCGACAGCGAGCAGCAGTGAGCCGGTGAAGCCGAAATGGTCCTCGACGCTCAGCATGCCGTCGGCTTCGAGCGTCGTGCGGCCCGGCAGCGTCGCGGCAAGCGACTTGACCGACCAGCCTCCTTCGACCGGCTCGGCCGACAGTCGCACGTCTCGCACCGTCGTGTCGCCCGCCACCACCGCCGGCAGCCTGACCTCGAGCGTGCCCGGTATCGTCGGCTTCGGCATGTGTTGCAGCGTCTGCTCGAAGGCCGCGATGCGCTGGTCGAGCGTGAAACCTGAACCGGAGGCTCCGCCGACGGCTTCGTCGAACTGCACCTGCGCCCCGCTGGCCTCGACCGCGAAATGCGGCTTCAGCCCGAGATCGACCGAAGCCTTGCCGTCGGCGGTGTAGGGATTGTCGAGCGGTCCGGTCTCGAAGCGGAACGCGTCGACATTGAGCTTCTGGTGGTCTAGCGCGAACTTGCCGTTCAGCCGGAAGCCCGGATCGGGCTTGCCGGTGCTGATCTTGACCGGCTCCCCGTCCGTGCCGCGCAGCTCCGCCGAGTTCTTGTCCGCGCCCGAAATCTTGAACTGGCCGGAATAGACCGCCGCACCCTTGACGATGCCGGCATTGCCGTCGGTCTCGATGACCAGCGGATAGGCACCGGGATCTGCCTTCAGCCTGAGCCGCATCTGCCCGTCCGGTTCCACCTTGCCGGTCGAAGCCGAGACATCGGTGCGGAGACCATCGAAGCGCAATGTGCCGTCCATCCGCCATGGGCCGGTGAGCGCCTTGGCCGAGATCGTCGAGTTGATCTCGGAAACCAGATGGCTGCGACCTCCGGCGGCATGGCGCAACTCGATCTGCCCCTCGGTCACCGACAGCTTTTCGATGGCGATCTGGCCGGGGTTGAAGGGTGTCGACGGCCGGAGCGTCCAGTCGACGGTGCCGTCACCGGCGACATTGATGATGGCCTTCGGATGGACCAGCCGCATGTCGAAGATCAGCACTTCGCCGCGCAGGAACGGCGCAAGCTCCGCATCCATGGAAAAGGTCTCGACCGTCATAGCCGGCTGGCCTTCAGGTCCGCCCGCGACCTCGACATTGGAGAAAGTCACCGACGGAAACGGCAACAGCCGCGCGGTGGCATCGCCCTTCACCGTCACCTTGCGGCCGAGGATGGCGCTCGCCTCGCGCTCGAAATCACCCCGGTAACCCGTCCAGTCGATGAAATACGGCACCACCAGCGCCGCGCACAGCACCAGCACGAACAGGCCACCGAAGATCACGAACAGGCGGGCGAGCATCTGTTTCCCGGGTTGAAAGTCTGCCGCACTCTACCCGCATCCGCGTGTCGATAAAGAGGCAATTCAGCGCCCGGCGGCCGCCAACCTCTCCAGTTGCGCGATCGCTCGCCGTCGGGATATCTCTTTTGCCCATCCCTGCCCTTCCGGCCATGTCCTTGGCCGCGATAGATCTGAACCCAACACGGAGCGTTCCCGATGTCAGGCAAAAACTGGGATAGAGTGCCCATCGACGCGCAGAGCGTCGACGCTCCGCTGTCGACGGCTGCGATTTTCCTCGTCGTCACGGTCGGCAGTGACCAGGCCGCGCTTTCGACCGCCGCCTCGGTGCTGGGCGAGCTCGACGATCTCGTCAAGAATGTCGGCTTCCGCGACCTGTCGGGCCGGCTGTCCTGCATCGCCGGCATCGGCGCCGGGCTCTGGAACCGTCTGTCGCCCAACCGGCGGCCGCGCGAGCTGAAACCCTTCGCGCCGATCGAGGGAGCGGCGCATTCGGCGCCCTCGACCCCGGGCGATCTGCTTTTCCACATCCGTGCCGAGCGGCCGGATATGTGCTTCGAGCTCGAGCGCATCCTGCTGGACGCCCTTGGCCGCAGCGTGACCGTCGTCGACGAGGTCTCCGGTTTCCGTTATTTCGACGCGCGCGACCTGCTCGGCTTCGTCGACGGCACCGCCAACCCGACCGGTCTCGACCTGCCCACCTCCGCCTTGGTCGGCGACGAGGACGACGACTTTGCCGGCGGCAGCTACGTCGTCGTGCAGAAATACCTGCACGACATGGCCGCCTGGAGAGAAACGCCGACGCATGTCCAGGAAGAGATCATCGGTCGCACCAAGATCGACAACATCGAGATCGATGACGACCACAAGTCGCGCAAGTCGCACAAGTCGCTGGCCAGCATCGAGGACGACGCCGGCAACGAATACGACATTTTGCGCGACAACATGCCGTTCGGCCGTCCCGGGCAGAACGAGTTCGGCACCTATTTCATCGGCTACACGCGCTATCTGTGGGTGATCGAAAGGATGCTGCAGCGCATGTATGTCGGCGAGCCACCCGGCGCCTATGACCGGCTGCTCGACTTCTCCACCCCGCACACCGGCACGACCTTCTTCGCGCCGACGCGGCCCATGCTGCAGAAGCTGGTCGAAGGCGCGGTGGAATAGATCGGGCGACGCGTTACCCCGCCGTCGGCAGAATCTTGCCCGGGTTCATGATGTTCAGCGGGTCGAGCGCCTGCTTGATCGTGCGCATGACGTCGACGCCGTGGCCGAGCTCATGGCGCAGGAAGCCGACCTTGCCCTGGCCGATGCCGTGCTCGCCAGTGCAGGTGCCGTCCATCGCGATGGCACGCATGTTGAGCCTGGAGACAAATTTTTCGGCAAGCGCGATCTCGGCCGGATTGTCCACATCCATCAGCACCAGCACATGGAAATTGCCATCGCCGGCATGGCCGACAATCGGCGCGATAAGCCCCATCTCGGCGATGTCTGCCTCCGTTTCGGTGACGCATTCAGCAAGCCTGGAGATCGGCACGCAGACATCGGTCGACAGCCCCTTGGCGCCGGGGCGCAGCGTCAGCGACGACCAGTAGGCGTCGTGCCGCGCCTTCCAGAGCTTTGTCCGCTCCTCCGCGACGCTGGTCCACAGGAACGGCCCGCCGCCATTCTCCTCGGCGATCATGCCAAAAGTCTCGGCCTGTTCGGCCACGCCCGCATCGCTGCCGTGAAACTCGACGAACAGGCACGGGCTCTCCGGATAGTCGAGCTTGGAATAGTTCTTCATCGCCCGCATCTGCAGCGCATTGACCAGCTCGATGCGCGCCACCGGTATGCCCATCTGGATGGTCGCGATCACCGTGTTGCAGGCGGCCTCCAGGCTGGGGAACGGGCACACACCGCCGGAGATCGCCTGCGGAATGCCCTGCAGCCTCAACGTCAGCGACGTGATAATGCCGAGCGTGCCTTCCGAGCCGACCAAAAGCCGGGTCAGATCGTATCCGGCCGAGCTTTTCTTCGCCCGCTTGCCGGTCGTCACCCTCTCGCCGTCGGCCATGACGGCGGTCAGCGACAGCACATTTTCCCGCATCGTGCCGTAGCGCACCGCGTTGGTGCCGGAAGCCCTGGTCGCCGCCATGCCGCCCAGCGAAGCATTGGCGCCCGGATCGATCGGAAAGAACAGGCCGGTGTCGCGCAGATGCCTGTTGAGGTCCTCGCGCGTCACGCCGGGCTCGACTGTGCAGTCGAGATCCTGCGGATTGACGGCGAGGATCCGGTTCATGCGCGAGGTGTCGATGGAAATGCCGCCGCCCGGCGCATTGGTGTGCCCCTCGAGCGAGGAGCCGACGCCGAAGGCGATCACCGGCACGCGGTGGGCAGCGCAGGCGCGCACGATCTCCTGCACCTCCTCGGTCGTCTCGACGAAGGCGACGCCGTCCGGAGCCTGGGTCGGGATATAGGTGGTGGTGTGCGCATGCTGGCCTCGTATCGCCTCGCCTGTCTGGAATCGTTCGCCAAGGCGCTGCTTGAGGATGCCGAGCACCGCGGCGATGCCTTCCTCGTTGCGTTCGACGGGATTGAGGTCGCTTAAAGCCATGAATTCCTCCGCGAATGGACCAGCGGCCACTCTTGATATGCAGCTATGGATGATGCCTAAAGCAATTCCAGGAAAAGTGTGAAGCGGTTTTCCTTCCGGAATTGCGCCAGAACAAAGAGAACCTCACCCACCACGCCCTGTCGAGCGTCAAGGAAAATCAGATGACCATCCCCGCCCCCTTCATTTCCGACCCGATGGGCATCGAGAAAAATTGGATCGACTATAACGGCCATCTCAATATGGCCTATTACAACGTGCTGTTCGATCGCTGTTCGGATGTCGCCTTCGAGATGATGGGCATGGGGCCGAACTACGCAAGGGATCGCCGCCTCACCATCTACACGGCGGAAGTCCATGTCTGCTATGTGCAGGAGCTGCACCTCGACCACAAGGTGAAGGTCTCGTTCCAGCTCATCGACCACGATGAGAAGCGGCTCAGGGCCTATCAGGAAATCCGCCATGTCGACGGCTGGTTGGCCGCCACCTCCGAGCAGCTGGCGCTGCATGTCGACATGGCCGGGCCGCGGGTCGCCCCATTCCCTGCCGACGTGATGGCGAAGGTCGAAGCCATGCGCACCGCCCACGCGAGCCTGCCAATGCCGGAGCGCGCCGGGCGCTCGATCGGCATCAAACGCAAGAGCGCTTGAAGCACCTCACCGCCGGCGTTAACCTTACCAGGGTTTTAACGTGAACAAGTCGCTTGAGTCCGTTGAACGACTCAGTGACGCGTTTGAAAACCGCCGTACCGGGTTTGCGCGCGGGCGGCTGGCGGAATGCGGTGCGAGGACAGTGCATGAAAACCGATATCAAGGTCGAGGTGGAGCGCTTGGCGGCCGATCCACGCATCACCGACTATGATTTCTGGCGATCGCTGAAGAACGTCAACAACGAGATCTTCCACATCGCCAACAACAACGAACCCATCCCGTTCGACATGATCCGCTGGCGCGCGATTCTGACTCAGGCGCGCATGCGGCGCGGCCACGCCTGATTATCCCATCCGCCATCATCCCTGCCCGTCACTTCTGCCTGAAGCCGCCCAGCGGCGAGCGCGGCTCGACCGGTGACGACTGGATGATGGCCGTGTTGGTCATCGCGTACGGGATGATCCGGTCGATCACGCGCTCGAGCTCGCTGACCGAGCCGACATGGGCGAGCGCGATGAAACAGTCCTCGCCGGTCACGCGGTCGCATTGCGCGATTTCCGGCAGTTCGCGAATGATGTCCGTCACCACGGAAAGCTGTCCCGGCACCGGCCTGATCCTGAGCCATGCCGACAGCTTCATGCCGAGAGCGGCCGGATTGATCCTGACCGTATAGGACTCGATCACGCCGTTCTCCTGCAGCTTGCGGAGGCGCTCCGCCACGCTTGGCGCCGACAGCCCGACCCCGCGCGCCAATTCCGCTGTGCTGATGCGCGCGTCCTTTTCCAGGAGCCGCAGGATCTTCAGGTCCACGGCATCCAGGTCAGCATTTTCGTTTCGAAGGTTTCTCAGCTTTTCTCTCTTTTATCGGAAGCCAGAAGGACGAATGACACACCGATCACGCCTGTAAGCCATGCATTTCGCCTGTGATAATGCGCTCATGACCCGCCAAACGCAAACTCGAGCCGCAAACCGGGCCGTCGGCAGGGCCGACGCCACCCATCCTGTCCTTACCGGCCCTGCCCTCGGCGGATTAGCCAATGCGCTGCCGCCGCATGTCTGGTTCTGCGTCAGCGCCGTGTTTCATTATCTCGGACCGGCTTTCGCGGTGCTGCTTTTCGACCAGGTCGGTGTGCTCGGCATGGCCTGGCTGCGCATCGCCACTGCGGCTCTCATCTTCGCCCCTTTGACCACGCCTTGGCGCATCTTCGCGCGCGCCGCCCGCGCTCAGCGACTGCTATTGCTGGCCTTCGGCGCCTGCCTCGCGGTGATGAACTGCTCGTTCTACCTGGCGCTTGAGCGCCTGCCGATCTCGCTGGTCGCGGCGATCGAGTTCGTCGGCACGATCGGGGTCGCGCTGGTCGGCCTGCGCAGCCTGCGCAACTTTGCGGCGCTGGCTGTCGCAGTCATCGGCACCTTGCTGCTCATTGACGTCAAATGGTCAAGCGATCCGCTCGGCGTGTTCTGGGCCTTTCTCAACGGCGCTCTCTTCGTCGGCTACATCGTGATCGGCCATCGCGTCGCCCAGGTAGGCTACGGCATCGCCGGCCTCGGCGCCGCCATGGCAATCGCATTCGTCATCGTGTTCCCGATCGGCCTCCGCGAGGCGCTGCCCGCCTTCTCGTCGCCGCAACTGTTTGTCGCTGCGATCGGCGTGGGCATCTGCTCCTCCGTCATCCCCTATATCTGCGACCAGCTCGCCATGGCGAGGCTGCCGCGCGCGAGCTTCGCGCTGATGCTCTCGCTTCTGCCGCTCACGGCGACACTCATCGGCATCGTCGTGTTGAGCCAGATGCCAGGCATTCCCGGCTGCCTTGGTATCGCAATGGTGATCGCAGGCGTGGCGATGCACAAGCCGATGCCGCAATAGTTTAGAAAACAACTGCGGCTCAGAAACTTGCGTAAACAACGTTTTTGTTCCTTCACTTTTCCCCCCGAGGCAACAAAACCCGGGATTGAACCAATTCCAAGCCTGCGCCGTTGTCGCGGCGAATATTGGCTTGGAGTTGAGAAATGGACGGAAAACGTACGAGAGAGGCGCCAGACGCCTGGCACATGACAGATGATCTTCATGCCGAACAGGGCAAAGGCGATCCCTTTGCCGCAGCCATCCGGGCCACGCGCATGTCGATGATCATCACCGATCCGCGCAAGCCGGACAATCCAATCGTGTTCGCCAACGACTCTTTCCTGAGACTGACTGGCTACACACGCGAAGAGGTCATCGGCAGAAATTGCCGCTTTCTTCAAGGCCCTGACACGGATGCCGCCGCGGTCGCCGAAGTCCGCGCTGCCGTTGCCGATGGCAACGATATCAGCATCGATCTTTTGAACTACCGAAAGGATGGTTCCACCTTCTGGAACGCGCTCTATGTCAGCCCTGTCTCCAACGACAAGGGCGAGCTTCTGTTCTTCTTTGCGTCGCAGCTGGACGTGTCAGATCGTAAGCGGTCGGAGCAGCAGATCACGGCAGACAAGGAGCGCGTTGAAGAGGCTGTCAAAGAGCGCACCAGGGAACTCGAAGCTGCGCTCGAAACGCAGACTGCGCTGCTGCACGAGGTCGATCATCGTGTGAAGAACAACCTGCAGATGATCTCATCGCTGATCCTGATGCAAAGCCGCACCATCCGCGACGAAGCGGTAAAAAGCTCCCTGAGGACAATGTTGGAGCGCATCGAGGCGCTGAGCACCGTCCATCGGAGGCTCTACCAGTCCAAGGATGTCAGCAAGTTCGACATTTCCGATTTTGCCAGGGATCTCGTCTCGGATTTGCTCACCGCATCCGGCCGCCCCCAGATCAGATCGAAACTAGACCTGGAGCCGATCATCGTCCCGGCCGACAAAGCTACGCCGGTGGCGCTGATCGTCAACGAACTCGTCACCAACGCCCTCAAGCACGCCTTCAAGGACGAGGCGGTGCCCGGCAGCATCGGCGTCAGGATGAGCCAACCCGACGGGCACCTGATCATTGAAGTTTCCGACGACGGTGCCGGCATGGACGGCGAGGCCAGCGGCAGCACCTTCGGCATGCGCCTTATCCGGCAACTCGGGCGGCAACTTCGCGCCGATGTCGAATGGCGGAACACAAGTCCGGGTACGCAAGTTGTTGTAAAAATGCCGAACGGGCCTCAGCATAAAGGGGACGTGTCATGACCGAACCGCTGAACGTGCTGATCGTCGAAGACGAAGCTCTTCTGGCGATGGAACTGGAAAGCCTCATCGAGGAAGCTGGCCATAGCGTCGTGGGCTGGGCGATGTCGTCGGACGAAGCGAAAGCGATGGTCGATACCAGCAAAGCCGACATTGCTTTTGTCGATGTCCATCTTTCGGATGGCCCGACGGGCCTTGACGTGGCCGAGCATATTCAGCGATCGGGCCAGCCCATGGTCGTGTTCATGACAGCAAACCCGAAGCGCATCCCCGAGAACTTCGTCGGGGCTGTAGGCGTCATTGCGAAGCCGTATACGATGAACGGCGTGAGGTCGGCCCTGCGCTATTTGCAGGAAGGCGTGCGGCGCCCGCCTCCCGTCTCGGTACTACCGGCAGGTTTCACGCTCGCGCCCGACTTTCTGGCCGTGTGGGCGCCTTCGATTCCCTGAGTCACACAGGCGTCAGGCAATTTTCTCTTTCAGAAACGCGATCGTCCGGCCCCAGGCGAGATCGGCGGCTTTCTTGTCATAGCGCGCGGCCGAGGTGTCGTTGTTGAAGGCGTGGTTGGCCCCCTCATAGACATAGACCTTATATTCGACGTGCGCGGCGTCGAGCGCTTTTTTGTAGGCATCGATGCCCGCATTGGTCCGGCTGTCGAGACCGGCATAGTGAAGAAGCAGCGGTGCCTTGATCTTCGCAGCATCTTCCGCCGTGGGCTGCATTCCGTAATAGGCAACGCCGGCGCTGAGATCAGGCGCATGGACGGCAAGCTGGTTCACCGCGCCGCCGCCCCAGCAGAAGCCGACCGCACCGACCTTGCCGTTGCCGTCCTTGAGGCTCTTGAGATAGGCGACCGTCGCCACGCCGTCGGCCGCGACCTGGGCAGGATCGAGCTTGGTGAACATGTCGCGCGCCTTGTCCTCGTCGGGCGGCGTGCCGCCAAGCGGCGAGAGGAAGTCCGGCGCGAGCGCCACGAACCCTTCCAGAGCCACACGCCGGGCGACATCGCGGATATGCGGATTGAGGCCCCGGTTTTCATGGATGACGATGACGGTGCCGAGCTTGCCCGACTGATCGGCCGGCTTGACCAGATAGGCTTTCATCTCGCCGCTCGAGCCGGGGTAGGCAATGTCCTGGCCCTTCACGCGGCTGTCGTCTTCGGCAACGATCGCCGCCTTGGCGGAATTGGCCGCCAGCATCGGCGCGATCGCGGCGGCCGCGGCGCCTGAGCCTGCCAGCCTTGTCAATTGCTCCACGAAGCGGCGCCGGTCGAGTGTCAGATGTGTGTACTCGTCATAGACATCGATCATCGCCTGCGTGATGATGCTCCGGGTGGACCTGGCGACGGGTTCGTTCATGGCTGCCCTCGACGGTTGGCGGATGATCCGCAAGATAGGGTCGAGAGTTGCGTGGTCCAGTCACCCCGGGTGACGATCCTGCGAAGGATCTTAGCGGAGCGGTGCGCCGGGGAGCCAACTTGATTCATCACATTTTGGTCATTTCCGAAAGGCTTGATGGTGCTGTCACATTAGGACGCGAAGTTGCCGGAGCCGCCTCACCGATACTAATGACAAAAAGGGGAATGCCATGAACGCCCAGGATATCATCAACACCGTTTCCTCGAAGGCCGGCCTCGACGAGCCGACCACAGAGAAGGTTGTCGGGACCATCTTTTCCGTGCTGGAGCACGAGGCGGAAGGCACCACCGTTTCGTCTTTCTTCGCCAAGATCCCCGGCGCCGACGCGCTGGCGCAGAAATATGACGTAATGGCCGCCGGCGCGGCAGCCAATTCGGGCGGCGGCCTTCTCTCGTCGCTGGAAGGCGCTCTTGGCGGCGTTCTCGGCGAGAAGGCCGGCGCGCTGATTAATGGCATTGCCGCTCTCAAGGCCTCCGGCCTCGATATGGCGCAGATCCAGCAGGCCGGCGAGACGCTGGTCAGGCAAGCTGAAGCCGCCGCGGGTCCCGATCTCACCAACAGGGTTCTGGACCAGGTCCCGGGCCTCAAGGGACACCTCGGGCTTTGAAGTCCGACCCATCCCTCACTTGGGCAGGGCGTAGGCCATCACATAATCACCCGGCTTGGTGCCGACCGAGCCATGGCCGCCGGCGACGATGACGACGAACTGGCGGCCATCGGCGACGGTGTAGGTCATCGGCGTCGCCTGGCCGCCGGCCGGCAGCCGCGCCTGCCAGAGCTGCCTGCCGGTGGTGAGGTCATAGGCGCGCAGATAGTCATCGACCGCTGCGCCCAGGAAAGCGACGCCGCCCGCCGTGATCATCGGTCCGCCGATGCCTGGAACGCCGACCTTGAGCGGCAGCGGCAGCGGCGTCATGTCGTAGACGGTGCCGTTGCGGTGCCTGTAGGCGATGTTGCCGGTCTTCAGGTCGACGCCGGCGACATAACCCCAGGGCGGCGCCTGGCAGGGAATGCCGAGCGGCGACAGAAACGGCCCCATCACCACCGCGTAAGGCGCCCCTTCGTTGCGGTTCAGCCCCTGCTCGCTGCCCTTCGTGTCGCCCGGTGGCGGCACGTCCGCGCGCGGGATGAGCTTCGAAGTAAAGGCGAGATAAGTCGGCATGCCGAACATCACCTGACGCACCGGGTCGACCGCGACGCCGCCCCAGTTGAAGACACCGAAATTGCCGGGATAGATCAGCGAGCCCTGCAAAGAGGGCGGCGTGTAACGCCCCTCATAGCGCAATCGCTTCAGTTCGATCCGACACGCCAACTGGTCGAATAGGGTGATGCCCCACATGTCGGCGCCGGTCAGCGGCTTCGGATTGAAGGAAAGGTCGGAGGCCGGTTGCGTCGGCGAGGCATGATCGCCCTCGATCGCGCCCCCCGGCGCCGGCACTTCCTTCACTGGAATGATCGGCTCGCCGGACCGCCGGTCGAGCACGTAGAGGTCGCCCTGCTTGGTCGGCCCGACCAGCGCCGGCACAACGCCGCTCGCCGTGGTGATGTCGACCAGCGACGGCTGCGCCGGCACGTCCATGTCCCACAGATCGTGATGCACGGTCTGCCGCACCCAGCGCAATTGTCCGGTGTTGAGGTCGAGCGCGGTGATCGAGGAGGAGAACTTCTCGACATTGGCGCTGCGGCCCATGCCGAGCTGGTCCGGCGTCTGGTTGCCGAGCGGCACGTAAAGCAGTCCGAGCTTCTCGTCGGCGCTCGCGGTCGACCACATGTTGGGCGAGTTGTGGGTGTAGGTTTGCCCGGCGGGCAGCGGCGTCGTCACGTCCGGATTGGCGGAATCCCAGTTCCACAAAAGGGCGCCGGTCTCGACGTCGAAGGCGCGGATAACGCCCGACGGCTCCTCGGTCGAGTAATTGTCGTTGACCGCGCCGCCGACGATGATCTTGCCGGCGACGATCAGCGGCGCCGAGGTCGAATAGTAATAGCCCGACTTCGGATAGGGCATATTGGCCATCAGGTTCAGCGTGCCGCCCTCGGCGAAGGACGGACACACCTGCCCATTCGCCGCGTCGAGCGCGATCAGGCGAGCGTCCGACGTCGGCAGGTAGACGCGCTGCGCACAGGGCTGGCCGGCCGCGATCTTGGCATCGGCATAATAGGACACGCCGCGGCAGGTCTGGTGCTGGCGGTTGTTGTCGAGCTTGATCTTGGGATCGTAGCGCCACTTTTCCTTGCCGCTCGCGGCATCGATGGCGATGGCGAAATTGTGCGGCGTGCAGATGAACAGCGTGTCGCCGATCTTCAGTGGCGTCACTTGATAGGTCGTCTCGCCGACGTCGTCGGGGCCTTTCACATCGCCGGTGCGGTAGGTCCATGCTGGCTGCAGCTTGACGACATTCTCGGGCGTGATCTGGTCGAGCGGCGAATAGCGCTGGCCGAAAGGCGTGCGGCCGTAGAAATGCCATTCGCCGGCCGGCATGTCGCCGCCCAGATTGGCCGCCGCCGCCACCTTTTCGGTGCCGAGCGTGCCGCCAATGTCGTGAGAATCGGCGGTCATCGAATAACCGGCGACCGCAAGCGAGGCGAGCACGGCGAGGATCAGCGGCGCGCGTCCGTCGGGACCACGCAAGCCGCGCCTTGCCCATGGCGTCAAAAGCCACAGCGCGACGAGCACGATGACCCCGCCGCGCGGACCGAGCTGCCACCAGTCGAAGCCGATTTCCCACACCGCCCAGCACAAAGTGGCGAGAACGAACAGCGCGTAGAGCCAGAGCGAGGTCGACCTGCGCCTGAACAGCAGCCAGGCGGTGATCAGGAAGATCAGGCCGGCGATCAGGTAGTACCAGCTGCCGCCCAATGCGATGAGCCAAATGCCGCCGCCGCCGAGAATGAGACCGATCAGGAAGAGGACGAGGGAGGTGATGGTGACAGCCAAGACGGTGCTCCTTCGACTGTTGCGCGCTTTGCAGCAATTCCAGAAAAAGCGTGGAGCGGCTTTCCGTTTGGAACTGCGTCAAACAAAAGATGGAGCGGTTCGCCGTTCAGGAAACAGCAATCCGCTCCAGTGCGGCTTCAGCGACGGCATACCGTCCCTGCCCTGCCGGCAGCTTTCCCCTGCCCGCTCCGGCTGTCAAGTTTGACCGGCACACGCCAAACTAGAACAAAACGTAGACAGTTCTGGTCTTTCGCTGCCGAATCACTACATTCGGGGCGATGTCGGGCTTTTCCGAAGACATGCCTTTTTTCGATGAACCGAATGCGCGGCCCGCTGCGGCCCCGTCCGGCATAGCCGCGCGCGCCATGGCGGCGCGTAGCGGCCAGAACAGCGTGCCCGATTATCTGAAGGGCCTGAACCCGGAGCAGCGGCTCGCCGTTGAGACGACCGAAGGCCCGGTTCTGGTGCTGGCTGGCGCAGGCACCGGCAAGACGCGCGTGCTCACCACCCGCATCGCCCACATCCTCGCCACCGGGAGGGCCTTCCCCTCGCAGATCTTGGCCGTCACCTTCACCAACAAGGCCGCGCGCGAGATGAAGCAGCGCATCGGCCATCTGATCGGCGAAGGCAATGTCGAGGGCATGCCATGGCTTGGCACCTTCCACTCGATCGGCGTGAAGCTGCTACGCCGCCACGCCGAGCTGGCCGGGCTGAAATCGGATTTCACCATCCTCGACACGGACGACGTGGTGCGGCTGATCAAGCAGCTGATCCAGGCAGAAGGGCTTGATGACAAGCGCTGGCCGGCCAAGACCTTCGCCCAGATGCTCGACAACTGGAAGAACAAGGGCCTCGGCCCCGACGAGATTCCGGAAGGCGACGCCCGCAGCTTCGGCAACGGCAAGGGTCGTCAGCTCTACAAGGCCTATCAGGAACGGCTGCAGACGCTGAATTCCTGCGACTTCGGCGACCTGCTCTATCACCCGATCCGCATCTTCCGCGCCTATCCGGACGTGCTGAAGGAATATCACCGCAAGTTCAAATACATACTGGTCGACGAATACCAGGACACCAACACCGCGCAGTACATGTGGCTTCGCCTCCTGGCGCAGCGGCCCAATGTCGGGCGCGCTCCATCTGCCGAAGGCCGCAAGCCCGACCGGGCGTCGGCCGGTCAGGCCGCCCCCACGGAGGCCAGCGAGCGCGCGGCCGTGGGCGAGAACAAAGTGAATATCTGCTGCGTCGGCGACGACGACCAGTCGATCTATGGCTGGCGCGGCGCCGAGGTCGACAACATCCTGCGCTTCGACAAGGATTTCCCGGGCGCCACCATCATCCGCCTGGAGCGCAACTACCGCTCCACCGCGCACATCCTCGGTGCTGCCTCCCACCTCATCGCCCACAATGAGGGCCGCTTCGGCAAGACGCTGTTCACGGACCGCGACGACCCCGAGGACGACAAGGTTCATGTCCATGCGGCCTGGGACTCGGAGGAAGAGGCGCGCGCCGTAGGCGACGCCATCGAGGCTTACCAGCGGCAGAAGCATAATCTGAACGACATGGCCATCCTGGTGCGAGCCTCCTTCCAGATGCGCGCCTTCGAAGACCGCTTCATCACGCTGGGCTTGAACTATCGCGTCATCGGCGGCCCGCGCTTCTACGAGCGCCTGGAAATCCGTGACGCGCTGGCCTTCTTCCGCGTCGTCGCGAATGGCGGCGACGACCTCGCCTTCGAGCGCATCGTCAACGTGCCGAAGCGTGGGCTGGGCGAAGCCACCATCCGCCAGATCCACGACACGGCGCGCGCGATGCGCATTCCGATGCTCGAGGCCGCCGCGACGCTTGCCGAAAGCGACGAGCTGAAGCCGAAGCCGCGTGCCGCGCTGCGCGAGGTCGCGGCCAATTTCGAACGCTGGCAAAAGGCGCTGGAAACGAAGCCGCACACCGAGCTCGCAGAGACCATTCTGGAAGAGAGCGGCTACACCGACATGTGGAAGAACGAGCGCTCGGCCGAGGCGCCTGGACGGCTGGAGAACCTCAAGGAGCTGATCCGCTCCATGGAGGAGTATGAATCGCTTCGCTCCTTCCTCGAGCATGTCGCCCTCGTCATGGATGCCGAGCAGAATGCCGAACAGGATGCGGTCTCGATCATGACGTTGCATTCGGCCAAGGGCCTGGAATTCGAGACCGTCTTTCTCCCCGGCTGGGAGGAAGGCCTCTTTCCTCATCAGCGCGCGCTGGATGAAGGCGGCCGCTCCGGCCTGGAGGAAGAACGCCGC
This sequence comes from Mesorhizobium sp. WSM4976, assembly GCF_029625685.1. Taxonomy (NCBI): domain Bacteria; kingdom Pseudomonadati; phylum Pseudomonadota; class Alphaproteobacteria; order Hyphomicrobiales; family Phyllobacteriaceae; genus Mesorhizobium; species Mesorhizobium sp. WSM4976. Next base: position 118,512 of record NZ_JARTVT010000007.1, read on the forward strand.
CTTGCCTATGTCGGACTGACGCGGGCGAAGAAGAACCTGCACATCTGGTTCGTCTCCAACCGCCAGATCCACGGGCTGTGGCAATCGACCATCCCGTCGCGCTTCGTCGACGAGCTGCCGGAAACCCATATCGACATCGCCGAGGGCGGCAATTCCTATGGCGGCTACGGCAATCCCTATGGCGGCGGCGCCTTCGCCTCGGGTCGTGGCGGGGGCAGGCAAAATCCTTACGGCGCCTCCCGCTTCGACAATATCGGCGCCAAGGACCAGGGCAGCTTCTCCAACACCTACGCGACGCCCGGCTGGCAGCGCGCCCAGGCCAACCGCACCGAGGCGACCGACCGCAACTGGGGCACCCGCTCCGGCCACCAGGTCGAGCGCATCGGCTATGGCGAGACCGATAGCGGCTACGGCGCCGGGCGCACCTCTGTGAAGGGCCGCACCATCGAGGGCGAGCTGGTCGCCAAATCCGTCGCCGACGCGCCGTCCGCCTTCAATGTCGGCGACCGCGTCTTCCACCAGAAATTCGGCAACGGCAACATCGCCGCCATCGACGGCAACAAGCTCACCATCGACTTCGACAAGGCCGGCCAGAAACGCGTGCTGGACGGGTTTGTCGCGCCGGTGTGACCGGCCTCCTCACCGATACCTTGCCTGGTTCCACTTGTGGCCGAGCAGCGACAGGATGATGATCAGCCCGTTGAAGAACTGCACGTAGAAGCCGCTGAGGCCCGCCGCCACCACGCCGGTCTGGATGAACGACACGGTTACCGCGCCAATGGCGCCGCCGACGACCGTGCCGATGCCGCCCCAGGTTGGCGTGCCGCCGACGAACACCGACGCCAGCACCGGCAGCAGATAGCCGTCGCCCGCCGTCGGCCACCAGGTGAAGTTGATCATCACCGAGAACGTGCCGGCGATCGCCGCCCCTATGCCCGTGAAGACGAACACCTTCACCCGCACGAGCTTGACGTCGATGCCCATCTGCTTGGCGCTGTCGGGATTGTCGCCGACGACCTTCACCTGCGCGCCGAAGCGGTGGCGGTTGAAGAGCAGCGCCGAGAACACGACGAAGGCTATGGCCCAGAAGATCTGCACCGGAATGCCCCAGACCTGGCTGGAAAAAATCTTGTAGGCCGTGCTGTCGGCAAGGTTGGTCAGCGCCGTCGACTTGCCCTCGTTGATGATCTGGATCAGGCCGCGCAGCAGGAAGTTCATGCCGAGTGTCGCGATCAGCGACGACAGCCCGCCATAGACGACCAGCGAGCCGACCAGGAAGCCGAGCAGCGTGCCGGTGACGAGCGCCGCGACAATGCCGAGGAATGGATCGTAGCCGGCCTGCACCACCAGCGCGAAGACCCAGGAGGCCAAACCCATCGTCGCCGGGAACGACAGGTCGATCTCGCCGCAGGTGACGACGAAGACCAGCGGCACCACCACGAACAGTGCCACGGGAAGCGTCGTGAGCACCGAACTGTAGAGATACCAGGTGGTGAAGACGGTCGGGTTGGCGATCATGAAGACCGCCATCATCACGATGAACACGGCGAGCGTGCCCAGCGCAGCGCGGTTGTCGAGGACGAAGCCGCGCAGCCAGTTGTCCGAGGGATGGCTCCACTCTTTGCCTGATTCCCTGGCCGCCTTGCCGCTTGCCCTTCCCAGAGGCGTTTGCAGATCGGGTTCCATGGCCTTGCTCATTGCGCTCTCTGCTCCGCTTCGTCCGCCTCGTGCAGTCCCGGCAAACCGCCGGGATGCGCCACATCTTCCATGAAGTTGATGAGGTCGTCGGCCGACTTCACCTCGCTGCGGTCGGCCGTTAGCGCCACCTTGCCGCGGTCGAGCACGACGAAGCGGTCGGCGATGTCGAAGACGTGGTGGATGTTGTGGCCGATGAACAGGATCGAGCGGCCGCTCGCCCGCACCTGGCGCACGAAATGGAAGACTTTTGCCGTCTCGGTCAGCGACAGCGCCGTCGTCGGCTCGTCGAGGATGATCAGCTCCGCCTGCTTGTAGATGGCGCGCGCGATCGCCACGCCCTGCCGCTCGCCGCCCGAAAGCTGGCCGACGATAGACTGGGGCGTGAACACTTTCGAGGTGAAGCCGATCTCGCGCATCAGCCGGCTCGCTTCCGCGATCTCCTTGCTAACCTTCAGCCAACCCATGAAGCCGGTGAGCTCGCGGCCCATGAAGATGTTGCGCACGATCGTCTGCTGCACGGCCAGCGCCCGGTCCTGGAACACGGTCTCGATGCCGGCCTCGCGCGAGCGCGCCGCGCTCCATCCGCTGACCGGCTTGCCGCGCACGAGAATCTCGCCGCTGGTTGGCTTGACCACGCCGGACAGGATCTTGATCAGCGTCGACTTGCCGGCGCCATTGTCGCCGATGAGCCCGACCACCTCGCCGCGGTCGACGCTGAGATTGACGCCGCCCAGCGCATAGACCTGACCGTAGGATTTCGTGATGTCGCGCAGTTCGATGATGCGTTCGCCCATGCGATCCTCGCTTGAATTGTCTGTCTGCCGGCCGCCGGCCGGTGGTCCAGCCGGCCGAGCCAAGCCCGGCCGGCTGCCTGGGAGGTCAGCGCAGCGCCTGCTTGGCGAGCTCTGAGACGACCTGGTAATTTTCAGGAGTGACGAAACCGGCGCCAGTGTCGACGTTCATGGGCGCCAGTCCGAGCACCACCTGCTGGCAGAGGCTGAGGATCGGCAGATAGCCCTGCAGGAACGGCTGCTGGTCGGCCGTCAGTTGCACCCAGCCGCCCTTGAAGCCCTCGACGATCTGCGGGCTGGTGTCGAAGCCGAAGTTGAAGATGTCGCCCGGCTTCCTGCCCGCCGCTTGCATATAGGTCGCGACATTGCCGAGCATCTGGCCGCCGGGATAGCCGACCGCCTTGACGTCGGGGTGGTTAAGCAGCGCCGCCGTGATCACCGGAATGGCGAGGTTCGGATCGGATGCCCATTCGCCGCTCGGCGGCGAGGACAGCTGGATCACCTCGACGCCCGCCTCCTTCAAGGCAGCCACCGTACCGCGCTCGCGCGCGCCGCGGTTCTCGTTCTCGAACGGACCGATCATAATCGCCTTGTCGCCGGCCTTCAGCTTGCCGAGCTTGAACGCCTCGGCGCCGAGCGCGCGGCCCTGCTGCTCCTGCTGCGCGCCGACATAGCCGCCGCCGAACGCTGCCACCACCTTCGGCACCGGCACGTTCTGGTACATCATCTTGATGCCGTCCTTATGCGCCTGCTCGGCCAAGGGCATGATCGCGGCGTCACCGGGATGGCCCATCATGGCGATGCCCTGGGGCTTGACCGCAACCGCCTCGCGCAATTGCTGCACCATCTTCTCGACGTCCCACTGCGAGAAGATGTAGTCGACCTTTGGCCCGAGATCGGCCGCTGCCTGCTTGGCGCCATTATAGACGATGGTTCCGAAGGCGTCGCCCTCGGCGCCGCCGACGAAGAAGCGGATGTGGACGTCCTTGCACCATTGGGCGTCAAGCGCCTTCGCCGGCAAGGTGGAAATCGAGGCGCAGAGCGCCGTGGCGGCCGCCACGACGGTCGAGCGCAGAACAGTTCTTCTGGTCGTGATGCTCATGCACGTTCCTCCCTTTTGGTCCCTCGCGATCAAGGGTTTTCAACGGTTGCTCGAATCGGCCGGCTCCTCCCGCCGGCCGGCACTCACATCGGATTGGGCAGGTAGCTGCTCCCTCCCCGGCATTGCTTCAGATAATCGAGAGCGCGCGCCTGGCCGGTGATCTCGAGGTCGCCGCGATAGACCGGGTCGTGCCAGCCCTCGATGTCGATGGCGCCCTTGTAGCCGGCCAGCCGCAATTCGCTGATCACCCGCGTCCAGTCGCTATCGCCGAAGCCCGGCGTGCGCATTTGCACGAAAGGCAGGCGGCCGAACACGCCATGCTCGCGGATCACGTCCCAGCGCACCGTCGCGTCCTTGCCATGGACATGGAAGATGCGCGGCGCCCATTTGCGGATCTGCGGCATCGGATCGATCAGGTAGACGAGTTGGTGGCAGGGCTCCCATTCCAGCCCGAGATTATCGTTGGGCAATTCGTTGAACATAAGCTCCCAGGCGTCTGGGTTGTGGGCGATGTTCCAGTCGCCGCTCGCCCAGTTGCCGTCCATGGCGCAGTTCTCAAAGGCGATGCGCACGCCCTTGTCGGCGGCGCGCCTGGCGAGCGGTCCCCACACCTCGCGGAAGCGCGGCAGGCTGTCGGTCAGCTTCTTGCCGCGCAGGCGGCCGGTGAAGCCGCAGACCATCGAAGCGCCGAACAGATGCGCGTTGTCGATCACCGTCTCCCAAGCCGCGAGCACGCCGCGATCGACCTCGCCGCTCTCCAGCGGATTGCCGAACACACCGAGCGACGACACGGTGACGTCCGCATCGCCGATCGCGTCGCGGATCTCGCCGGCCAGCCGAGGCAGGTCCTTGCCGCCCAGCGTCTGCCAGAAAAAGGGCTGGATGCTCTCGAACCCCAGCGGCAGGATCTGTTTCACGTAGGCGGCCGGATCGTCGAGATTGGCCCGCACCATGGTGCCGATCCTGATATCGAGAAGCGGGTTTGGCATCGTCATCCTTCCTGGGCCTCGATCGCCACGCGCCGTCCGGCCTCCGCGCTTTCGATCGCGCCGAAGACCATGGCGAGGCTTTTGATGTTGTCGGCGCCGCGGGTCTCCGGCTCGGTGCCGGTTTCGATCGCGCGCATGAAATCCTGGATGATGCCGAGATGTCCGCCCACCCGATCGGCCGGGTCGAGCGCCGGCACCTCGATGGCTTGCGTCTTGTCGATGATGCCGTCGCGGCCGGACGCAACCACTTCCGCCTTCAGCCCGTCATGGCCATCCCACAGCAGGCTGCCGCGCTCCGCGACGATGCGCCAGCTGCCCTCCCAGCTCGTGCGGAAACCGTCGGCGCACCAGGAGCCGGCATAGGTGAAGACCTTGCCGTCGCCGAGGTCGAAGACGGCGCTGGCCGACGAGCCCTGCCGGTACCAGGAACTGGCCGGCTCCCATTCCTGGCAATAAACGCTGGCCGGCTCGCCGGCGACCATGTAGCGCGCGGCGTCAAAGGTGTGGATCGCCATGTCCAGCAGCAGCACGTGGTCCATCTCCTCGCGAAAGCCGCCAAAATGCGGCGCGATGAAGAAGTCGGCATGGATACTGGTCGGCTTGCCGATGGCGCCGGAATCCAGGAAGCGCCGGATCCGCCTGACATTGGCGACATAGCGCCGGTTCTGCACGACCGCATGGACGCGGTCGGCGCGACGCGCCGCATCGATAATGGCCCGCGCATTCTCTGGGCTGTCGGCCAGCGGCTTTTCGGTGAGCAGATGGCAATGATGGGCAAAAGCCGAAAGCGCGACGGCGCGGCGTGCCGCCGGGACCACGACATCGAACACGGCGTCGGGTTTCGTCTCCTCGAGAACGGCGTCGAGGCTGGTGCCGATGACGGCTTTGGTAAGATCGTATTCGCGCGCCCTCGTTTGCGCCCGCTCGGCGTCGAGGTCGACAAGGCCGGCAATCGCGAGCCCGTCGATCTGCCTTGCGGCATCGAGCCACTGCTTGCTCATGGCTCCGCACCCGACCAGGACGACCTTCATCATCCAGCGCTCCTCCTCCGCCCGGCCCCTCCAGTCCGAGTGTCACGGCATTTCCGGCATCACCGTAAACGTTTTTCCGTAAACGTTTACGAGAACACACCCGATGGCGTAGAATGTCAATCACCCGCTCGCGAAAATCGACATCCACTGCTTGGCCTGAAGGGCGGCCGGTGCTAGCGAAGACAGGGGGAGAACCGGCATTGGCGTCCAGCATCCACGATCTCGCGCGTCACCTGAACATTTCGATCGGCACGGTGTCCCGGGCGCTGAACGGCCGCGCCGATGTCAATGCGGAGACGCGCCAACGCGTGCTCGAGGCGGCCAGGAAGCTGAACTATTCGCCCAACCAGTCCGGCCGCAGCCTGAGGAAAGGCGCCACTCATTCGATCGCCTTCATGCTGCAACCGCATCCCGGCGACCAGCAATATGGCGAGCCGTTCTTCATCCCGTTCCTGACCGGTCTGCAGGCGCGGCTCGCCGAGAGCGACCTCGATCTGATGGTGGTCATGGGTGAGCCCGGCCAATATCAGCCGGAGAGGCTGCGCCGCGTGGTTGAGACGCGCCGGGCCGACGCTGTCGTGTTGGCCAATACAAGGCGGGAAGACGACCGGATAGACTATCTCAGCAAGGCCGGTTTTCCCTTCGCCACGCTTGGGCGAAGTCAATCCGGCGGCGACACCTATCCTTCGCTCGATATCGATTTCGAGAGGGCGGGTGAGGAAGCAGTCGACCGGCTGGTCGCGCGCGGCCACCGCCGCATCGCCGCCATCCGCCCTTCGCTCGATCTCAACTTCGGCTACCTGTTCCTCGACGGCTACCGCAAGGCGCTGAAGCGGCACGGCATCGAAATCGATCCCGGCCTGATCGCCGACGGCTTCATCAACGAGACCGGCGGCTATCAGGTGACGCCGCGCGTCATGCTCTCCAAGGACCGGCCGACAGCCATCATCTTCAACAATGACGCCATGGCCCTCGGCGGCTGCAAGGCGCTGGCCGAAATGGGCATCCGGCCCGGCCACGACATCGCGGTGATCGTCATCGTCGACACGCCGCTTTGCCGCTACTTCTCGCCGGCGCTGACCGCCTTCCGTCCATCGCTGGAGCCGATGGGCCGCCGGCTGGCCGAAATGCTGCTGGCCTCGCTTCCGGCTTTCGCTGGCCCCGAAGGCACACGTATCATCCGAGAGATCTGGCCGCTGGAACTGGTCGCCAGAGAAAGCGATTGAGCGCCTTTTCCTTCTCCTCTCGTGGGAGAAGGAAAAGCGCACCCAACCTGTCACGCAACCATCACGTTCACGCCCTAGACCGCTCGACGGCAAGGGCTGCCCGCATCGTCGATGCCGTGCCCTTTTGAGCCAGTGGCCGCTCTGCTCTTCAAGAAGGGGATATCGATGAAACATCTCAACCGAACCGCCGCGCTCGGCGCGCTGCTCGCCCTGTTCACTGCCATGACGCCGGCGCTCGCCGACGGCGTCGTTTATCTCAACAAGGGGCTCGTAGGCGTCGGCCGCATTCCGGCCATCCAGAAGGATAAGTTCGGCGAGACCTTCGGTTCGGGTTCCGGCATGGCGATCGACACCAAGTCCTGGGCGCGCGACGGCGCGGGCTACAAGGGCTCGCTCTGGCTGCTGCCCGACCGCGGCTACAATGTCGTCGGCACCACCGATTATCGCCCGCGGCTCAACACCATAGCAATCGAGCTGACCCCGACGGCTCCTGGCGTGGCCCCAGTCGTCGGGAAGGAACAGACCGGCGTTAAGGCGACGCTCGCCGATACGATGCTCTTGACCGACGACAAGGGCGCCGACGCGACCGGCCTCGATCCGTTGAACGGAGTGCGTCCGGCCGCGGGCGATTTGCCGATCTTGCCGCAGGCGGACAACGGCAAGCTTTCGCTGGACGACGAAGCGATCGTGCGCCTGCCCGACGGCACCATGTTCATCTCCGACGAATACGGCCCCAACATCTATCGGTTCTCGGCCGAAGGGCGGCTGATGTCGGCGACGCAGCCGCCCGCGGCGCTGGTGCCGATGCGCCACGGCAAGCCGAACTTCGCTTCCGACAATCCAGGCCCGGGCGCGGCCGAGCCAGATCCGAAGGATCCCGAGACCGGCCGCCAGAATAACCAGGGCCTCGAAGGCATGTCGATGACGCCCGACGGCAAGTTCCTGATCGCCGTGCTACAGTCGGCGACCCGCCAGGACGGCGGCGATTCCGGCTCGACGCGCCAGAACACCCGCGCGCTGGTCTATGACGCTTCCGAGCTCGCTCATCTCAAGCTGGCGCATGAATACGTCGTGCCGCTGCCGGTCTTCAAGGACGCCAAGGGCAAGACCAAGGTCGCTGCGCAAAGCGAGATCGTCGCGCTCTCCGACACCAGCTTCCTGATGCTGGCACGCGACTCGGGCAACGGCCAGGGTCTCAAGGGCGACGAGTCGCTCTACCGCAAGATCGAGATCGTCGACCTCTCCGCAGCCACCGACATCGCCAACGGTCCGTTCGACGCCGCCGACCAGCCGGTGGCGCCGAAAGGCGTGCTCGAGCCATCGGTGACGCCGGCCAGGCTGACGCCGTTCATCGACATCAACGACAAGCGCGAGCTCGGCCGCTTCGGCCTGCACAATGGCGCGCCGAACGACAGGAACAACCTGTCCGAGAAGTGGGAGGCGATGTCGCTGGTCTCCGTGCTCGACCCGAAGCTTCCCGACGACTATTTCCTGTTCGTTGCCAATGACAACGACTTCCTCACCCAGGACGGCTTCCAGGTCGGTGCGCCCTACAAGGCCGAGGACGGCGCCGACGTCGACACCACTTTCCTGGTCTATCAGGTCACCCTGCCTGGACTGTCTGGAAACAGCCTCGCCGCGAACTAGTTCTGCTTCAGCCGTATGCTGAGCGCGCATACGGCTGAGCGCGGAAGGGATGCATGAGCATCAGGCCTGCGATAGCATCGCGGGCCTGATTCATTTTCGGTGCTGCCATGGATGACGACAAGCCGGCTCGAAGGCGGACCCACGACCTGACCAGCGGGCCGATCCCGCGTACGCTGCTTCTGTTCGCGCTGCCGGTGCTGGGCTCCAACGTGCTGCAGTCGCTCAACGGCTCGATCAATGCAGTCTGGGTCGGCCGCTTCCTCGGCGAGGCGGCGCTGACCGCCACCTCCAACGCCAATCTGGTGCTGTTCCTCATCCTCGGCACCGTGTTCGGCATAGGCATGGCGGCGACGATCCTGGTCGCGCAGTCGGTCGGCGCCCGCGACCTGCCCGAGGCGAAGCGCGTCGTCGGCACCAGCGCCACTTTCTTCTTCCTGGTCTCGGTCGTCTTCGCCGTCTGCGGCTGGATCTGGGTCGACGCCATCCTCACCGGGCTCGGCACGCCGGCGGACGCCCTGCCGCTGGCGCGCAGTTATCTGCGCATCATCTTCGTGGCTGTGCCTATGATGAACCTCTTGTCCTTCGTCATGACCGTGCTGCGCGGCGCCGGTGACTCGCGAACCCCGTTCGTCTTCATGGCGCTGGCGGTCGTGCTTGACGTCGTGCTCAATCCGCTGCTGATCCGCGGCATCGGCCCCTTTCCAGAGCTCGGCATCGCCGGCTCGGCGACATCGACGCTCATAGGTCAGACGGTCAGCGTCATCGCCATTCTCATCGTGCTCTATGCGCGAAAGCATCCGCTGCGGCTGGCAGGCGTCGATCTCGCGCTGCTTCGGCCTGATCCGGCCCTGCTGCGCATCGTCGTCTTCAAGGGCATCCCGATGGGGTTGCAGATGATCGTCATCTCGGCCGCTGCATTGACGGTGATGGGCATCGTCAACTCCTACGGGTCGCAGGTCGCCGCCGCTTACGGTATCGCCGCGCAACTCTGGACCTATATCCAGATGCCGGCGCTGGCGATCGGGGCGGCGGTCTCCTCAATGGCGGCGCAGAATGTCGGCGCCGGCCGCTGGGACCGCATCGGCAAAGTCGCGGCCTCGGGCATCGGTTTCAATTTGGTGCTGACCGGCGCGCTGGTGGCGCTGCTTTTCGTCTTCGATCGCCCCGTGCTCAGCCTCTTCCTCAGCAATGACAGCACCGCGATCGACATTGCCGCCCATATCAACAGGGTGGCGTCCTGGTCGTTCATCCTGTTCGGCATCACGATCGTCTTGTTTGCCACGGTGCGAGCCACCGGCGCCGTCATGCCGCCGCTCATCATCCTGATCATCTCGGTGTTGATCATCCGCACCGGCTTTGCCTATTTCATGCGCAGCGTCATCGGCCAGGAGGCGCTGTGGTGGAGCTTTCCGGCCGGCTCGATCGCCTCGCTTTTGCTAGCCGCCGCCTATTATCGTTTCGGCCATTGGCGGACCACGCATATGATCGAGGGCCGGCCTGCCGCCGGCGAGCCGCCCGATACGGGCCTAGGCGTGCCGCGCCAGCGTGCCAATCTTGCACCTGAGACACCGGCCAGTTGAGATCTACTACCGCGCGTATTTGGCGCCGAAGCCAAGCGCCACCAGCGAGAAGACGATGATCATGCCGGCAAAGGCCAGGCTTGCCACGTTGGCGTTGGCCAGGCTCGACAGGACGCCAATGCCGATCACCGGCAGCGCGTTGCCGCAGAAACAGCAGATGAAGAAGACTGAGACCACCTCCGCGCGACGGTCGGCCGGCGCGATCTGATTCACCACCTGCAGGCCGCCGCGATAGCCGAGCGCCGTCGCCCCGCCGCAGACCGCGGTCGCCGCGATCATGAGCGCCATAGAGGCGTAGATTTGCGCCGCCACCACGAGCGCCACGGCCGGGATCATCAGGACGAGCGCCGCGAGCATGGTGGAGCGGCTAGCAAGCCAGGCAGTGGCCACGATGGTGATGGCTGCCACAATCGACAATTCGAAAAAAAGCCCGCCGGCTTCGGCATGATTGGTCACGTGCAGGTGCTGCGCCAAAATGCTCGGCGCCAGCGCGGCATAGAAGCCGACCAGGGCCATGGCGCCGAAACCGGTCACCGCAGGCGCCACGAATTGCGCGCGGATATTGTCGGGCACCGAAAGTCGTGGTCGCAGCGAGACGTCGGAGAGCCGCCCCGGACTGAAGACCGTTTCCTGCGTGCGCCAGATCAGCACGGTCACCAGCGCTAGCAGGACGAGATAGACGGCAAATGTCAGCCTAAGCGGCCAAGGCGCATATTGGGCGAGCAGCCCCGACATAAGCGCGCCGACCCCAAGACCGATGAAATTGGTGCTGGTGGTGATGATAGCGGCGCGCGACTTGTCCTTGCCTTCGATCAGCTCAGCAAGCCAGGCGGTGCCCGCCCCCGCGCCGACGCCGATGCCGAGTCCGCTCAGAGTGCGGGCGATGTCGAGCCAGGCGAGGTTTTCGGCGAAGAGGAAACACAACGCGCTGACCACGGCAATCCCCATCGCCGCGAGCGCGACGGGACGGCGGCCGATCACATCCGACACCCGCCCGAAAAACAACAGCGCCGCTAGGTTGCCGACGACGTAGACGGCATAAACCAGCGTCAGCGTGACCTGCGAGAAGCCGAAGGCCTGCTTGTAGATCACGTAGAGCGGGGTCAGCGCGGTGCTGCCGGCAAAAAGCGCGGCGATCATGGCGGAGACGGCGGCCTTCGCGGCCCTCCCGCCAAGCTCATGGTCACGCGTCATGGTTTGAGCGTAGCTGGTCATGGCGACCTCCGAGGGTTGCAGGCCCAACGCCCATTTAATGGCGTCGTTCCAACCTTCGGGATGTCCTCCTGACAGTTGTGGCAGGATGGTCAGACGCGGCATCCTCTCGTAACGTCTACTCAGAGCGAGGGAGGAATCATGGGCAAGGGACGGGTCGAGGCATTCACCGACGGCGTCGTCGCCATCATCATCACCATCATGGTGCTGGAGCTGAAGGTGCCGCATGGCGAGGATTTTTCCGCCCTTTTCCCGCTGTGGCCGGTCTTCTTCTGCTATGTGCTCTCCTTCATCAATGTCGGCATCTACTGGAACAACCTGCACAACATGTTCCACACCGTGCAGCGCGTCGACGGGCGCGTGCTGTGGGCCAATTTGAACTTGTTGTTCTGGCTATCGCTGATGCCGGTGACCACAGCCTTCATGGGAGAGAACCACTTCGCCCCGGTTCCGGTCGCCGTCTATGGCATCGACCTCGTGCTTTGCGCCGTCGCCTATACCATTCTGGTCATCAAGCTTCGCCACCTGCACGGCGCCGACACGACCTTCGCCAAGGCCGTCGGCCACGACGAGAAAGGCAAGATTTCGCTGGCGCTCTACATCGCCGCCGTCCTGCTCAGCTTTTTCAACCAATGGATCAGCGTGGCGATCTATGTGCTTGTGGCGGCGATCTGGTTTGCGCCCGACAAGCGCTTCGAGAGACTGATCGAAAAGTAGAACCTACTTCCGAATCGCCTTCAGCTTCTCGGCAGCAGAAGCGGCAAGGTCGGCATAGCGCTCCTCCAGTCGCTCGGCCGCTTTGATGACCGGGAAGTCATGGCCGAACTTTTCCAGCGCAAGCCGCAACTTCTCGGCGAAATCCGCTTGTTGCTCGAGGGCCGCGAACAGCGTTTTCACCTGCTCCTCACTGATGTCGGGACTGGCGAGCATCTTTGGCACTTCGCGGCCCATCTGATCGCCGTTGACGGTCTGCTCCTTGAGAATTCCGATCCAATCGGTCAATGCTGAACTCCTTTTACGGCGCAACATGCGCGTCGACCCTGGCACCGGTCAACCCGTTGCGGCTATCGCCGTCAACCCGCTGACGACGTTCCCGCCCGTCTCGGCACGACCGGCCTTGCCTCGGCGCCGCCCGGCGTTAAGTTCCGCCCGACCAGAACAAGGATGGAAATCATGACCAGCGACGCCCAAGTCCAGACCGCCCTGCCCGCTTTCGCTCCTGGCAACGTTGCCGTCATCACCGGCGGCGCCAGCGGCATCGGCCTTGCCGCCGCGAAAAGGTTCGCGGCGATGGGCATGAAGGTGGTGCTGGCCGACATAGGCGGCGTGCGCCTCGACCAGGCAAGCGAGGCGGTCGCCGCGATCGCTGGCGAAGATGCCGTGCTTCCAGTCCCAACCGACGTCTCCAAGGCTGAAGAGGTCGACCGACTGGCGGAGCTCGCTTACGGCGCCTTCGGTGCGGTGTCGGTGCTGATGAACAATGCCGGCGTCGGCAATAATCCAGGTAAGCCATGGGAGAACCGCGACGCCTGGAAGCGGTTGCTCGACATCAATTTCTGGGGCGTGGTGCATGGCGTCGAAGCCTTTGCGCCGCGCATGCTCGCAGCTGGAAAGCCGGGTCTCATCATCAACACCGGCTCCAAGCAGGGCATCACCACGCCGCCAGGCAATCTCGCCTACAACGTCTCCAAGGCCGGCGTGAAGACGTTTACCGAAGGGCTGGCGCACGCGCTCCGCAACGAGCCTGCCCCGAAGGTGTCGGCGCATCTGCTGATCCCCGGCTTCACCTATACGGGGCTGACCGAGGGCGCGACGGAAAAGCCTGCCGGCGCCTGGACCGGCGAGCAGGTGATCGATTTCATGCTGGCATCGCTGATCGAGGACGATTTCTACATCCTGTGCCCCGACAATGAGGTGGCGCGGGCGACGGATGAAAAGCGCATGGCCTGGGCGATCGGCGACATCATCGAGAACCGCCCTGCCCTGTCTCGCTGGCATCCCGATCACAAGGACGCCTTCGCGGCCTTCATGGACCGCTGACGACCTCTTAAGCCGCCGCCTTCTTCCTGGAGGCGTTCTTCCCGGCCGCAGGCTTCTTTGCGGCCGCGTGCGTGGTCTTGGGCGCTTGTCTGCCCCCGTTCTTTCTGGCCACGGCCTTGTTGGCGGCCGTTTCGGCGATCTTGCGGTCATGGCGTTCTGCAGCCGCCTCGCATTTGGAGCGGATCTCCTCGACCTCGGATTCCGTGAGGTGCTCGATGCCGATGAATTGATTTTGGGCGCGGCTGACCCTGATCAGCTCGTCCAACTTGGCCTGTATCGCCGCGCCGTCGCGGTTCTGCGTGTTTTGGATCAGGAACACCATCAGGAAGGTGACGATGGTGGTGCCGGTGTTGATGACCAGCTGCCAGGTGTCCGAGAACCCAAAGATCGGGCCGCTTGCCGCCCATACGACCACGATCAGCACACAGATGACGAAAGTCCACGGCAGGCCGGCCAGATGCGCAACCCAATTGGCTACCTTGCTAAAAGTTCTCTCGATCATGCAAGTCCTTCGAAAACAGTAGATTCAAGAGCATCTGCGGAGAAACAAGCTGCCGCCGCCTCAGGTTCCAAGGGTGTGAATTTTGGTGCCTACACGCGGCCGCAATCAGACACACGCCAGAAGCGCAGGCGCGTGAAGAAACGCCTTATCGGTTTTTGCTTGCGATAGTGCCGGTGCAGGCAAGAGAGCCTGTTCCTTCCGCCCCACGGCGGTTTGCCTCCAGCCCCTTTCCGCCGCGCCACCCCGCATGGCGGAAGGGGCACCCACCCCCGACAGAAGCGTAACATCCAGACAGCGCCGTCATGCCTGCTGACGGCGTTCTTTGTGTATCAGTCAGTATTGCCTTCCCAGCGATCGAGGAAGGCCTCGATCGGCAAGGCCTGCATGTCGGGGATTGCACTCGCCAGTCTCTCCGGCGCCCAGTCCCACCAGGCCAGGGCCTCAACACGCGCCGCGACTGCCGCTGAGAAGCGTTCGCGCAAGGGATTCGCCGGAACGCCGGCGACGATCGCGTAGGGCGCGACGTCACGCGTCACCACGGCATTGGCGCCGATAACCGCGCCGTTGCCGATCGCAACGCCCGGCATGACGACGGCGCCATGGCCAATCCAGACATCGTGGCCGACACTGACCGATTTGGCTTGCCGGCGCGCGCGAAATTCAGCGTCGACGCCCAGCCAGCGGAAATACTCGTTCGGCCTGTAGCTGACCTTGTGCTGCGTCAGCCGCTCGATCGGGTGTTCGAGCGCGTTGATGCGGCTGTTTGCGGCGATCGAGCAGAACTTGCCGATCGTCGTGTAGATCGCCTCGCAATGACGTTCGAAATAGGAGAAGTCGCCGACGCTCACCTCGCGCAGGATCACCCGCTCGCCGATCGAGGCATAGCGGCCGAGCTTGCACGCCTTCAGCTCCGCGGTCGGATGGATGCGCGGCTCGGAGTCCTTGAGGACGAGATTTTCAGGACGGTCCATGAAGCGGCTTTACGCCGGCGGGGACGGCCCCGCAAGCGCGACCTGTCCCCGGCCGAGCCTGTCTCGAGAGGCTATTGCGGCTTGCCCTTGGTCCACACCACATTCTGGCCGTAAAGCGGCACGGTCGTGACCGACATCTTCGCCGAGCCGTTCTGCACCTGGCGCGAATGCGAAAGATAGATCAGCGTCTCGTTCTTCTTGTCGTAGATGCGGTTTACCACCTGCTTTTTCCAGATCAGGCTGAGGCCCTGCTTGAACACCTCCTCGCCGCCCTCGCTCATGTCGATGTCGCCGATGGTGATCGGTCCGGTCTGGCGGCAGGAGATCGAGGAATCGGACGGATCCTCGAACCAGTTGCCCTTATGCAGCCGGTCGATGATGCTGCGATCGAAATAGGCGACATGGCAGGTGACGCCATCGACTTTCGGATCCTTGATGGCGTCGATCATGATGTCGTTGCCGACCCAGTCGACACCCACTTTGCCCACCTCGTCGGCCATGGCCGCGCCGGCGCTAAGAGCAAGACATGCGGCGAACACGCCGATCAGTTTTCGCAAAGGTTGCCTCCTGGGTTGGCGTTTGCCGATGTCAGGTGGGACAGGATCGTGGCGTTTGCAAGCCGCCCGGTGCGGGTTTGTGCTCCCGGCTGGATCTATGCTTGCGGCAACGCGACATCTTTGCGTGCCCGGCACCGACCCGTTAAGACTGTCGCCAAAACTGGCTTGCCCAAAGCAATCACGACGGACATTTCACTGATGATGCGTTCAATCCTGGTCGGCATTCTTGTCCTGATGGCGGCGGGCATCGGCTGGCTGACATTCGACTGGTACCGCGGCCATTATGGTGGCGAGCCCTTCGGCGCGCCCTTCACGCTGGTCGACCAGAAGGGCGCGCCGATCACCGAAGCGGCCTTCAGGGGCCACCCGAGCATCGTGTTCTTCGGCTTCACACATTGCCCGGAAGTCTGCCCGACGACCCTGTTCGAGCTGGCCGGCTGGCTAAAGACGATGGGCGACAGCGGCAAGAACCTCAACGCCTATTTCGTCACAGTCGATCCGGAGCGCGACACGCCGGAGACGATGAACGCCTATGTCAGCAACTTCTCGGACCGCATCACCGGCATCACCGGCGATCCGGACAAGGTGCATGCCATGGCCAAGGCCTTCGGCATCTATTGGAAGAAGGTGGACACCGGCGACGGCGACTACACGATGGACCATACGGCCTCGGTGCTGCTGCTCAACGCCAAGGGCGATTTCGCCGGGACCATCGCCTATGGCGAGAGCCCCGACACCGCCGTCGCCAAGCTGAGGCGGCTGGCTGCCGGCGGGCAAACCTGATGGGCCAGACAAGGCTGCACCTCACCGCCAGCAAGGTCGAGGCCGACCGGATCTTCGCGGCGCTCGACGCCGCCTTCGAGGACGACGGCCTGCCGATCGCCGTGCTGGAGCTCGACGAGGAGAAAGACATCCACGAAGTGTCGCTCTATACCGATGGCAACGTCGATCCTGTCGAGGCGCGGGTCAGGGATATCCTCGCCGGTCTCAGTCTGCCGAGGGCCATCGAACGCGAGGTCCTTCCCGACGTCGACTGGGTGTCCCGCTCGCTGGAAGGCCTGAAGCCGGTCCGCGCCGGCCGCTTCCTCGTCCACGGCTCGCACGACCGCGCCAAGCGCCACGCTGGCGATCTCGCCATCGAGATCGAGGCAGGCCTTGCCTTCGGCACCGGCCATCACGGCACCACTGCCGGCTGCCTCGAAATGCTGGAGCAGGTGGTACTGCGTGAGCGGCCGCGCAACGCGCTGGACCTCGGAACGGGAAGCGCGGTGCTTGCCATCGCGCTCGCCAGGCTCGCCCATATCCCGGTGCTGGCGACCGACATCGATCCGGTCGCCGTCCGCGTTGCCGCCGCCAATGCCCGCTTGAACCATGTGAAGGCGCTGGTTGAAACGGTGACGGCGCCGGGCTTCCACAACCACATCTTCGCCAAGCGCGCGCCGTTCGATCTCATCGTCGCCAACATCCTGGCCCGGCCGCTGATGCGGCTCGCGCCGGAGATGGCCCGGCATATCAGGCTCGGCGGCTCGCTGGTGCTTTCCGGCATCCTCGACCGGCAGCGCGACGCGGTGATCTCGGCCTATGTCGGCCAAGCCTTCCGCCATGTCCGCACGCTGCACCGCGAGGGCTGGGTTACCATCCATCTCAAGCGCTGAGCCTGACCTATCCAACTGTCTGGCCCTGCTGAAATCGATTCCGGATTGGAAGGGCATGCATTAGGCTCGCCGCAAGCCATTCGAGGGAGATGCCTGAAATGTTCCAGACCTTTGATTCCGCAGGCGATCCGGCCGGCGGCAAGCCTCGCGTGGCGCTGCTGCGCCAATGGCTGGCCGACAATGGCTTGGATGGCTTCATCGTTCCCCGCGCTGACGAGCACCAGGGCGAATATGTCGCCGACCGCTCGGCGCGGTTGAAGTGGCTGACCGGCTTTTCCGGCTCGGCCGGCGTCGCCATCATCCTGCGGGACCGCGCCTTCATTTTCGTCGACGGCCGCTACACGCTGCAGGTGCGAAACGAGGTCGACCTTTCGATCTTCACCATCGAAAGCCTCATCGACAATCCGCCGGCCAGCTGGATCAAGGACAATCTCGGCAAGGGCGCAAGGCTCGGCTTCGATCCCTGGCTGCATACGATCGGCGAGATCAAGGCCCTCAAGGCATCGGCCGAGCAATCCGGCGCGACCTTGGTGCCGCTCGACAGGAACCCCATCGACATCATCTGGAAAGACCAGCCCGAACCGCCGCGGGCACCGGTGGAATTGCAAGAGCTCAATTTTGCCGGTGAGCTCGCCAAGGACAAGCTTGTGCGGCTGGCAAGCGCCATCCAGAAGGACGGCGCCACCCACGCAGCGCTGACCGACCCTTCTTCCATCGCCTGGTCCTTCAACATCCGCGGCGGCGACGTGCCGCATACACCCCTTGCGCTCGGCTTTGCCATCCTCTCCGCCGACGGCAAGCATCAGCTCTTCATGGACCAGCGCAAATTCCCGCGCCAGGTCGCGGCCTATCTCACCCAGCTTGCCGATCTGCGTGATCCGGGCGAGTTCGAAAGCGCCATCGTCGAGCTGGCCAAGAACGGCGCCAGGATCGCGCTGGATCCAGTGCTGGCGGCGGAAAAGCTGCGGATGCTGACCGAGGACAATGGCGGCACTGTCGTTTTGGCGGCTGACCCGGCGCGTATTCCCCGCGCGACCAAGAACCAGGCGGAGATCGCCGGCAGCCGTGCCGCGCATCGCCGTGATGGCGCAGCGATCGCCAAGCTGCTGTGCTGGCTCGACCGCCAGAAGCCCGGCACGCTCGACGAAATCGCCGTCGTCACCAAGCTGGAGGAAGTGCGCCGGCAGACCGGCGAGGAAACCCAGATGCCGCTGCGCGACGTCTCCTTCGACACCATTTCAGGCGCCGGCCCGAATGGCGCGATCATGCATTACCGCGTCTCACACGCCACCAGCCGGAAATTGGAAAGCGGCGAGCTGTTCCTGCTTGATTCCGGCGGCCAGTATCAGGACGGCACCACGGACATCACCCGCACCGTGCCGATCGGTGAGCCGACGCAGGAGATGCGCGAGCGCTTCACACTCGTGCTGAAGGGCATGATCGGCATTTCGACGCTGCGCTTCCCCGCCGGCACGCGCGGCTCGGAAATCGACGCCGTCGCCCGCATGGCGCTGTGGAAGCATGGCTGCGACTTCGCCCACGGCACCGGCCACGGCGTCGGCTCCTACCTTGCCGTGCATGAGGGCCCGCAGCGCATCGCCCGTACGGGCACCGAGAAATTGCTGGCCGGCATGATGCTGTCCAACGAGCCGGGCTACTACAAGGAAGGCGCCTACGGCATCCGTATCGAGAACCTGATCCTGGTCACGCCGACGGAACAGATCGAAGGCGGCGACATCGCCATGCATGGCTTCGAAACGCTGACACTGGCGCCGATCGACAAGCGGCTCATCCGCACCGATCTTCTGACGCGCGATGAGTTGCACTGGCTCGACCGGTATCATGCATGGGTGCTGGCCGAGATCGGCCCGATGGTCGACGGCGAGACGCTGGCCTGGCTGGCGAAAGCCACCGCCCCGCTGCAGCACGACGCGAAGATCTGAGATTAGCTCATTTCTCCCCGTTCAAGGGGAGAAATGCCCGGCAGGGCAATGAGGGGCAGCGCCAACGTTTGAAAACGGAAAGATCGGCGAGATCAGCCCACAAACTGCCGCGCGATGATCAGCACCGCCGCTCCCGCCAGGAACATCGACATCAACCCGCCGCGCAGCGACACCAAGGCAGTGACCACCAGCGCCGCCCATTCGGCGGGCCCGGCGCCAAGGACTGCCGGCGCGACCAGCGTCGTCAAAACCGCGGCCGGCACGGCGTTCAGCCCCGCCTCGACGCGGGGATGAATATTCTCGAAGCGCGAGATGACGAGGTGGCCGCCGACACGGGTCAGATAGGTGGCGATCGCGCCGGCGATGATGATCCAGAAAGTCGTGCTCACTGCCGCTCTCCTATTCCGCTGTGATGCGGAGGCAGGATCACCGCCAGCAGCACGCCGGCGATCGCGCCGATCGAGACATGCCAGGGAGAGCCGACCGTCTTGTAGGCGATGATCGATGCGGCCGCGCTAGCGGCGACCACCGGCAGCCAGAGCGGCCGCTTGCGGAAACCAAGGACAAGGCCGAGGAAATAGATCGGCAGCAGGAAATCGATCCCCAGCGCATGGGTATCCGGAACGAGCTTGCCGAACACCGCGCCCAGCCCGCTTTCGATTACCCAGAACACGTAGACCGGCAAGCCAAGTCCAAGATACCAGACGAACCCGACCGGCTTGCCCGACACGGCCCTCGCCTCGGCCACGGCAAATTGCGGGTCGGTCAGGATGAAATAGCCCAGCGCCTGCTGCAGCAGCGGCCAATGCGCGATGCGCCGGCCGATGCCGGCCGAGTAGAGCACATGGCGGAAATTCACCGCGAAGATCGACAGCACGATCAGCCATGGCGCGACATGCTGGCCGAACAGCTCGATGCCGACCATTTGGCTCGCGCCGCCATAGATCATGGCGCTCATCAGGAACGCCTCCAGCACCGAAAAACCATTGTCGGCGGCGATCGCGCCGAACAGGATGGCGAACGGCGCCGAGGCGACCACGACCGGCATCGACAATCGCACGCCATCCCAGAAATCGCCGCCAGCCCTGCTCTCAGAGATTGCTTCCGCCGTCATCAAGCCGCTCCTAACGCATGTCGCCCAGAAGTGCGCAGCGGTTCTGGGACAGCGGCATGCATCAACAAACAGACTTGAAGCGCGTCGCCTGAATCCGTTCAGCGCGACGCGCTTCAAGTGCGGCTTGATTTAGGGAGCGTCGCCCTCAATGTCACACCAATTCGCTTGACCCAGCGATCAGCGGAACTGATCGCGACCGTCAGGACTTGACTGCCGTCCCCTGGATCGCTCTGCCCCAGTCGAGCAGCGGCTTTGCGCAAAGCGCGAAGTCGACGAGACCGTCGACGAGCGCCGGCGAATGGATCGTCGCCGGATCGATGTCATGCCGGACCACGAAATGCCGGTTCCGCACCGCCTGGGCGAGATCCTCGTCACTGACGTCCTCGAAGCCGCGCGGCGCCCGCTTCAGGCGATCTTCCGCATCGAGTTCCAGCCCGGCTTTGGTGAGCGACGAGACCATGGCGCGGAACGCGGCCGGCTTGGTCACGATCGCTTTGCGCATCGCCTGCAGCAGTTCGGGCGCCGGCTGCCACCAGGCAACGCCGGCGAAGCAGCGCTCGAGCCCGATATGTACGTAGAAGACGCCCTGCTCCATCTTGGTGCCGTCCGGCGAGAGGATCGCCGACAGATGCCGGTTGTAGGGTCGCTTGTCCTTTGAGAAGCGCACGTCGCGATTGATCCGGAACAGCGACCTCTTTCGGTCGCCGCGCAAGCCGAGCTTCGCCACCTCGAAACGCGTGGTAAGCGTCTCGACCAGATCGCAGAACGGCTCGTGCAGCTCGCTTTCGTAGAGGTCCCGGTTCTCCTGGAACCATTCGCGGCTCTGGTGGAAGTCGAGCGCCTTCAGGAACGGGATGGCCTTCTGCCCAAATCCCTTGAACGCGCCTGTCATCAGCCGGCCCTGCCGATGCGCTGCAGCCAGGTGTCCTCGTCGATGACCTCGATGCCGAGCTCGCTTGCAACTTTCAGCTTTGAGCCGGCGCCGGGCCCCGCCACCACCAGGTCGGTCTTGGCCGAAACCGAGCCAGCCACCTTGGCGCCGAGCCGCTCCGCCATCGCCTTGGCTTCCGAACGCGTCATCTTTTCCAGCGTGCCGGTGAACACCACCGTCTTGCCGGAGACTTCGCTGGCAGCCGAGATTTCCATGACATAGGGTTTGGGGTGGACTTGCGCGAGCAGGGCATCCAGCACGTCATCGTTGCGCTCATTGCCGAAAAAGTCGCGCAGCGCGTTGATCACCGTGTCGCCGATGCCGTTGATCGATGGGAAGACGCTGTGCGGATCCTCCGCCTTTGCCGCCTCCTTGCCCACGCGGATCAGCTCTTCGATGGTCGAGAACTGGCGGGCAAGCACGGCCGCCGTCGTCTCGCCGATGTGGCGGATGCCGAGCGCGAAGATGAACCGGTCGAGTTCGGGCTCGCGCCGAGCGTCGATCGCCGCGAACAATTTGTCGAGCCCCTCATAGTTGCGCTCCTCAACGCTGCGCACATTCTTGCGTGTCTTGCCTGACGCTTGCTCGCGCAGCCGCGCCTGCTCCTCGCGCCGCTCGGCCAGCGCCTTGGTGACGGCCGGGCGACGATCCTTCAGTGTGAAGATGTCGGCGGCGGTCTTGACCAGCCCGGAGTTGAAGAAGAGGTCGATGTTCTCGGCGCCCAGGCCCTCGATATCCATCGCGCCACGCGACACGAAATGGCGCAACCCCTCCACGGCCTGGGCGGCGCAGATCAGCTCGCCGGTGCAGCGCCGGCGCGAATCCTCCTTGCCGGTCTTCTCGTTGATCTCGCGCGTCGCCTGCGAGCCGCAGACCGGGCAGGTATGCGGAAATTGGTAAGGAACCGCGCCTGCAGGCCGCTTGTCGATGACGACGCTGACGATCTGCGGGATGACGTCCCCTGCCCGCTGGATGACCACCGTGTCGCCGATGCGCACGTCGATGCCGTCGCGGATCGGCTGGCCGTTGCTGTCGAAACCCTTGATGTAGTCCTCATTGTGCAGCGTGACGTTCTCGACCACCACGCCGCCGACCGTTACCGGCGCCAGCCGCGCCACGGGCGCCAGCGTGCCGGTGCGGCCGACCTGGATGTCGATCTTCTCGACCGTGGTCATCGCCTGCTCGGCCGGGAATTTGTGCGCGACCGCCCAGCGCGGCTCGCCGGTGACGAAACCCCAGCGGCGCTGCAGCTCGAGCTGGTCGACCTTGTAGACGACGCCGTCTATGTCGTAGCCGAGCGAGGAACGCAGCTCCTCGATCCGATGATACTGCGCGATGAGCTCCTCGATCGATTTCGCCCGCACCATCAGCGGGCTGACCTTGAAGCCCCACTCCCTGAATTTCTGAACCGAATCATACTGGGTCGGGGCAGGATCCGCCGTCGTATAGCCCCAGGCATAAGCGAAGAATTTGAGATTGCGGCTTGCGGTGACCGACGGATCCTTCTGGCGCAGCGATCCGGCCGCCGTGTTGCGCGGATTGACGTAATCCTGGCCGCCGACCGCCGCCGAGCGCTGCTTCAGCGCCTCGAATTCGGCATAGGTCATATAGACTTCGCCGCGGATTTCGATGACCTCCGGCCAGCCCGAGCCCTGCAGCTCCTTCGGGATGTCGGCAATGGTCTTGAGATTGGCGGTAATGTCTTCGCCGACCGCGCCGTCGCCGCGCGTCGCGCCCTGCACGAACAGGCCGTTCTCGTAGCGCAGCGAGGCCGACAGCCCGTCGATCTTCGGTTCGGCGGTGAAAGCGATGTCGAGGTCTTTGTCGCGGTCGAAGAAGCGCCTTCCGCGTTCGATGAAATCGGCGACGTCCTGGTCGGTATAGGCCTTGGCGAGGCTGAGCATCGGCACCGCGTGCCGCACCTTGGCAAAGCCCTCGGCCGGTGGCGCGCCGACCCGGCGGGACGGCGAATCCTCGCGCACGAGATCCGGGAAGCGCTCCTCGATCGCGAGGTTGCGCCGCGCCAGCGCGTCATATTCGGCATCCGAGATCGTCGGCGCGTCCTCGGTGTGATAGCGCCGGTCGTGCTCGGCAATCTCCGCCGCGAGCCGCTTCAGCTCCCTCGCGGCCTCCCCTTCGCTCAGCGATTCGACTGGTTTTTCCGACATGAAACGCGGTCCTCGAATTATGGCGGGCCACTATAAATCAGGATTCGCCGGCATGAAGTCGCCTTGCGCAAAAATCATTGCTGAACAGCGGGATGCAGCCATCTGCTGACTCAAGCTGCAGGCTGGGAGAACCAAGCTCCAAGGATCTGTTGAGATTCGGGTCAGGCCGAGTCGAGAAGGATGGTTTTCCCGAGAACCGGCGCGGAGCGTACTCGAGGCAGGTGAGCACCGGAAGCGCAGGAAACCACCGTTCGCAGACCGGCCTCACCCGAATATCAGCACATCTTAGGCGGCGGCCGTGTTCTCGCGCAGCAACCTGTCGGCAGCGGCGCGCGCTTCGTCGGTGATGATGGCGCCGGCCAGCATGCGCGCGATCTCTTCCTGACGCGCGGCGCGGTCCATTTCGGCGATGCCGGTGGCGACACGGTCCTTGCCGCCGGATTTGGAGATAAGGAAATGCGTCGCGGCGCGTGCCGCAACCTGTGGCGCGTGCGTCACCGAAAGCACCTGCACACGCTTCGACAGCCGCGCCAGCCGCTGGCCGATGGCGTCAGCAACCGCGCCGCCGACGCCGGTGTCGATTTCGTCGAAAACCAGGGTCGGCGCCGAGCCGCGATCGGCCAGCGCCACCTTCAAAGCCAGCAGGAAGCGTGACAGCTCGCCGCCGGAGGCGACCTTCATCATCGGCCCCGGTCTGGTGCCCGGATTGGTCCGCACCCAGAATTCGACCTGGTCGATGCCCTCTTCCATGCGCTTTTCAGCGTCGCTTCCCATCTCGACGATGAACTCGGCCCGTTCGAGCTTCAGCGCTGGCAATTCGGCCATCACCGCTTTGGTCAAGCCCGATGCCGCCGCCTGGCGCAGCGAGGAAAGCTGGGCCGCGGAAATATCGTAGGCCTCGCGCGCCGCGGCGGCCTGCCTTTCCAGCGCATCCAGCCGCTCCTCACCGGCATCGAGATCGGCAAGATCGGCCACCATCGTATCGCGCAGCTGTGCCAGATCGTCGACCGCGACACTATGCTTGCGCGAAGCGGCGCGCAGCGCAAACAGGCGCTCTTCCGCTTTCTCCAGGCGCTGCGGATCATATTCGGTGGCGCGAAGCGCAGCTTCCACGCCGGACTGTGCCGCATCGAGCGAGATCATCGCCTCGTCGAGCGATTTCACCACATCGTCGAGCAGGCCCGGCGCTTCGCCCGACTTGCGCTGCAGCCGGCGCAACAGGCTGGCAAGCTGCGGCAAGGGCGACGAAGGCCCCGACAGGACATCCTGCGCGTCGTGGATCTCGGCGGCGATCTTTTCGACCCGCATCATCTGCGCGCGCAGTTCCGCAAGTTCCGTCTCCTCGCCCGGCTGCGGATCGAGTTTCGCGAGCTCGGCGACGGAAGCGCGCAGGTAATCGGCCTCGCGCGCTGCCGCCTCGACCTTGGCGCGATGGCGGGAAAGCTCCTGCTCGCAGTTTCGCCAGTAGCGCCAGGCTTCGCCCGTGCCGCGCACGGCGCCCAGATGGCCGCCGAAATTGTCCAGCAATTCGCGATGCGCGCCGGGATCGACCAGAGCGCGCTCGTCATGCTGGCCGTGGATCTCGACCAGCGCGCGGCCGACATCGCGCATCAGGGTAACGCTGGAGGGCTGGTCGTTGACGAAGACGCGGGTGCGACCGTCACCGGTCTGCACACGGCGCAGGATGATGTCGCCATCGTCCTCGATGTCGTTTTCGGCAAGTAGCGCACGGGCCGGGTGGTTGCGCGGAACGTCGAACACGGCGATGACCTGACCTTGCGCGGCGCCATGGCGCACGAGCGACGCATCGCCGCGCGCGCCGAGCGCCAGCGACAAGGCATCCAGCAGGATGGATTTGCCGGCGCCGGTTTCGCCGGTCAGCACCGAAAGCCCAGGCAGGAAGTCGATGTCCAGCTTCTCGATCAGGACGATATCGCGGATCGACAGTCTGGACAGCATCGCAAGCTTCAGGCGCCGGTGATCAGCTTCCCGGCCTTGGAGATCCACGATCCGGCATTCTCGCGCGGCTGAAGCCCGTTGCTCTGCAGGAGCTTGTAGGAATCCTTGTACCACTGGCTGTCCGGATAATTGGTGCCGAGCACCGCCGCGGCCGTCTGCGCTTCCGAGGTCAGGCCCATGGCATAATAGGACTCGGTCAGGCGCGCGAGCGCCTCCTCGACATGGCGGGTGTTGGAATAATTCTCGACCACGGTGCGGAAGCGCTTCACGGCGGCGATGTATTCGCGGCGCTCGAGATAGTAGCGGCCGACCTGCATCTCCTTGCCGGCGAGTTGGTCAGTGGCGAAGCGGATCTTGTCCTTGGCGTCGCCGACATATTCGGAGTTCGGCCAACGCGTCACCAGATCCTGCATGGTCTGGATGGTCTGGCGCGCCTCCTTCTGGTCCTGGGTGACGTCCTTGATCTGGCGGTAGTAGCTCAGGCCGATGATGTATTGGGCGTAAGCGGCATCGTCGGTGGACGGATAGAGCGTCAGGTAGCGCTTCGCGGTGCCGATCGCCTCGTCATAATTGCCGGCGCGGTAATCGGCGAAAGCCCCCATCACCATCGATTTGCGGGCGAATTCCGAATAGGGATGCTGGCGGTCGACGGCGTCGAACTTCTTGCTCGCCTCGTCGAGGCGGCCGGCATTCATGTTGGCGAGGCCCTGGTTGTAGAGGACGTCGGCCGGCTCGGTCTGATCGACATAGGTCGCCAGGTTGATGTCCTTCTTGTCCGACGTGCAGGCTGACACAACGAGCGCGGGAGCAACCACAGACAGCGCTAGCAGAACACCCCGACGCGGCGCTACCGATTGACCAACTCGCGAAAAAAACATGTTTGGATTCCGCCCCTTCGGCGTCGTTTCGGTCCGGGCCGAAGCCATAAACCATTATCCCCTTGCCCGGCAACGCTATGTCCGGCCAATCGCACATTTTTGTGGCGGCCTGTCGCTGCGACCGAGGTTGTGCAATTTCAGCGATTCGTGATGCAATCGCGCAACACAAGCCTGACTACAAAGCCAGAAAACGGTTAAGAATCAGATCACCCAAGGTGCGTAGACCGGCCGGCTGACGGCGATCATCTCGGCGACGCGGCCGCGCTCGCGGCGCCGGGTCTCGACGATCTCGAAGGCCGTGTGGTCGGAAAGCAGCCGGCGCAACGCGGACGCGTTCATCCGGTGGCCGCCGCGATAGGAACGGAAGCAGCCGATGAAGCGCGCACCGGCCAGCGCCAGATCGCCCATCGCATCGAGCGTCTTGTGGCGGGCGAACTCGTTGGGGTAGCGCAACCCGCCGACATTGATGACGCGGTTGTCGTCGCCTATGACCAGCGAGTTTTCGAGCGACGAGCCGAGCGCGTAGCCGGCGGCCCAAAGCCTCTCGACGTCCTTCATGAAGCCAAAGGTCCGCGCCCGCGCTATGTCGCGGCGGAAGATATCGGGGTTGATGTCTGAAGCGAATTGCTGGCGGCCGATCGCCGGGCTCTCGAAATCGATCTCGACCTCGAACCGCGTGCCGTCATAGGGACGGAATTCAGCCCAGGATGCGCCGGCTTCCACGCGCACCGGCTTGACGACGCGGATATAGCGACGCTTCACCGCCAGCGTCTCGATGCCCGCCTGGTCGAAAGCTTCGACGAACGCCATGGCGCTGCCGTCGAGAATGGGGACTTCCGAGCCGTCGATCTCGATGATGAGATTGTCGATGCCGAGGCCGAACACCGTGGCCATCAGATGCTCGACGGTGCCGATATGCGCGCCGGCCGGATCGCCGAGCATGGTGCAAAGATCGGTGGCGCCCACTTCCGCTACCAGGGCGCGGAGTTCGCGGGTTTCGCCGCCGTTCGAAAGATGGAAGACAATACCCGTATCGGCGTCGGCGGGCAGGAAATGAACGGTGACGGTCTTGCCGCTATGGACGCCGACGCCGTCCAGCGTCGCGCGCGATTTCACTGTCGTCTGATAATCGTGCAAGAGTAACCCCATACGCCCAAATGCCTGCGTCCGCTTCATCGGCCTTGGGTATCTTGCAGCCAGGTGATCCCCTGACGCTCGCATGGAATGCGGCAAAATAAGCAAGAGCATGCGGCTCTGTATGATCGGCAGGCAGGGCTACTCCCCGAATCCCGGCAAACCGACTTTAGTCCGTGGCGAAGATAATGGCCCACCCTAGAGACTCCAAATCACGGTTTCTTACCCCTTGTAACCGCGACAGTGCGTCAGAAACAGATCATAAGCCATTGTTTTTAATGATTTTTGCAAAAACAACAGGCAGACGATTTCTCGTCCGCCTGTTAACAACCGTTATATATCGTTAACGAACAGCGCTCGCTGTATAACGATCGGCGGTTCGCCGTATTGCTCAGTTGGCCTGGCGGCGCAGGAAGGCCGGGATTTCCAGTTGGTCGTCTTCCTGGACCGTGCGGGGCTGCGGCGTCAGCCGGCCTTGGTCGTCGAGCTGCCCGCGGCGCGGCGCGTAGAGCGCAGGATCCTGGCTGGCGAGGCGGCGCATCTCGGGCGCAGCCTGGCGCAGCTTCGGTTCGCGCGGCTGCGCCGGCTGGAGCCGGGCCGGCTCTTCCTCGCGGCGGGTGAGGCCGTTGGTCAGCCGCTTGATCAGCCCCATCGGACCGCTGTTCTCATGGTCCGCCGGGCGGGCCTTGGCTTCGACCTCAGCCCTTACCACCGGCGGGAAATCCTCCACGCGCGGCATGCGCTGCGGAGCGGCAGCCACCGGCTGCGGCATCTCGCGCTGCGGCGCGGTCTGCTGCATGACCTGAGGCTGCATCACGGGTTGCGGCTGCGGTTGCGGCTGTGCCGGCGGGGCCTGGAAGATCTTGCTCTGTGGCCGGAAGTCGTCGACTGGCGCGGGGCGCGGCTGCGCCATTGCGGCTGCGTTTGCCTCGGCAAGCTGGATCGCCTCGGCGACCGGGTCGGCCGCACGCGGCTCATAGGCCTGCGGCTGAACCGGAGCGGGGCGGATTTCGGCGACCGGAGCCGCCGCCGGGCGGGCGGCCGGCTTCTGCGGCGCGCGGATCGAGATCGGCGCCGCGGCGATTTCGGCGGCCGACTTGTCGATGCCGGTGGCGACGACCGACACGCGGATCACGCCCTCCAGTTCCTCGTCGAAGGTAGCGCCCAGGATGATGTTGGCGTCCTGGTCGACCTCCTCGCGGATGCGGGTCGCTGCCTCGTCCACCTCGAACAGCGTGAGGTCGCGGCCGCCGGTGATCGAGATCAGCAGGCCCTTGGCGCCCTTCATCGAGGTCTCGTCGAGCAGCGGGTTGGCGATCGCGGCCTCGGCGGCGGCCATCGCGCGCCCCTCGCCCGAAGCTTCGCCGGTGCCCATCATCGCCTTGCCCATCTCGCGCATCACCGAGCGCACGTCGGCAAAGTCGAGATTGATCAGGCCTTCCTTGACCATCAGGTCGGTGATGCAGGCGACACCAGAGTAAAGCACCTGGTCGGCCATGGCGAAGGCATCGGCGAAGGTGGTCTTGTCATTGGCCAGCCGGAACAGGTTCTGGTTGGGGATGACGATCAGGGTGTCGACGCATTTCTGCAGTTCCTCGATGCCCATGTCGGCCGTCTTCATGCGGCGCTGGCCCTCGAAATGGAACGGCTTGGTGACGACGCCGACCGTGAGGATGCCCTTCTCGCGTGCCGCGCGGGCAACGACCGGAGCGGCACCCGTGCCGGTGCCGCCGCCCATGCCGGCGGTGACGAAGCACATATGGGTGTTGGACAGATGATCGATGATCTCGTCGATGCACTCTTCCGCCGCCGCGCGGCCAACTTCCGGCTGCGAGCCGGCGCCCAGGCCTTCGGTGACATGCGCGCCAAGCTGGATCAGCCGCTCGGCCTTCGACATCGTCAGCGCCTGAGCGTCCGTATTGGCAACCACGAACTCGACGCCGCGCAGCCCGGCTGTGATCATGTTGTTGACCGCATTGCCGCCGCCGCCGCCGACACCGAAGACGGTGATGCGTGGCTTAAGCTCGGTGATGTCCGGCTTTTGCAGATTGATGGTCATTGTCTCCGTCCTTTGCCTTTCCCGCCGCTTCGCCGCTGCGGCCGCCTATGGGGCTGTCCCCGTCAAATTAAAAACTGTCTCTCAACCACTGACTCATGCGATGCAGTCTTCCGCCCGTTCCGGTCATCCTGAAACCGGAAAGTCCTTTCGCCGAATGGCTTTCGAAGCTCGCCATCTGCGGGTAGATCATCAATCCGACCGGCGTCGAGAACGCTGGTCCCTTGGCCGCTTCCGGCAGACCGGCCACGCCCAGCGGACGGCCGATGCGCACATTGCGCCCGAGAATGCGGCGCGCCGCTTCCGGCAGACCGGCGAGCTGGCTGGCGCCTCCGGTGAGCACGACGCGCTTGCCGACGGCATTGCCGTAGCCGGATTTGTTCAGTCGGTCGCGCAAAAGCTCGAGCGTCTCGTCGATGCGCGCACGAATGATGCGCGTCATCACCGAGCGCGGGATCTGCAGCGGCACATCGCCTTCCTCGCCGATCGGCTGGATCGAGACGAGGTCGCGGTCGTCGGCGCTTCCAGGCAGCGCCGAGCCATGCATCACCTTCAGCCGCTCCGCGGCATCGAGCGAGGTCGACAGGCCCTTGGCCATGTCGAGCGTAACGTGGTTGCCGCCGATGGCGATGGCGTCGCCATGGATGAACTTGCCTTCCGAGAAGACCGAGATGGTCGTCGTGCCGCCGCCCATGTCGATGCAGGCGGCGCCCATTTCGAGTTCGTCGTCCACCAGCGAGGCAAGCCCGCTGGCATAGGGCGTCGCCACCATGCGCTCGACCGACAGATGCGAGCGGTTGATGCAAAGCTCGAGATTGCGCATCGGCGCGGCGTCGCCCGTCAGCACATGCATCTCGACGCCGAGCGCATCACCCACCATGCCGCGCGGGTCGCGCATGCCGCGCTCGCCGTCGAGCGAGAAGCCGACCGGCAGGGAATGGATCACCTCGCGCTCGGCCCTGAGCGCCTGCTTGGCGCCGGCGGCGAGCACCCGCTTGATATCGACTTCCTCGACCTGATGACCACCGAGGTTGATGGTCGCTGAAAAGGCTTCGCTCTTCAGCCGGCCCGCCGTCATGTTGACGATGAGGGAATCGACCGTGAGCCCAGCCATACGCTCAGCCGCGTCGACGGCAAGCCGGATGGCATGCTCAGCGCGATCGAGATCGACCACGACGCCGGACTTCACGCCCTGCGACTTCTGGTGGCCGATGCCGATCACCTGGATACGATGCGAACGTCCGCGCAGAAGCTTGCCGTCCTCGTTGGGTTTCAGCTTCGCCACAACGCAGCAAACCTTGCTGGAGCCGACATCGAGCACCGTGAGCGTGCCCGACCGGCGCGAGGATTGATCACCGCTGCCGCCAAGCCAGCTCATATCTTCGTCCCCATCTTGCGCTTGGCCAGGCTCTTCGGCTTGTCGCTGAGCGCGGCTTCGCGCTGCGTGGCCGCCTCCGGCGAGAGTTCCACGACGAGCCGGTCGGGGAGCCGCATATCGACGGCCGCGATGTCGCGCGTCAAAAGCCCATTGTCATGGTCGATCTTGACGAGCTCGGCGATCGCCTGGTCCTCGTCGTCTTCCGGGAGCTTGATCGTGATACCATTCTCAAGCCTCAGGTCCCAGCGGCGCTCGCCGACACGGATATACCCTTTGACCCGCGCCGCAAGCTCTGGATAGCGCTTGATCTTGTCGAGGAAGGCCGGCGCCATGGCCGGCGCGCCGCTACCGATGATCAGCGGGAGCAGCGCCTGCTTGCCGCCCGAGAACGGCGCGATCACCTCGCCGGACCGCTCGATCACTGAAACCGAAGTGCCCTGCTGCCAGAGCGCGAAGGGCTCGCGCTCCTCGATGCGCACTTCCAGCGTGTGAGGGTAGATTTTGCGCACAGCCGCACCCTCGACCCAGGGCAGCGTCGCGATGCGCTCGCGCGCAGCCTCGGCATCGAAGCCGATCAGTGACGTCCAGCCGTCGAGACCGAGCCGGTCGAGCACATCGATCTCGGACGTCTGACGGTTACCGACCACCTTGATCTGGTCGACGGCAAAGCCGGTGCGGGCCGTGATGCCCTGCACGACAGTGTCGGAGTAGCCGCCAAGAAAGGCGCCATAGGCACTGCTCGAAGCGATGAGCGCAGCGGAAAGGATCGCCGCCGAAAAGCGCGGCGCCTCATACTCGCCGCCACAGAGGCGCGCCAGCACACGCACCGGCCGGCGAAGCTGACGCGGCAAGACGAAACGGTCGAACGACAGCGGCACGCCGAACAGCGCGGGACCAGCCGCGTTGCCGCCATTATCCTGTCCCCACCTCAACGCAGACACGAAGCGTCCTCCACCATCCAACTCAACAAATCGCCGAACGAGTGTCCCGCTTGCGCGGCGATTTCGGGCACCAGAGACGTCGGCGTCATGCCCGGCTGAGTGTTGACCTCGAGCCAGACAATCTCGCCGTTTTCGGAATGACGGTCGTCGTAACGGAAGTCCGATCGGGAGACGCCCCGGCAACCAATGGCAAGATGAGCCTTGAGGGCCAGTGTCTGTATTTTTTGGTAAATATTCGGTGAAATTTTAGCAGGGATTTCGTGTTTTGACCCGCCGGGCACGTATTTTGAATCGTAGTCGTAGAAGGAATGCCCGGTCGGAATGATCTCGCAGACGCCGAGCGCCACATCGCCCATCACCGCGCAGGTCAATTCGCGCCCATGGATGTAGCGCTCGACCATGACGGTCTCGCCATATTGCCACTCGGTCGAGCCGATCACCTGTGGCGGATGCGACTGCCCCTCATGCACGATGACGACGCCGAAGCTCGACCCCTCATTGACCGGCTTGACCACATAAGGCGGCTTCATCGGATGCACATCCTTGACGGCGAAGCGATTGACCACCTTGGATTCGGCGACCGGAATGCCCGCCGCCTTGGCAACTTTCTTGGCTTGCTCCTTGTTCATGGCCAGAGCCGAAGCGAGCACGCCCGAATGGGTGTACGGAATTGCGAGATATTCGAGAATTCCCTGGATGGTGCCATCCTCGCCGAACGGGCCATGCAGCGCGTTGAAGGCAACGTCAGGCTTGAGCTCGGCAAGCAAAGACCCGACATCGCGCGAAACATCGACACGGGTGACCTGATAGCCTTCAGTCTCGAGCGCATCCGCACACGCCTTCCCCGAGGACAGAGACACGGGCCGCTCCGAGGAGAATCCACCGAGGAGAACAGCCACATGCTTCTTCTTCATTTCCCGTCATCCCCTCTCACGCCGGGCCTGCAACCGATATTCCCGCACCGCATTCCCGAGCATTGAGTCCGAGTCTTCCGGCAGGTTGCCCCCCAGACGGAAAACGCGGCTGAACGCGTCGAACGACTCAAATCAGGAAACGCTTCAGGGCAGAGAATCAGAGAGTTGATTCGCTGGCAAGTGCCTATGATTCCGAGAGATTCACTTTCCGCGAAAACAGCCGAGAAAAGTGTGTTGTTGAGTCTTTGCAGCAACGGTTGGCGCCGCCGCGCGGCGCGGGAAGTTCAAGCATCACATGAACTTCAACAGCGTTAAAGGAGCTGCCCGAGAAACTCCTGCACCTCATGACCGGGCCGGAAATTGCCAAGGCGTTTGATCTCCCAGTGCAGCCGGATGCCGGAATTCTCGAGCACACGCGCGCGCACCGTCTCGCCAAGATATTCGAGGTCATAGCCGGTGGCCGTGCCGGTGTTGATCATGAAGTTGCAATGCATCGGCGACATCTGCGCGCCGCCGATCATCAGGCCGCGGCAGCCGGCCTTGTCGATTTCCTTCCAGGCCGAGGTGCCTTCCGGATTCTTGAAGGTCGAGCCGCCGGTTTTCTCGCGGATCGGCTGCACCGTCTCGCGATGGTTCTGCACGGCATCCATCGCCGCCTTGATCGTCGCCTTGTCTTCCGGAAACCCTTCGAAGATGGCTGAGGTGAAGATCAGTCCGGAAGGCGCGGATGAATGACGATAGGCATAGCCCATATCATCGGTGAGCAACGTGTGGAGATTACCCTTGCGGTCCAGCGCCGTCACTTCGACCACGCGCTCCCGCGTCTCCACGCCGTTGGCGCCGGCATTCATCCTGAGTGCGCCGCCAACGGAGCCGGGGATGCCGTGATAGAAATGGAATCCGCCGATCCCAGCCTCATAGGCCACCGCTGCGAGGCGCTTGTCGGGCGTAGCAGCGCCCGCCTTGATACCGATTGACGAAACAACTTCGGCCTCACCAAAACCCTTGGCCGAGAGCCTGACGACGAAACCGGGAATGCCGCCGTCGCGCACCA
The DNA here is from genome assembly GCF_029625685.1 of Mesorhizobium sp. WSM4976. Taxonomy (NCBI): domain Bacteria; kingdom Pseudomonadati; phylum Pseudomonadota; class Alphaproteobacteria; order Hyphomicrobiales; family Phyllobacteriaceae; genus Mesorhizobium; species Mesorhizobium sp. WSM4976. The sequence goes on from NZ_JARTVT010000007.1 coordinate 151,983, forward strand.
GGAGGTTCGAGCCGACGCCGACGACCGTGATCGGCACCTCCTCCGGCACTGCGCGCAGAAAGGCCGCTAGGTCTTCCTCATCGGCCGGCTGGAACAGCGCCTCCGCCAGCCCGCCGGCCCGGAACCAGGTGATCTTGTCCATTTCGGCGTTCGGCGTGATGCGGCCGCGCAGGCCCGAAAGCTTGTCGCCGAGCTTGTTGATGAGATCCTGGCCGCGCATCATGAGGGCGTCCCGCCAAGTTCCTTGGGCAGCGCGTAAGCCCATTGCGTGATGTTGCCGGCGCCAAGGAAGACGATGAAATCGCCGGGCTTGGCAAGCTCGCGAATGGCGGGCGCGATCGCCGCCGGACCGTCGATATAGCGGGCGTCCCGATGGCCGCCGGAGCGGATGCGTGCAACCAGCGCATCGGAGGTCACGCCGTCGATAGGCTCCTCGCCGGCCGCATAGACTGGCGCCACCATCACCGTATCCGCGTCGTTGAAGCAGACGGAGAATTCGTTGAACAGATCGTGCAGCCGGGTGAAGCGATGCGGTTGCGCTATGGCAATCACGCGCCCTTTGGTGGCGCTGCGCGCGGCCTTCAGCACCGCCGCGATCTCCACCGGGTGGTGGCCGTAGTCGTCAAACACCTCGACGCCGTTCCACGAGCCGGTGTGAGTGAAGCGCCGCTTGACGCCGGCGAAGGACGACAGGCCCTTCTTGATGGCGTCATCCGACAGGCCGAGTTCGTGCGCGACCGCGATCGCCGCGGTCGCGTTGGAGACGTTGTGCTTGCCGGGCATCGGCAGGCGCAGGCCGGCTATCGTCGCGGTGCCGCGCCCCTTGCGGTCGCGGATCACCACGTCGAATTCCGAGGTCGCGCCCAGCATGCGATGGTTGGTGAAGCGAACATCGGCCTGCGCGTTCTCGCCATAAGTGATGACGCGCCGGTCCTCGATGCGGCCGACCAGCGCCTGCACCTCCGGATGATCCGTGCACATCACGCCGAAGCCGTAGAACGGAACGTTCTCCACGAACTGGCGGAAGGCCTCGCGCACATTGTCGAAGCTGCCATAGTGGTCGAGATGTTCGGGATCGATATTGGTAACGACGGCAATGTCGGCCGGCAGTTTCAGGAACGTGCCGTCGCTCTCGTCGGCTTCGACCACCATCCACTCGCCGTCGCCCATCCGCGCGTTGGTGCCATAGGCGTTGATGATGCCGCCATTGATGACAGTCGGATCGAGCCCGCCAGCCTCGAGCAGCGTCGCCACCATCGAAGTGGTCGTCGTCTTGCCATGCGTGCCGCCGATTGCGACCGCCTGGCGGAAGCGCATCAGTTCGGCCAGCATCTCGGCCCGGCGCACGATCGGCAAAAGCTTCTCGCGCGCGGCCTTGAGTTCAGGATTGGATTTCTTGATCGCGGTCGAAACGACGACGACTTCGGCGTCGCCGAGATTCTCGGCCTTGTGGCCGACGAAGCATTCGATACCCTTGTCGCGCAGCCGCTGCACATTGGCGCCGTCGGCCTGGTCAGACCCCTGCACCTTGTAGCCGAGATTGTGCAGCACCTCGGCGATGCCGCTCATGCCGATGCCGCCGATGCCGATGAAATGTACAAGGCCGATCGTCTGCGGCATCTTCATGCGCGCGTCCTCCTGTATTCCGAAACAGTTTTGCCGGACGCAATAGCCTCTGTCAGATCGGCGAGCAACCGCGCCGCGTTCGGTTTTCCGGCCGAACGGGCGGCGGAGGCCATGGCCACCAGCCGGTCCGGGTCCTGCATCAGTGCGCCGACCAGTTGCGCAATCCGTTCGGCCGACAGCGTCGACTGCAGATGGAGCTCGGCGCCGCCGGCGGCGGCAAGTGCCGCAGCATTCGCCGCCTGATCGTGGTCGAGCGCGTGCGGATAAGGAACCAGCAGCGCCGGCCGGCCGATGACCGCGATCTCCGAAACCGTGGAGGCGCCGGAACGCGACATCACCAGATGCGCCTCCGCCATACGCCCCGCCATGTCGGTAAAGAAGGGCGAGACCTGGACGCCGACGCCGAGTTCGGCATAAGCGGCCTTCACCCTGGCCACATCCTCCGCTCGGGCCTGCTGGGTGATCACCAAGCGCTTGCGCAGGTCTTGCGGCAACAGCGCGACCGCCGCCGGAACCGCATCGGAAAAGAACTGCGCGCCCTGGCTGCCGCCGAAGACCAGCAGGCGGAACGGCCCGCCATCATTCGTATAGGGCGTCTTCGCTGCCTCGAGCACCTGCGGCCTGACTGGATTGCCGGTGGTCACCGTCTTTGCGCCGTCGGCGCTCGCGCTCTCCGGCAGGAAGCCGCCGGCAATCGCGTCGACGCGGCCGGCAAGCGCCTTGTTGGCGCGACCCATGACGGCGTTCTGCTCGTGGATCAGCGTCGGCACCTTGCGCCTTGTCGCCGCATAGAGCGGCGGCAACGTCGGATAGCCGCCGAAGCCGACGACCGCCTCCGGCTTGATCCGGACGATGATCCGGCCCGCTTCGCGCACCCCCTGCCAGATTTTCCAGAAAGCCGAGATCACGGCGACCGGATTTTTCGAACCCAGCGTCGCCGACGGGATCGCGTGAATGTCGGCGGCGGGAAACTGTCCGGAATAGCGCTCGGCGCGGCGGTCGGTGGCAAGATGCACCTTCCAACCGCGTTCGATCAGCTCATGCGCGAGAGCCTCGGCCGGAAACAGGTGCCCGCCCGTTCCGCCGGCTGCAAGCAGGATGACACCCTTCGCCATCCCGCCTCATTCCGCCGGGATTGCGCGCTGCGCGAGGACGAAGCCCATCTGCTTGCGCTTTTCCGGACGCTTGCGCGTCAACGCCAGCACAATGCCCATCGAGACCGCGATGGCGATCTGCGAGGAGCCGCCATAGGAGATGAAGGGCAGCGTCATGCCCTTGGCGGGCATCAGCTGCAGGTTCACGCACATGTTGATGGCCGACTGCAAGCCGAAGATGGTGACGAGACCGCCCACCGCGTACCGGGTAAAATCGTCATGCTCCTTGAGCGCGATGCTCAAGCCGCGCAGCACGATGAAGGCGAAGATCGACATGATGAAGAAGCACATGATCAGGCCGAACTCCTCGCCCGCGACCGAGAAGACAAAGTCGGTATGAGCATCCGGAACAATGCGCTTGACGGTACCCTCACCCGGCCCAACGCCGAACCAACTGCCGTTGATCAGCGCCTCGCGCCCCATATCGACCTGAAACGTATCACCCTCACCGGTCAGGAACTTGTTGATGCGCAAGGCAACGTGCGGGAACACCGTATAGGCGGCGAACAGGCCAGTCGCACCAGTGACGCCGAGGGCCATGATCCACAACCACGGCAAGCCGGCCATGAAGAACATGACGCCCCAGGTGCCGGTGACCAGCATGGTCTGGCCAAGATCGGGCTGAGCGACCAGAAGAGAAACCACCAGGACCAGAAGCAGGAGGGCGAACAGATTACCGGGGATGTCGAGCTGGCGCTTATGCTCGGCAAACAGCCACGCGCAGATGATGACGAAAGCCGGCTTCAGGAACTCGGAAGGCTGGATGGACAGGCCGGCAAGCGACACCCAGCGCCTCGCGCCCTTCACCTCGACGCCGATATAGAGCACCGCCACCATCAGCACCAGCATGACACAGATCAGCACCAGCGACATGCGCCTTATCTGCCTCGCCTGCAGGAAGGATATCGCCAGCATCACGACAAGCGCCGGGATGGTGAAGATGATCTGCCTGGTGGCGAAGTGAAAGCTGCTGAGGCCGATGCGTTCGGCCACCGCCGGGCTGGCGGCGAAGGACAACACGATGCCCAGTCCCATCAGCGACAGGAACGCCGCCAGGAACCAGCGATCAATGGTCCACCACCAGGTGGCGACGGGACTCTTGTCGAGACGGCTTTGCATCAACGTGGCCCTCCGATGGGTTTTACACCATCAATAGCAGTCGCAGCTTGCCTGAAAGCTTCGCCGCGAACTTCGAAATTCTTGAACTGGTCGAAACTGGCGCAGGCCGGCGAAAGCAGCACCACGGCCTCGCCGCCGGTGTCGTTTGCCGCGTCATGGGCGGCATGCTCGACCGCCGCCGCCAGCGTTCCTGATATCTCGTAGGGCACGGCCTCGCCGAGTGTCGCCGAAAAGGCGGGCGCCGCCTCGCCGATCAGATAGGCTTTGGCGACGCGCGGGAAGAAGCCGCGCAACGGCTCGATGCCGCCTTCCTTGGGCAGGCCGCCGGCGATCCAGTAGATGCGGTTGGGGAAGCTCGACAGCGCGGGAGCTGCGGCATCTGCATTGGTCGCCTTGGAATCGTTGACGAACAGCACATGGTCCTTGCGGCCGACCTGTTCCATGCGGTGCGCCAGCCCGGGGAAGCTTTCGAGCCCTGCCTGGATCTCGCCGAGCTCGAGCCCGACCTTGAGGCAGGCGACCACAGCGGCCAGCGCGTTCTGGGCATTGTGCTGGCCACGCAGCGAGCCGATGCCCTCGAGGAAGGCGACGCGGCTGTAGCGGCCATGCACGGCTTCCATCAGATTGGTGCCGTCGGCGAAATAGCCGTCGGTCAGCGGCAGGCGCTTGGAAATGCGGATGACCTGCCGCCCTGCCCGCTCGAGCCGGTCGGCGATCTGGGCGCCCCAGGAATCGTCGACGCCGACGATCGCGGTGTCTGAGCCGGCAACCAGCCTTTCCTTGATCGAGGCGTAATGCGCCATCGTGCCGTGCCGGTCGAGATGGTCGGGCGTCAGGTTGAGCAGGATGCCAGCGGTCGGGTTGATCGAGGGCGCCAGGTCGATCTGGTAGGACGAGCACTCCACCACATAGTGCCGCTTCGGTTCGGGCGGATCTAGCGTCATGATGGCGCGGCCGATATTGCCGCCCATCTGCGTGTCGCGCCCCGCCGACTTCAATATATGCGCCGTCAGCGCCGTGGTCGTCGACTTGCCGTTGGTACCGGTGATAGCGATGAACGGTGCTGCCGGCGCGTGGCTCATGCGCTCGCGGCAGAACAGCTCGATATCGCCGATCACCTCTACGCCGGCGCCGCGTGCGAGCTCCACCGTCCAATGCGGCTTCGGATGCGTCAGCGGCACCCCTGGCGACAGCACGAAGGCGGCGAAGCGCGACCAGTCGGCGGCGCGCAGATCGCCTGTCGCGATGCCGGCGGCCGCCGCCCTGGCGACGCTTTCAGGATTGTCGTCCCAGGCCAGCACCTCGGCGCCGCCCGCGATCAGCGCATGCGCGGTGGCGATTCCGGAGCCGCCAAGCCCGAAGAGCGAAACGCGTTTGCCTGAAAAGGAAGCGGCGGGGATCAAGCGGGCTGGCCCTATCTGAGCTTGAGGGTGGAGAGGCCGACCAGCGCCAGGATGACGGCAATGATCCAGAAGCGGATCACCACCTGGCTTTCGGTCCAGCCGAGCTTTTCGAAATGGTGATGGATCGGCGCCATCAGGAAGACGCGCTTGCCGGTCATCTTGAAATAGCCGACCTGGATGATGACCGAGAAAATCTCGACCACGAACAGGCCGCCGACGATGACCAGCACGATCTCGTGCTTGGTTGCGACGGCGATGGTGCCGATCAGCCCGCCCATCGCCAGCGAGCCGGTGTCGCCCATGAAGATTGCGGCCGGCGGGGCGTTGAACCAGAGGAAGCCGAGGCCGGCGCCGATCACCGCGCCGAGCACGACTGCAAGCTCACCGGTGCCCGGAACGAAATGGATCTGCAGATATTCGGCGAAGACCGCGTTGCCCGAGAGATAGGCGATGACGCCGAAAGACGCCGCCGCGATCATGATCGGCACGATCGCAAGGCCGTCGAGACCGTCGGTCAGGTTCACAGCATTGCCGGCGCCGACGATGACGAAGCAGGAGAACGGGACGAAGAACCAGCCGAGGTTGATCAGGAACTCCTTGGCGAAAGGGAAGGTCAGCGACGACGAGAACGGCGCCTGGCCGTTATGCATGATCACCCACGCGGCGATTGCCGCGACGATGAATTCGATCGCCAGCCTCGCCTTGCCGGAGAAGCCCAGATGCGACTGCTTGGTGACCTTGAGATAGTCGTCGTAGAAACCGATCGAGCCGAAGCCGACGGTGACCAGCAGCACAACCCACACATAGATCGAAGAAAGATTTGCCCACAAAAGCGACGAACCGATGATGCCGCAAAGGATCATCAGCCCGCCCATGGTCGGCGTTCCAGCCTTCTTGAAATGCGTCTGCGGGCCGTCGGCGCGGATCGGCTGGCCCTTGCCTTGCCGCAGTCGCAGCGAATTGATGATCGTCGGCCCGAAGATGAAGACTATCAGCGCCGAGGTGATCAGCGCGCCGCCGGTGCGGAAAGTGATGTAGCGGAAGACGTTGAAGATCGAGATCTTGTCCGCGAAATCGACGAGCAGTGTGAACATGGTCCTTCGGTCCCCCGGAGCCGACCTCAAGTCGGTTCAATGTTTGTGGCTTCGGCCGGAAATTTGCCGAGCAATGCCTCGACCAGCTTTGAAAACCCAATGCCCTTCGACGATTTGACCATCACCACGTCGCCGGGCTTCAGCGAGGAGATCACGATCGGCTTCAGTTCCTCGACGCCTGCCCGGTACTCGGTCTGGACATCGGCAGGCAAAACCTCGGCCAGCGCCTGCATTTCCGGCCCGCCGAGAAAGACATTGCGCGTGCCGGTGCCGACGATCAGTTCGGCCAGTGCCGCATGAAGCTTCGCCGAATGGCTGCCAAGCTCCAGCATATCTCCCAGCACCGCGACGCGCCGGCCCTCGCCCGATACCGGCGTGGCATTGAGCAGCGCCATAGCCGCCGCCATCGATGCGGGGTTTGCGTTGTAGCTCTCGTCGATCAGCGTGATCGGCCCGTTTGGATGGTGGAGGACATGGCGCCGGCCACGCCCGCGCTCGGCCGACAGGTCGGCAAGCGCCGCCGCAACCTTGTCGAGGTCGGCGCCGACCAGTTGCGCGGCGCCGAGCACCGCCAGAACGTTCTGCACGATATGGCGGCCGGGCGCCCCGACACGGGCCGACAGGTCCCTCTTGCCGACCTTGACAGCAATGTCGGAATGCTCGGCATGAAGCTCGCAGGCGACAAGGCGGAAGGCCGAGCGGGCATTTTCGCCGAAGCCGAAGACATGCTCGACGCCGGCCTCTTTCGCCATTTTCCCGAGCAGCTTCCAGCGTGGGTCGTCGCGGTTGAGCAGCGCGGCGCCGCCGGGCTCGATCCCTTCGAAAATCTCGGCCTTGGCCATGGCGATCTCGTCGAGATTCTTGAAGAAGCCGAGATGGGCAGCAGCAATCATCGTCACGATAGCGACATGCGGCCTGACCATCTTGACCAGCGGTCTGATCTCGCCCGGATGGTTCATGCCGATCTCGAAGACCGCGTAGTCGCAGTCCTGCGGCATGCGCGCGAGTGTCAGCGGCACACCCCAATGATTGTTGAACGACTGCGCCGAGGCGTGCACCTTGCCGACCGCCGACAACACATGGCGCAGCGCTTCCTTGGTGGTCGTCTTGCCGGCCGAGCCGGTGACCGCGATGATCTTGGCCTTCGAGCGCGCGCGTGCAGCAACGCCGAGCTTCTCCAGGGCCGCAAGCACATCCTGCACGACGATCATCGGCGCCGTCAGCCGGCCGAGTGACGGCAGCTTGCCCTCGGCGACCACCAGCACGGCCGCACCTGCTTTCACGGCGGCGGTCGCGAAATCGTGGCCGTCCATCGCCTCACCCTTGATGGCGAAGAAGGCGTTTCCCGGTTCCAGGCTGCGGCTGTCAATCGAAATACCGGTGATGCCTTGCGGCAGCGAGCCGATGGGCCTGCCGCCCATGGCTTCGACCAGCGCTTCCGACGTCCAGAGCAGGCTCATGCGGCGCGCTCCTTGAGTGCATCGCGCACTTCCTCGTGGTCGGAGAAGTGAAAGGTCTGGGCGCCGATGGTCTGGCCTTCCTCATGCCCCTTGCCGGCGACGATCAGCGTATCGCCCGCGAGCAGCATCGCGACTGCCTCATGGATCGCCTTGCGGCGGTCGCCGATCTCGATGGCGCCGGGCGCTGAGGCGAGGATGGCCGCGCGGATGGTCTCGGGCACTTCCGTGCGCGGATTGTCGTCCGTGACGATGACGATATCGGCGAGCCGCGTCGCGATCTCGCCCATGATCGGCCTCTTTCCCCGATCGCGATCACCACCGCAGCCGAACACCACGATGACGCGGCCCGTGGTGAAAGGCCTGACCGAGGTCAGCACGTTTTCCAGCGCGTCGGGCTTGTGCGCGTAGTCGACATAAACGGGAGCACCAGCGGCGGTGGCGCCGACGAGGTCGAGACGTCCCGGCGCGCCTTTCAATTTCTCCAATGCCGCTAAGGCTTTGCCTGCCGGCGTTCCAGTCGCGATGGCAAGGCCGGCCGACACCAGCGCGTTGGCGATCTGGAAGTCTCCGGCCAAGGGCAGATCAATCTCGTGCAGCACGCCGTCGGCCTCGACCTCGGCGCGCTGCCGATGGCGCTCATGCTCGACCCGTTTCAGCGTCAGGAAGTCGCCATGGCGGCCGACGGTCAGGACCTTGAGGCCCGCCGCCTTTGCAGCATCAACCGTCGGTTCCGACCATGGATCGTCGGCAAAGACGATCGCCGCCGCGCCCTTCGGCAACAGCGTGTCGAACAGGCGCAACTTGGCGCGGTGATAGTCCTCGATGGTCGGATGATAATCCATGTGATCGCGGCCGAGATTTGTGAAGGCGCCTGCCGCGAGCTTCACGCCGTCGAGGCGGCGCTGGTCGAGGCCGTGGCTCGAGGCTTCCATCGAGGCGTGGGTCACGCCCGCGTCGGCAAGTTCCTTGAGCAACCGGTGCAGCGCCACCGGATCTGGCGTCGTCAGTGAGCCATATTCGTTGCGGCCGGGCGCCACCACGCCCGTCGTGCCGATCGAGGCGGCGGCAAATCCCGCCTGCTCCCAGATCTGGCGGGTGAACGCGGCGACGGATGTCTTGCCGGCAGTGCCGGTGACGGCGACCATGGTCTCAGGCTGGCGGCCGAAGAAGCGTGCGGCCGCGAAGGCCAGCGCATGGCGCGGATCATCAACAGCAAGAACCGGGATCGACAGGCCGGAAACCGCTGCGCCCTTGCCTGTGACGATTGCAGCGGCACCCCGGCCGGCGGCCTCGGCGGCATAGGCCGAGCCATCGGCCTTGCTGCCGGCGAGCGCGAAGAAGACCACGCCCGGTCCTACCTGACGGGAATCGGAGGAAAGTCCGGTAACCTCCAGATCGCGGGAAGCTGTTCCCTCGACAGGGAGGACACCGGCTAGATCTTTTAGATGCATTGAGTCCCGCTCACCGCAACAAAATAGCGCGCAGTTGCCGGCGCGCCCCAGAATCACTGATAGGAAACCAGCGTTGCACCATTTTCATGGCTGAAATCTGGCTTCACGCCAAGCATGGCCGCCGACCGCCTGATGATGTTGCCGGCGATAACTCCCGCATTGGCGGCGGCGACGTCCGTCATGCCGGGCTTTTCCGGATGCGGGGCGTCGGCGATTGTGAACACCAGAAATTGCGGATCGTCCATCGGGAAGGCGGCGACGAAGGTGTTGAAATTCAACTCTTTGGAGTAACGGCCGTTGATGACCTTTTCGGCCGTTCCGGTCTTGCCGCCGACCCTATAGCCGGGGACTCTGGCGTTTCTGGCCGAACCCTTCTCTGCGTTGAGCATATAGAGATAGCGCATGCCTTCGACCGTCTTGTCGCTGACCACCCTCTTGGCCGCCGCCATGGCGTCCTGCTCGCCGCGGACCAGGAATGTCGGCTCGATCAGATAGCCTTGCATCAGCGCCGCGCAACCGACGGCGGCCTGCAACGGCGTCGTCGACACGCCGTGGCCGAAGGCAATAGTGAACGAATTGACCTGTTTCCAGACCTTTGGCTCGGTCGGGCGCGCGACCTCCGGCAGTTCGGTCTGCATCCTGTCAAGAATGCCAAGGCGATGCAGGAATTCGCGGTGTCCCTCGATGCCGACGAGCTCCGCCTCCCTGGCTGAGCCGATGTTGGATGAATAGAGGAACACCTCCGGCAGCGACAGCACGCGGTTCTTGCCGTGGAAATCGTGAATGGCCTGATGGCCGACCCGGATCGGATGCGATGCGTCGAAGCGGCTGTTCATCGTCGCCTTGCCGGAATCGAGCGCCATCGCCGAGGTGAAGCTCTTGAAGGTCGAGCCCATCTCATAGAGGCCCGCCGACATGCGGTTCAGCCGGTCCTTGTCCTGGGCATTGTAGGGGTTGTTCGGATCGAAGTCCGGCACCGAGGCCATCGCCACCACTTCGCCCGTCTTGATGTTCAGCACGACGGCGCCGGCGCCCATGGCGCGATAACGCTCCAGGCCGGCGGCGATCTCGTCACGCACCACATGCTGGACGCGCAGATCGATCGAAAGCCTGACAGGCTTGAGGTCCTTGGCGACGGCAAGCCCCGACGCCTGCAGGTCGCTCAGCCCCTGCTCGTCGATATACTTCTCCATGCCGGAGATGCCTTGGTTGTCGATATTGGTCAGGCCGACGATATAGGACGAGGTCTCGCCGCTCGGATAGAAGCGGCGCTTCTCAGTGCGGAAGCCGAGGCCGGGGACGCCCAGCGCCATGATGTCGGCCTGCTGCTTCGGCGTCAGTTGGCGCTGCAGCCAGACGAAGCCGGCGCCGCTCTTGAGCTTGCGATAGGTCTGCTCGTAGTCGATCTCCGGCAGCACGGTCGACAATTTCTCGATCGCTTCGTCGGCATCGACGATGCGCCGCGGCTCGGCGAACAGCGACGCAGTCTTGATGTCGGTCGCCAGCACTTCGCCGTTGCGGTCGACGATATCGGGACGCGATGCGGTAACCCTGCTCTGCGGACCGTCCGACAGGTCCGGATCCTGCAGGCCGAGATAGACAAGCCGGCCGGCAATCGTCGAATAGAGGGTGAAGAACACAGCCATCGTCATGACGATGCGGGTCCTGGCCTTGCCGCCAGTCGCCTTGCGCGCCGCATCGACGACGATCGAGCCATCCTCGGCGGTCTTCTTCCGACGCTTCGGCAGGTCACCGATCCTAGGAAGCCTGCTGATCATTGCACCGTGCTCCCCGTGACGACCGGATCCTTATCGTCCGCAGGTCCATTGCCGGAATTGTCGGCCATGCCGCCCAGCCGCTGCGAGGAGAGATCCTCGATGGTCACCGGCTTCACGGGGATGTCGTCAAGGCCGCCGATCTGGCGGGCGCCGACCGGTTCGAGCCCGAGTTGGCTCTTGTAGACGTCAGCAAGCTTCTGCAGCCGCGATGGCTGGGTGAGCAGGCTCCAATCCGCCTTGAGGAGATCGATCGTGTCTTCCTCGTAGCGGATCTGCGCCTGGATCTTCTGCACGGCCGCCAGTTGCTCCTCGGCCTCGCGCTTGGTCTTGTAGGTCAGGGCCGCGGCCGAGACCATGACGGCGATCAGGACTATGTCGCTGGTACGAAACACGTGCTCACCTCTCTCCCGGCCGTTCGACGGCGGGAAGCTTTGGAAGGCCGAAAATCGAAAAATCACCTGCGCGCGCCGGCGCTTCGGTCCGCGTCGCAGCGCGCAGCCTGGCGGAGCGCGCTCGCGGGTTGGCTGCAATCTCGGCCTGCCCCGGCGTCACGCCGCCGCCAGCCTTGCGGAAGGTCGCGGCGCGCTGGGGCGCGTCTGGCATGTGTCGCGAGCCGCTGGCGGCTTCGGAACGGTCGGCGATGAAGCGCTTGACGATGCGGTCTTCCAGGGAGTGGAAGGTCACAACGGCAAGCCGACCACCGGGCTTCAGCACCCGCTCGGCTGCGAACAGCGCCCTTGCAAGCTCGCCAAGCTCGTCATTGACGAAAATGCGCAACGCCTGGAAGACACGCGTGGCCGGATGGATCTTGTCCTTGGGTCCGCGTCCGATATGTGTTTCGATGGCGTCGGCGAGATCGAGCGTGCGCTCGAAAGGTCTCTTCTCGCGCCGGCTTTCGATCATGCGCGCTATGCGGCCGGCATGGCGCTCCTCGCCGAGAAAGCCGAAGATGCGGGCAAGGTCACCGGCCTTGAACGTGTTGACGACGTCGGCGGCAGAAAGCCCCGACTGCGCCATGCGCATGTCGAGCGGCCCATCGGCGCGAAAAGAAAAGCCGCGCTCCGCCTGGTCGAGTTGCATGGAGGAAACGCCGATGTCGAGCACCACGCCGTCGGCGCCTTCGACATGCTCGTCCAGCGTCGAGAACGGCGCCTGGACAAGCCTCAGCCGGCCGCCGGCCTGTTCTTCGAGCGCCCTGCCCGCCGCGATTGCGTCCGGGTCGCGGTCGATGGCAACGACGGAAGCGCCACGACCGAGGATCGCGCTGGTGTAGCCGCCGGCGCCGAACGTCCCGTCGACGATCGTCTCGCCAGCGTTCGGCGCAAGCGCGTCGAGCACCTCGGCAAGGAGGACCGGAATGTGGCGGGCCGGTCCGCCAACGGCGTGAGGATCATCGCCGTGGCCAGCCATCATTCCGATCGCTCCCCGGGCTTCGTCCCCTGCCGAAGCTGCAAAAGCCTGGCGCGCGCCTGTGCCCCATAGGCGGAAAGCCGTCCCGGCTCCCAGATCTGAAAGAAGTTGCCGCGACCGACAAAGGCCACCTCGTTCGAGATGCCCGTATGCTCGCGGATGAAGTCGGTCATGGTGATGCGGCCGTCCTGGTCGAGCCTCAGGAACGTCCCGTCGCCATGGCAGAAGAACGACATGTCGTCCGCCGTCTGCAGAAAGGGATCCTCCAGCGCGATCCGCTGCTCGTAGCGGTCGAGCAGGTCGAGCCCGCCGACATCCATAGCCGGCAGGTCCAGGCAGCGCAGCGCGTAAAGCTCCGAATAGCCGCGTTTCTGGACCACCGCGCGGAAATGCGCCGGAACGGAGACCCGCCCCTTCGCATCGATCCTGTTCACCGCATTTGACAGAAATCGGTCCAATGAACGCTACAGCCGCTTCCGCCGCCGCACCCCTTCCCATGTTGTTCTCCGCGCCCTCGCCGCACTCGCGGCAAATCGCTTCATTCACCGGGGTGAAAACCGGCAAACGCACAGCCGCCGCGGCTGCCCGATAGGCGTACGCTTCACCCTGACGCGGAACGAAAGCTTGATGATGTAAATGGGATATCATGGGGTGCTATGGGCGTCAACGGGAACAGGCATCACAAACATGCGGACCACAACCGGAAAGCGCAGGCTGAAGGCACGTCTCGTCTTTATCCTCCATTAAGCCTAACGAAGCGTTTAGAGCCTTCTGGCCCAAAAGGACGCTGCTTGCCGGGAACAGCCGGCACGCATAGCGTCACGGGCAATTTCTTATTCAGCCGGAGGGATGAAGCCTGATGTCCGAAACAGCGAAGTCCCGCGCTGCGGCGCTTGCCCATTTGCGCAGCCGCGATTTCGCCAAGGGGGATCCGATCCCTCTGCCGCTGACCATGGCATCGATCTTCCACGCGCCGGGCGACGCGACGGGCTTCGATCAATATGGCCGCTTCAGCAACCCGACCTGGCATGCGGTCGAGCACGCGCTTGGCCATCTGGAAGATGCGCAATGCATCATCTTTCCATCGGGCATGGGGGCGATTTCCGCAGCTCTCTTCGCGCTCGTCAAATCGGGCGACCGTATCCTCTTGCCGTCGGACGGCTATCACACGACGCGTGCGCTGGCCGAGCGTTTCCTGAAACCGCTCGGCGTCGCCTACGAGGTGCGGCCGACGGCAAGCATGCTCGACGGCGGTTTCGCCGGCTACCGGGCGGTTTTTGTCGAAAGTCCGTCGAACCCGCGGCTGGACATCTGCGACATCACCGCCGTAGCCAAGGCCGTCCATGGGCAAGGAGGTATCTTGATTGTCGACAACACGGCGATGACTCCCTTCGGCCAGCGCCCGCTTGATTTAGGCGCAGACATCGTGGTCTCGGCCGATACCAAAGCCATCAACGGCCATTCCGACGTTCTTTTCGGCCATGTCGCCAGCCGAGATCCCGACATAATCGCCAGGGTGAAGGATTGGCGCGAGACGGCCGGCGGCATCCCCGGCCCGTTCGAGGCATGGCTGGTCCACCGCGGCCTCGAGACGTTGGAAGTGCGGTTCGACCGCATGTGCTCGTCGGCCGAAACGATCGCGCGGCGCCTGAAAGACCATCGTGCGGTCAGCGGCCTGCGCTTTCCCGGGCTTGAAGGCGATGTCTCGCACAATCTGGCGCGCGCCCAGATGGAACGCTTCGGCTTCCTGATTTCCTTCGAGCTTGCCTCGGAAGAAGAGGCAGAGGCATTCATCGACAACTGCGCGCTGATTGAATCGGCAACGTCCTTCGGAGGCGTGCATACATCGGCCGAGCGACGCTCGAAACGCGGCGACGCCGTGCCGCCGGGCTTCGTTCGCCTCGCGATCGGCTGCGAGCCGGTCGAGGAACTTTGGAAGGCAATCGAGGCGTCGCTGGACAAGGTCGCTGGTTGAGCAATCCTCCGCCCACGCCAGATGCCTCTCACCTTGAATCAGAGGACCCGCCTGTCAGCGTAACCTCCTGATCCCGTTCAGCTATTGTGACGAGAAAAATGCCAGCTGGCCTGTAAGCCGGGTTCTGTATGGCCCTCGCCTTGCGGCGAGAACGTGGCGGCCATTCATCTTGGGCGCATGTTGCCACGCGCCTCACGCAACCTACCCGGACGGTGGGCCGGAAACAGCCCTCGAAGGTTTCCCCTCGCACCGCCCCTATTCGGTTTTGCTCCCGGTGGGGTTTGCCGTGCCGCTCCTGTTGCCAGTCGCGCGGTGGGCTCTTACCCCACCCTTTCACCCTTGCCGCGGCAATGCCGCGGCGGTTTGCTTTCTGTGGCACTTTCCCTGGGGTCGCCCCCGCCGGCCGTTAGCCGGCACCGTGTCTCCATGGAGCCCGGACTTTCCTCACCCGCAACCTTTCGGTTCTCGCGAGCGCGACCGCCCGGCCAGCTGGCAAGCGCGTATAAAGGGAATCCCGCCTGAAAACGCAAACGAAAAAGCGCATAGTGCCAAATGCGCGGCGGTTTGGAGCAACGAACTGCACAAAGCGCGCGTTGCCCAAATCCACCGCGATGAGTGAGCTCAGGCCGGCGAGCCCAGCGCCACCATCTGCACCTTGACCTTGCTGCAATAGGCGGCCGAAACAGGATTCATCCGCGTCGCGCCATGACCCGCATTGTATTTGAGGATCGTGCCGCAGGTGGTGCCGCCGCCGAGGTCCCGCGCCATGGCGAGGTACTTCATGCCGTATTTTATGTTGGTGTCGGGATCGAACAATCCTTTGGCCGAACCGGCATAACCCATCATGCGGGCCGTCGCCGGCTTGATCTGCATCAGGCCGATCTCGCCGGCGCCGCCGACCATGTTCGGCCGATAATTGCTCTCGATCTTGATGACGGCCTTGGCCAGGGACACCGGCACGCCATAGCTGGCGGCATAGCGGGCAATGATCGCCGAATACTGGCCGTCGCCGGCTGCAGGGGTTACCTCAGCGATCTTGGTAGGCTGGATCGAGGCCGTTGTGGTGAGATCGACAGCCTTCCTGCCGCGCGTGGCGCGTTTGGCCGTCGATTTTGTCACCCGGGCTGCGGCGGCCTTCTGAACCCTTGCCGGAGCAGCCCGGGCGGGTTTTGCTGTTTTAGCGCTCGAGACTGCTTTTGGCGCGGCGGCTGCGAAGCCATTGTCCGCCCTGGGGCTCAGCGGGGCACTGTCGGCCTGGTTGAAGGCAAAACTTATCACTCCGGCAGCAACAGCTGCCGCCACAACGGTCAATCTTTGCATGTAGTCCTGTTCTGTTAGAACCGCGCGAAGAACTTCACACGGCTGCGCCAATTCAACATCGGATCATCCAGGGGATAGACACCCGACGACTTGCGGGAGAGGCATTTGGCGGCGGAATTGGCGGCAATGAAGGCGGCGCAATTCACTTTGAGTGACAGATTGTAATTTAAGGATCCCGGCGCGATTATTTGACGGGAGCTTCCTGTACGGAAGCCAGGAGCCTCTGCAGTGTGTAGATCGTCGAACTGTCCGCCACGCCGTCAACCAGCCGTCGGCGAAAATGTCGCTGGAAGGCCGCCACGACGATTTCCGTCTGCCGATCATAGACGCCCGATATCTCGACACCATAGCCATAGAGCGCCAGCATCGATTGCAGCGCCTCGACATCGGGGCCGGCATCGCCGGCCTTCAGCGCAGCGCCCGCCTTTATAGGCGCCGCGGGCACGAGGTGACCGACACCGGCTGCGAACAGCGCCTTCCAGGGGAATTTCTCGCCCGGATCGACCTTGCGGCCCGGCGCCACGTCCGAATGGGCGAGCACCCTTGGCGCGGGAATGGAATGGCGCCCCGCAATACCCGCGCACAACTCGATCACGGCGCCGATCTGCCGTCGCGGGAAGGCCCTGTAGCCCAGCGTGTGCCCGGGATTGACGATCTCTATGCCGACCGAGCAGGAGTTGATGTCGGTTCGCCCGAGCCAGGAACTCTTGCCGGCATGCCAGGCGCGATCGCTCTCGCGCACCATTTGCACGACATGGCCATCCTCATGAACAAGGTAGTGCGATGACACCTCGCTTGACGGATCGCACAGCCACGCCTCGGCGCCGGCGCCGCTCGCCATGCCGGTATAGTGCAGCACGATCATGTCGGGTCGAAGCGTGTCGCGGCGCGGGCCGAAATTGGGCGAGACCCGGACCTCGGCGCCCGGCTGGTCGGGCAGAAAACCGCTCATGCGTGCCTGAGGCCCCGCTCGATCATCTCATAGGCGGCATTGATCGCGGCGACCCTGGTCGTGGCGATCTTGATGAATTCCTGCGGCAGCCCGCGCGCGATCAGCCGGTCGGGATGATTGTCCGAGATCAGCTTGCGATAGCGTTTCCTGATTTCCTCGAACGGCTTGCCCCGCTCGATCCCCAGAACGACGTAGGGATCGGCGGCGCCAAGATCGACATGTCGCGACAGGATCGCCTCGTAATGCACCTCGTCGATCCGAAAAATCTCCGCGATCCGATGCAGGAATTGCCCCTCCTGCTCATGGATGAGGCCATCCGCCTTGGCGATGTGGAACAAGCCGTCCAGGATGTCTTCCAGCATCATGCAGTTTGCATGGCCGGAGCCGCAGAGCTGCGCCATGCGCTGGGCATAGATCTCGAACCCCGCTACATCCTGCTTGGCGATGTCGTAAAGCCGCGCCACATTGCGTGTCTCGCTCGGCGGCACCTCGAAGATTTCCTGGAAGGCGCGCACTTCGTCCTGCGTAACGATGCCGTCGGCCTTGGCCATCTTGGCGGAGAGCGCAATCATGGCCACCGAGAAGGCTACGCGCCGGCGCAGGTCCGGGTCTCCAGAAAACACGGTGCGCACAGCTTCCACGACATCCGCGACACCCGAGGACGCCGACGACGAAACACGAGCGATGAAGTCGCCAAGGCGGTCCCAAATCGACATGCCGGCTTCATAGAGCGAACCGGGCGGTTCTATCAAGCCTGGACAATGCCGCAGGTGATCGGCGAGCTTCGGGATCGATGGTGCAAGAAGAAGGCCGGCAGTGCCGGCCTCAGGCCGGTGACAAACCTCCAGCGGGGCAAATGGCCTCAGATTCCCGGAATGTCACAGATTCACATCGTGAACCGATCGGAATCAAAACCCCTCGATTTGACCGCCGCCAAAGATCGAGGGGTTTGTAATCAATCTGGAAGGCCGGCAGTGCCGGCCTTCCTCGAACCTATTGGTCGGCTCTTACTGCGCTGGCGCGGCAGGAGCCGGTTTTGTTGCCGGAGCCGGTTCAGCGGGCTTCGAGGCGTCGGGCGAAGCAGGCTTCATCGGCTGCTCGCTGGCCGGCGGATTGGTGCTCTGGGTGGTGGTCTTATCGGTGCCACTGTCGCTGCAAGCCGCGACCCCCAGCAGGGCGAGCGCCGAAACAGACGCCAAGATGAGCTTCTTCATGGTATCTCTCCTTCAACAGAACGCTCACGTTTCGGTGAGCGGTCGCACGGGAAATGCATCAGCAGGCTCGCCGGTTTCGTAACGTTGCATTTCGATGTGTAACATCAACTTGCAATTGCTGGCGCCGAAATCCCGAACTAACAGAACATACGCTCGAAGACATGATGGGTAGAGAGAATGCCGGCAGCCGCGGAAACTCAGAAATGGGATTTTTGGATCGACCGCGGCGGCACCTTCACCGACATCATCGGCCGTGATCCGCAAGGCCGCCTACATCCTCGAAAACTCCTGTCCGAGAATCCCGAGGCTTATGCGGACGCCGCCATCCAGGGCATCCGCGACCTGCTGGGTTTGAAGGCTGGCGCTGCCATTTCCGCCGACGCGATCGGCGACGTCAAAATGGGCACGACCGTTGCTACCAACGCGCTGCTCGAGCGCAAGGGCGACCGTGTGCTGCTGCTCATCAGCAAGGGTTTTCGCGACGCGTTGCGCATCGCGTACCAGGCGAGGCCGGACATCTTCGCCAAGGAAATCATCCTGCCTGAGCAACTCTATGAGCGGGTGATCGAGGTCGATGAACGCGTGCGCGCCGACGGCTGCGTCGAGCGGTTGCTCGACATTGCCGCCTGCCGCCCGGCGATCGAACAGGCGAAGGCCGACGGCATCGAAGCGGTCGCCATCGTCTTCATGCATGCCTGGAAGTATCCCGACCACGAAAAAGCCGTGGCAAAAGTCTGCCGCAAGATCGGTTTCGGCCAGATATCGGTCTCCCACGAGGTGTCGCCGCTGATCAAGCTGGTCGGCCGCGGCGACACCACCGTGGTGGACGCTTATCTGTCGCCGATCCTGTCGCGCTATGTGCGTCGGGTGGCCGGCGAACTGGGCGCTGGTCCACGTCTGATGTTCATGATGTCGTCGGGCGGCCTCACCGCCGCCGACATGTTCCAGGGCAAGGACGCGCTGCTGTCCGGCCCGGCCGGCGGCGTCGTCGGTATGGTCGAGACGGCGAAGCTGGCCGGCTTCAACAAGGTCATCGGCTTCGATATGGGCGGCACCTCGACCGACGTCGCCCATTATGATGGCGAATATGAGCGCGCCTTCGACACCGAGGTCGCCGGCGTGCGCATCCGAGCGCCCATGATGCGCATCCACACCGTCGCCGCCGGCGGCGGCTCGATCCTGCATTATGAAGCCGGCCGCTTCCGCGTCGGCCCGGATTCCGCCGGCGCCAATCCAGGCCCCGCCGCTTACCGGCGCAGCGGCCCGCTCGCCGTTACCGATGCCAACGTCATGCTGGGCAAATTACAGCCCGATTTCTTCCCGGCGATCTTCGGCGCAGGCCAGGACCAGCCGCTGGACGTCGGCACGGTTCGCGAGAAATTCACCGCACTTGCCGCCCAGATCGGCGACGGCCGGACACCCGAGGCGGTCGCCGAAGGCTTCGTCACCATCGCCGTCGAGAACATGGCCAACGCCATCAAGAAGATCTCGGTGCAGCGCGGCTACGATGTCACCGAATATCTGCTCAACTGTTTCGGCGGCGCCGGCGGCCAGCATGCCTGCCTCGTCGCCGACGCGCTCGGCATGGAAGCGGTGCTGATCCATCCATTTTCCGGCCTGCTTTCGGCTTACGGCATCGGCCTCTCGTCGGTCTTCGCCTCGCGCCAACAGGGTCTGCTGCAGCCGCTCGCCGAGGAATCCCGCCCGGCGATCGAGGCACTCATTGCGGCTTTGCGCGGCGACGTCATCGCCGAGCTCGGCGAGCAAGGCATCGCCGAGGACGTGGTTTCGACCAGACCAGTGCTGCATATCCGCTATGACGGTACCGATACGGCTCTGCCGGTCAATTTCGAGCATGGCTCGATCTTCCGCGCCAGAAGCGACTTCGAGGCAGCGCACAAGGCGCAGTTCGGATTCGTCTATGACGACAAGCTGATCATCGTCGAGACCGTCGCCGTCGAAGGCATGGAAGCCGCCCGACAGGACAAGGCTGAAGCCTCCGCCCCTGCCGGACTGGCAGGAGTCGAGCCCAAGCCTTCGGAAAGCCGGCGCATCTATACCGAGGGCCGCTGGCACGAAGCCGGCGTCTACCGGCGTGAAAACTTGCGGCCGTCCGACACGGTCGCTGGACCCGCGCTGATCATCGAGCCGAACCAGACCATCGTCGTCGAGCCTGGCTGGCGCGCCGAAATCACCGGTCTCAATCACGTCGTGATCCGCCGCACGGAACGGAAAGCACGTGCCGCGGCACTCGGCACCGAGGCCGATCCAGTGATGCTGGAGGTGTTCAACAACCTCTTCATGTCGATCGCCGAGCAGATGGGCGTGACGCTGCAGAACACCGCGTATTCAGTGAACATCAAGGAACGGCTCGATTTCTCCTGCGCCGTGTTCGACCGCCATGGCGCGCTGGTCGCCAATGCGCCGCACATGCCGGTGCATCTGGGCTCCATGGACCGTTCCGTCGAGACCGTCATCCGCCTGAATTCCGGCGACATCCATCCGGGCGACGTCTTCGCGCTAAACGCGCCCTATAATGGCGGCACGCATCTGCCCGACATCACGGTGGTGACGCCTGTCTTCGACGATGCGCAGAACGAGATCTTGTTCTGGGCGGCCTCGCGCGGCCATCACGCCGATGTCGGCGGCACTGCGCCCGGCTCGATGACGCCGCTGGCGGCAACGGTCGATGAGGAAGGCGTGCTGTTCGACAATTTTCGCATCGTCGATCGCGGCCGCTTCCGCGAGAAGGAGCTGGAGACGCTCCTTACCGATCATCCCTACCCTGCCCGCAATCCCGCCCAGAACATTGCCGATCTCAAGGCGCAGATCGCCGCCAACGAGAAGGGTGTGGCGGAACTGCGCAAGATGGTCGCGCATTTCGGCCTCGATGTCGTGGAAGCCTATATGGGCCATGTCCAGGACAATGCCGCCGAGAGCGTGCGGCGCGTGATCGAGCGGCTCCCCGACAGCGCGGCTTACGAATACCCGACCGACACCGGCCAGGTGATCAAAGTGAAGATCAGCGTCGACCGGCAAAAGCGCGAGGCAAGCGTCGATTTCACCGGCACCTCGCCCGTCATGAAGAACAATTTCAACGCGCCGGAGCCGGTCGCCCGCGCCGCCGTGCTCTATGCCTTCCGCGTCATGGTCGAGGACATGATCCCGATGAATGCCGGGTGCCTCAGGCCGATCAACATCGTCATCCCCGACGGCTCGATGCTGAAGCCAGCCTACCCTGCCGCTGTCGTCGCCGGCAATGTCGAGACCTCGCAGCATGTCACCAATGCGCTGTTCGGCGCGATGGGCGCCATGGCCAACGCGCAAGGCACGATGAACAACCTCACCTTCGGCAACAGGAAATACCAGTATTACGAGACGATCTGCTCCGGCTCGCCGGCCGGCCGGATGAATTCGGGCCGCGGCTTCGCCGGCACCTCCGGAGTCCACACCCACATGACCAACTCGCGCCTCACCGACCCCGAGGTGCTGGAACTGCGCTTCCCCGTCGTGCTGGAAGATTTCCACATCCGCGAGGGCTCCGGCGGCAAGGGCAAGTGGAATGCCGGCGACGGCACCAGGCGCACCATCCGTTTTCTCGAGAAGATGGAATGCGCGATCCTGTCCTCGCACCGCAACCGGCCGCCCCAGGGTCTCGAAGGCGGCGGCGACGGCGAGGCCGGCTCGACCAAGGTCAGGCGCAATGACGGCTCGATTGACGTCCTGAAGGCCTGCGACCAGACCAGGCTCGACGCCGGCGAAGCCGTCATCGTCACCACGCCGACGCCCGGAGCATTCGGAAAGGCGTGAGTCGCCGTCAACAGCCTGTCACCTGCCTGTCATGACGCTGCGCTACCCGCTTGCGCCAACGCAAACGGGGAATCACCTTTCCATGTCGGACGTATCCGGAGAACTCGTTTATCGTCGAGGCAAGGAAGTCGGAAAGGCCGTCTATCAGAACCGGGCATTGTCGAAGGACGGCATTTCCGAGCGGCTCTTCGCCTTCCTGTTCTCCGGCCTGGTCTATCCGCAGATCTGGGAGGACCCGGATGTCGACATGGAGGCCATGCAGTTGGGCTCTGGTCACCGCGTCGTCACGATCGCCTCGGGGGGCTGCAACATCCTGGCCTACCTGACCCGCTCGCCGGCCCGGATCGATGCCGTCGATCTCAACGCCGCGCACATCGCGCTGAACAGGATGAAGCTGGAGGCGGTGCGCCACCTGCCGTCGCAGGGTGACCTCTTCCGCTTCTTCGGCGCCACCGACACCAGTCACAATTCCGATGCGTACGACCGCTTCATCGCGCCGCATCTCGATCCGGTCAGCCGCCATTACTGGGAGCGCCGCAACTGGCGCGGCCGCCGCCGCATCTCGGTCTTCGACCGCAACTTCTACCAGACCGGCCTGCTCGGCCTCTTCATCGCCATGGGCCATCGCGTCGGCAAACTATTTGGCGTCGACCCGGCCGGCATCATGAAGGCTCAGAACATCGGCGAGCAGCGCCGCTTCTTCAACGAGGAACTGGCCCCCGTCTTCGACAAGAAGCTCTTGCGCTGGGCGACTTCGCGCAAGGCTTCTCTGTTCGGCCTCGGCATCCCGCCAGCGCAATACGACTCGCTCATCACCTCCGGCGACGGCTCGATGGCAAGCGTGCTCAAGGCGCGGCTGGAAAAGCTCGCTTGCGACTTCCCGCTGAGGAACAATTATTTCGCCTGGCAGGCCTTCGCCCGCCGCTATCCGCAGCCTGGCGAGGCGGCGCTGCCTGCCTATCTGGAACAGCACAATTACAAGACGATCCGCGACAACATCGATCGCGTCGCCATCCACCACGCCAACCTGATCAAGTTCCTGGGCGCCAAGGGCGCCGGCAGCGTCGACCGTTTCGTCTTGCTCGATGCGCAGGACTGGATGACCGACGACCTGCTCAACGCGCTGTGGACCGAGATCACGCGCACGGCTTCCGTGGGCGCTCGCGTTATCTTCCGCACCGCGGCCGAGCCCACCCTGTTGCCCGGCCGCGTTTCCAGCTCGCTGCTCGACCAGTGGACGTATGAGGCCGACGCCTCGCGCGAATTCTCCGCAAAGGACCGCTCGGCGATCTATGGCGGCTTCCACCTCTACGTGAAGCGCGCCGCATGAGCACGACGGAGCTGCCGGCCAGCCATGCCGAACTGATGGACGGCGTCTACCGCTGGCAGCGCCACATCTACGACCTGACCCGAAAATACTACCTTCTCGGCCGCGACCGGCTGATCGACGGGCTGGATGTGCCGCAGGGCTGCACCGTGCTGGAGCTCGGCTGCGGAACTGGCCGCAACATCGTGCTTGCCGTCCGCCACTACCCCAGCGCTCACTTCTTCGGCCTCGATATCTCGGCCGAGATGTTGGAGACGGCCAATGCCGTCATCGCTCGCGAAGGTCTCTCCGGCAAGGTCAAACTGGCGCGCGGCGACGCCACCGATTTCGACGCCAAGGCGTTGTTCGGCGTCGAGCATTTCGACCGCGTCTTCGTGTCCTATTCGCTGTCGATGATCCCCGGCTGGGAAAAGACTGTATCGGCGGCGCTGGCCGCGCTTGCGCCGGGCGGCTCGCTGCACGTCGTCGATTTCGGCCAGCAGGAGGGACTGCCGCGCTGGTTCCGCGCGCTCTTGCGCGGCTGGCTTGGGAAATTCCATGTCACACCGCGCGCCTTGATGCGCGACGTGCTTGAATCGGAATCCGAGCGCGCCGGCGCGACTTTTCGGTTCAGAACGCTTTATCGCGGCTATGCATATCTGGGCGTGATCGGATCCTGAAAATAGCAAGCGCTACTAATGCAGCACCTTCACCAACGCGCCGACCATCGCTTGCGGACGGTAGCCGAGCTTGGCTGGGGTCAACCCAAGCCGGACCACCACCAGCTGCTCCGAGGGAACGATCGCCACTGTCTGGCCGTCATGGCCCTCCATCCAGTAGGTGTCCTTGGGCAGGCCCGCGGCGGCGCCCGCCCCAGGCCTTTCCTCATCGCCCGGCCCCTCGACCCAGAGCTGGCCTCTGCCATACCCCTTCGAGGCAGGTGCCGGCTCGCGCATCCAGTCGACGAAACCGGTGGGCAGGATCTGGTTGCCATTCCAGGTCCCGCCCTGCAGCAGGAACTGGCCGAAGCGCGCCCAGTCATGCGCCGTGGCATAGAGATAGGATGAGCCGACGAAGGTGCCCTTCTCGTCAGTCTCGAGCACCGCGCTATGCATGCCGAGCGGCTCGAACAGCGCCGTGCGCGGCCAAGCCAGTGCTTTGGTCTTGTCGCCGATCGCATCCTGCCACAGGCGCGACAGCATCACCGCCGTGCCGCTCGAATAGGAAAACACCTTTCCGACCTCGCCGGTCAGCGGTTGAGCCTCGGCGAAACCAGCCATGTCCGGCTCGAGATAGAGCATGCGCGTCACGTCGGCGACATCGCCGTAATCCTCGTTGAACCGAAGTCCGCTCGACATCGCCATCATATCGCCAAGGCTGATGGCGGCGCGGCCATCGGCCTTCCACGGCGTGAAAAGGCCCTTGTTGTCGATCGCCATTTTGCCGTCCTTGACCAGCGTGCCGACGATCGCCGCATTCACCGTCTTGGTCATCGACCAGCCGAGCAGCGGCGTCTTGGCCGAGAAGCCGTCGCCATAACGCTCGGCGACGACGCGGCCATTCTTCACCACCACGATCGCGCGCATGCCGGTGCCGGCCATAGCGGCATCGTCGACGATCTTTGCGACCTCGGGATTTGCGAAGCATCCACCCGCTCGCCCTCGGGCCAGAGCGTATCAGGCTGCGCCGCCGCTGCCGACGGCGCCGAGCGCAGCGACGTCTGCCGCGCCTTGCCGGTGTTGCCATCGGGAACCGAGGCGCAACCGACGCCGTCGCGCTCGACCGCGACACTCTTGCCCAGCACCCAGAGCAGGCCGGCCGAAACCAGCCCCCGCTCCTTGTCGACGGAAACCTTCATCAGCTTGAGCAGCGGATGACCGGGCGCTTGCACGTCGACCGCCAGCACTTGGTTCGGGTCCCGGCCGGCGATGAAGACGTTCGAGCAGACGATCTTGGCCGAATAGCCGGAGCCGACGCGGATCAGTTCCGGCGGCGCGAAATAGAGCCAGGCGAAGAGCGCAACCACCGCCAGGATCACAAGAGCAAGCAGCCACTTGATGAACCTCACGACAGCCCGCATCTTTCCCCCCGCCTTTTTGGATTCGCCGGCTCGATTTATGTCATCGATTTGCCGCCATTGCTTCCGCAAAATCACTGGTGTCATCGAGCGCCGTCAATGGATTATCAACCATGTTCGGCGATCAATAGAAGAACCAGGACGGTCCTGTGGGGCGACCGTCCGGAGGGGGCCTGCGTAAGCGCCACCATAAGTAAAGGACCCATCAGCGGCCGGCTGAACCCGGCTCGGGGAATATCATGCGCCGTCTTGCGGCCATCCTGATGCTGACGCTGCTCTGCGCCTGCTCGACCGTCGACGACCTTTCGCCCTTGTCGCCGTCCTCGCAGACGGTCGCCGTGCGCGCGCCCAAATTCGAGGATTCCAAGCCGCATGTATGGGAAAGCGGCGCGCCGTGGACCTACGCCATCCATGGCACGGATGTTTCCAAATACCAGACCTCGGTCGACTGGCCGACGGCGAGAGCCAACGGCATCTCCTTCGCCTTCATCAAGGCGACCGAAGGCGGCGACCGCTTCGACGAAAATTTCAACGAGCACTGGGCACGCACCAGGGCGGCTGGAATTCCGCGCGCAGCCTATCATTTCTTCTATTTCTGCACGCCGGCGGAAGCCCAGGCGCGCTGGTTCATCGCCAATGTCCCCAATGACCCGTCGGCCATGCCGCCGGTGCTCGACATGGAATGGAACCCGAAATCGCCAACCTGCAGGCTGCGCCCCGATCCGGCCACCGTGCGCAGCGAAATGAGCGTTTTCCTGCAGATGGTCGAGCGCCATTACGGCAAGAAGCCGATCATCTACACCTCGGTCGACTTCTTCGACGACAATCAGCTCGCGACCTTCCGCGGCTACCCCTATTGGTTGCGTTCGGTCGCAGGGCACCCTCGCGAGAAATACGGCAGCCATCCCTTCACCTTCTGGCAGTATACCGGAACCGGCATCGTGCCCGGCATGACTGGCAAGTCCGATATCAACGTCTTCAACGGCTCGGAAGCCGCCTGGAAGAAGTGGCTTCGGCAGAACACCCGTTGACATCGGCCCTTCCGCCTGCTTTTCGACACGGCGGGCGGCGAAACATGCAACCGCTGGTAATCTGGAGCGGCGCATTCGCGCGAGTGCCTGGCGCTGCTCCTGAGCTTTGAAATCCTCGCATGCGCCTGTGCGGTCCCAATCCGGGATCACGATCAGGTCATGCGCCGGTCTCGAAAGGAAAGCGATGCGATTGCGCGTTGAAATCCTGGCGGCGCTCTTTGTTGGCACGTTTGCACTTCCTGCGGCAGCGCAGGAATGCGGCGGCGATTTCGAGACTTGGAAACAGGGTGTGGCGGCCGAAGCCAAGGCGGCCGGCGTCGGCGAAACCGGGCTCGACGCGCTGGAAGACGCCACCATCGACCAACGGGCGCTGGCGCGCGACCGCGCCCAAGGCGTCTTCACCCAGACCTTCACCGAATTCGCCAACCGCATGATCTCGGCCTACCGCCTGAAGCAGGGCGCAGCCAATCTGAAGAAGTATGCCGACATCTTTGACCGCGCCGACAAGCAGTTCGGCGTCCAGCCGGCCATCATCGCTGCCTTCTGGGGGTTGGAGACCGATTTCGGCGCCGTCCAGGGCGACTTCCATACGCTGAATGCGCTGGTCACACTTTCGCATGATTGCCGCCGGCCTCAGCTCTTCCGGCAGCAGCTGGTGCCGCTGCTCACCTTGATCGATCGCGGCGTCCTGCCGGCCGACGTCAAGGGCGCCTGGGCCGGCGAGATCGGCCAGACGCAGATCCTGCCGACCGATTATCTGGCGCACGGTGTCGACGGCGACGGCGACGGCAAGGTCGACCTCAGGAACAGCGTGCCGGACGTCATCATGACAACGGCCAGCAAGATCCAGTCGCGCGGATGGAAGCGCGACCAGCCATGGGTCGAGGAAGTGCGCGTCCCCGACGACATGCCATGGGACCAGACCGGCCGCACCAACAAGCTGCCGCTGTCGCAGTGGACTGAGTGGGGCGTCACCGAGCCCAATGGCAACCCGCTCATCGACAACGGTCTGAAAGCCGGCCTGGCGCTGCCGATGGGCCGCAAGGGTCCCGCCTTCCTGACCTACGACAATTTCGACGTTTATCTGGAATGGAACCAGTCCTTCACCTATGCGCTGACCGCGGCCGTCATGGCGACGCGGTTTGCCGGCGCGCCGCCATTCGACCCGCGCACGCCCGAGCAGGGCTTGAGCAGCGACCAGATGAAGGCGCTGCAGACCAAGCTCGAAGCCAAGGGCTACGACGTCGGCACGGTCGACGGCATCCTCGGCACCAACACGCGCGAAGCGATCCGCAAGGAGCAGATGCGGCTTGGCCTACCGGTGGACGGCTGGCCAACGCCGGAGCTTTTGGCGAAATTGTAGGCAACTGGTTTGGTCGCAAGTGGCTGGCCTGCAAGGGCTCTACATTTTCCCTACTGCCTACCGCCTAATCCGCCATCGTCTCCAAGCTCGCAAATCCCTGCGGCGCGTCGCCCTCGTCGAACGGCGTCGTCACCTCGACGAATGTGTCGGGGTAAAAGCCGTTGAAGCGCGTCCTGAGCGACAGCGAGTAGGCGCCGATATGGCCGATCTCGATCCAGTCTCCGGTGTCGACCGTTTCCGGCAGCCAGAATGGCCTGGACAGGATGTCGACCGAATCGCAGGTTGCGCCGCAGACCTTGAACGGCACGACGTTTCTCTCGTCGCCGTTGCGCGTGCGGATCGCCGGATCGGGGATGAAGCGGGCCGGCAGCGTGATCTTGCCCGTCCATGAATCCGAAAGCGACGCCCAGATGCCGTCATTGATGTAGAGCCGCTTGCCCTTGCGCAAGAGCACCCGCACGATCAGCGACAGACACCGCGCCACGATCACGCGGCCGGGCTCCGCCACCAGCGGCATCCGGTCGAACTGATACTCCTTCAGGTCGCCGGCGAGCCGCGACATCAGCTGGCCGAGCGAAGGCATCTCGGCCTGCTTGCGGTTCGGATCGTGTCCGTATTCGGCGGGGAAGCCGCCGCCGACATCGAGCCCAGCAATGTCGAAGGTGAGCCGGTTGCGAACCCAGTCGGCCGAGGCCAGCGCCCGCTCATAGGTGTCGGGATCCTCGATCTGGCTGCCGACATGGAAGCAGAGCCCCACCTTGTAGCCGGTGCGGTTCAGCCGCTCCGCAAGCTCGACTGCGTTGGCCGGCCCGGCGCCGAATTTCTTCGACAATTCGTAAGCGGCATGGCCCTTGGTCTGGATACGCACGAAGACGGTGATGGCGCCTGGGTCGATATCGAGCGCCCGCACCACGCGCGTCAGCTTTGTGATCTCGTCCTCATGGTCAAGCGAGATCACCCGGATGCCGTATTTCTCCAGCGCTAGCTTAATGTCCGACTGCGCCTTGACGGGGTGCATGTAGAGCATCTCGGCATCTGCCGAGACTGCCCGCACGGCGGCGAACTCTCCCGGCGAGGCGACGTCGAAAGTGCTGACGCCGGCTTCCACCAGGGTCTTCAGCACGATCTGCTCGCCATTGGTCTTCACCGCATAGGCGGTCTTGCCGGGAAACATGCCCATGAACTGCAGGGCATCCGCCTTCAGAACCTGCGGGCGGAAACAATAGACCGGATCGTCGGGACGAAGCGCCAGTGCCGCATCGCGGGCATTTTCGAATCGCTGCATGGACGAATCCTCAGGCTGGGGCGCGCACAATTAATCCTAGCTAGCCGCCAAAGAAAACAGTTCTGTGTCTGGCGACCCGGCGCGGCTGGCTGCACATTTTGCCAACGTTAAAGCACCAGTCAGGTTTCGGGTGGCCCTTGCCTGCGAACGCATGATCGGTTGGTGAGATGTGAAGGCTGAGATTGCGATCGGCCTGGGGAGACAGCATGTCCATTACGGCCGCCGCCGCGCCGACGCGCGGACCGATGACGCTCAGGGATTGGGGGCAGCTTCTCTTGCTCGGCGCGATCTGGGGCGGCTCATTCTTCTTTGCCCGTATTGCGGCGTCCGAGATCCACCCGCTCGCCCTGGTGCTGTTTCGCGTCGCCATCGCCGCGACCGCGCTCCAGCTCTATCTGGCGATCCGCGGCCCCTCGTTCCGGCTCGCCTTCCCGCAGGCCGGCCTGCTCTTCCTGCTGGCGCTCACCAACAATGTCGTGCCCTTCTCGCTGATCTTCGCCGGCCAGACCAAGCTCGGCGCCGGCGTCGCCTCGGTGCTCAACGCCACGACGCCGTTCTGGACGCTGGTGCTCGCCAATGCGCTCACCACCGATGAGAAGCTGTCCTGGAACAAGCTGGCCGGCATCGCGCTCGGGGTCGCCGGCACCGCGGTGATGATCGGCCCGGGCCTTGTTGCCGGCCTCGGCGGGCCGGTCTGGGCCAAGTTCGCGCTGATCGGCGCTTCAATATCTTATGCGATCGCCTTGATGATCGCGGGCCGCTTCAAGGGCGTGCCCTCGCCGGTCATCGCCACCGGGCAACTGACCGCATCGACCATCATCATGATCCCTATCGTGCTCATTGCCTATGGTCCGACGGGCTTGTTCTCGGCCTCGCCTTCGGTCTGGGCCGCGGTGCTGGGGTTGGCGCTTTTGTCCACCGCCTTCGCCTATATCCTCTATTTCAATCTCGTCGCCTCCGCCGGGGCCACCAATGCCTCGCTGGTCACCTTGATCGTCCCGGTCAGCGCGGTTCTGCTCGGCTTCCTCTTCCTCGGCGAGCGGCTGGCGCTGTTCGAGATCGGCGGCATGACGCTGATCGGATTGGGCCTCATCACCATCGACGGTCGACTGTTCGGCAAATGGTAGCGGTGTCATGCCGCACCGCCGCCACAATTTATTCACAACGGCGAAGCCGGTTTTTGCCGAAGAGTTTCAATGCCTAACGGCAAATCCCGGGTCGCAAATTTCACAATCATGTCGCATTGCAGCACGTTTTCCGCTTGCCTGTGGCCCAAATGCCCCTAGACTCCTGCCATAGCTCTGAAGAGGAGGCTATGGCATGGGACTGACGAGGCCGATCAACGCTTTGATGATTTGTGCCGCATTCGCATTCATCGGTGCCCTGATCATAGGTGTTCTTCCCTGACCCGCCAAAGCCGGGAAGACCAAGCACCGAGAATAGTCCACCAGTTCGAAAAGGCCGGGTTTCCACCCGGCCTTTTCCATTGCTGACCCTGACTTCCGTTACAGCTTTAGGTCAGGCCGCGGCAGACCCGGCCGCCTCCGCGTCATGCGACCGGATGCCGATCATGTGGCAGACGGCAAAGACGAGGTCCGCACGGTTCATCGTGTAGAAATGGAAGTCGCCGACGCCGCGTTCGACGAGGTCGAGCACCTGCTCGGCCGCCACGGCCGAGGCCACCAGCGCGTGCGTCTGCGGGTCGTTTTCCAGCCCTTCGAAACGCTCGGCGAGCCACGCCGGCACCAGCGCGCCGCAGCGCGACGAGAAATTGGCGACCTGTGTGAAATTATGCACCGGCAGGATGCCCGGCACGATCGGAATATAGATGCCGGCGCGGCGCGCCCGCTCGACATAGCGCTCGTAGAGGTCGTTGTCGAAGAAGAACTGGGTGATCGCCCGCGTCGCGCCATTGTCGACCTTGCGCTTCAGCATGTCGATGTCGGTGGCGAAATCCGGGCTTTCCGGGTGCTTCTCCGGATAGGCCGAGACGGAAATGTCGAAATCGCCGGCACTCTTCAGCGCGCCGACCAGTTCGGCGCCGTTGGCGTAGCCGCTGGGATGCGGACGGTAGCTCGTCCCGACGCCGGCCGCCGGATCGCCGCGCAATGCCACGAAGCGCTTGACACCCATGTCGGCGAACTCGCGGATGACGGTGTCGACCTGATCACGCGCGGCGTCGACGCAGGTCATATGCGCCGCCGGCGTCAGCGTCGTGTCGTTGAGGATGCGCTTGACCGTGCGCGCCGTGCGCTCGCGGGTCGAGCCGCCGGCGCCATAGGTCACCGAGACGAATTTCGGCTTGAGCGGCTCCAGCCGGGTGACCGTGTCCCACAGCCTTGCTTCCATCTCGTCATTCTTCGGCGGGAAAAATTCGAACGAGACCCTGACCTTGTCGCCGATGTCGGGGCGGCGGGAAAAGCGGAACTGGTTCATCAGGCTGTTTCCCTCACTGGCAAGGAATCGTTGGGCGGATCGGCGATCAGCAGGCGGCGGTCGCGGCCAAGCCAGAGCTTGACGGTAAGCCTCGCCTCGTTGCCGCCGCGCGGCTCGAACTCCTGGCTTTCCTCGAGTTCGAGTCCGGCCTCCGCGAACCAGTCGGACATTTGCCGATCGGAGAAGCCGAGCCGCATATGGGCGTGCTGGTCGCGCAGGAATTCGAGATTATGCGGCGCGAAGTCGACGACGATCAGCCTGCCTGATGGCCTGAGCAGCCTTGCCGCTTCGGCGATGGCGCGGGCCGGGTCGTCGAGATAATGGAGTACCTGGTGGATCGTGACGAGATCGAAGGCGTTGCGCTCGACCGGTGGCGAGAAAATGTCGCCCTGGCGAACCTGGGCGTTGGAGATGCCGGCCTTGTCGAGATTGGCGCGCGCCACCGTCAGCATCTCGCGCGACATGTCGATGCCGACGCCGCGCCGGTAGAGCGGCGCAAAGATTTCGAGCAGCCTGCCCGTGCCGGTGCCGAGGTCGAGCATCGATTGGAACGGCCGCTTGCCGACGAGCTTGATGAGCGCCGTCTCCACCGCGCGGTCCGGCACATGCAGCGAGCGGATGTGATCCCAGCTTGCAGCGTTCTCGGAGAAATATTCGGCGGCCCGGTCCTGCCTTTTGCGCTTCACCGCCGCCAGTCGCTCGAGATCGCGCACCACCTGCGGATCGGCCTCGCTGATGCCGGAGACTAGGCGCTGCACGAAATCGCGTGAATTATCCGTGTCGGTCAGCCGGAAGAAGGCCCAGGATCCTTCCTGGTAGCGGCCGATCAGCCCGGCATCGAGCAGCAGCTTCAGATGGCGCGAGACGCGCGGCTGCGACTGGCCGAGGATCTCGGTGAGGTCGGACACAGTGAGATCGCCACGCGAAAGCAGCACCAGGATGCGCAGCCGGCTGGATTCAGCCGCCGCCTTCAATGTATCTACCATTGTGTCGAGCGAGACATGCATGAGCGGGTTCTCGTTGAAAGATATAAAGATATGTTTATGTCGATTTTGAAACCCTGGCAAGCGCTATGTCGCTTCCGGACAAGAAAATGGCGCAGCCGTGATCCGCGCCTGCCAGACCCCTCTTGCGCGGAGTGAAGAGCATGTTCGAGACGCGCGAAGGTGAAACGCTTCTTGCTGCCGATCCGGCAGAGCTGCGGCCGGACGGCCATGTCGTCTTTGTCGGACGCATCGTCTCGCCCTGGTCGAGGCGCGAGGACTGCCCCAAGAACATGCGGGCCGCCCGCGAATCCGGGCGAGCCGCAACAGTCCTGATCGACGAACCTTATCGCCCAGGGCTGCGAAACCTGGAACGCGCCAGCCACATCGTCATTCTGTCTTGGCTCCATCACGCGCCGCGAAATCTGATTGTGCAGAAACCCCGTCATGCGGCTGAACCGAAAGGCGTTTTCTCGCTGCGCTCCCCTGCGCGGCCGAACCCTGTCGGCCTGCACGTGGCGAAGCTCGTCGCGCTCGACATCGGGGCCGGACGGATCGAGATCGACGCCATCGACGTGCTCGACGGCACACCGGTCATCGACGTCAAGCCTTACTACGCCTCGACCGACGCCTTCCCCGAGGCGACCATTGCCGGACGCGACGACAAATGAGCGCGCCCACCGGCCGCCGCCGCGCCATCGCCAAGGCGCTGACAGCGCTGTTGCCGCTGGCTCCTTACGCCGACCTGGAAAAGATCCGCGCCGATGCCGGTTCGGTGCACATGAAGACTCTGCCGCCGACGATCGCGGTCTGGCTGGCAACCATCGCCCATGTCCGTCACGCCCATACCGACTACGAGAAGCTCCTCGCCGAAGGCTACGACCGGGATAGCGCGCGCTTCTTTGTGATTGATGAGACCAATGCCGTGCTCACTCGCTGGCGCGCGACAAGGTTGCTGGACGAAGACGACGAGGACGAGTGAGGCCAAGCGGCGCCTTCTGCCTGGCTCTACTGGATCCACAACTGGGCGCTAGCCTGCCTCGCCGAACGCCCGAGGAGGAATGAAATGAGCCAGGCCGCCACCACGCCAGCCACGTCGTTCCCTTTTCTTTCCGAGCGCCATCTCGACCCGCATGCCTATCCCGATGGCGTTGCTTTCCTCGACGGGCAGTATCTGCCGATGTCGCAGGCCAAGATCTCGGTGCTGGACTGGGGCTTTCTGCATTCCGACGCTACCTACGACACAGTCCATGTCTGGGACGGCCGCTTCTTTCGCCTCAACCTGCATCTCGACCGCTTCTTCGGCGGGCTGGAGAAGCTGCGCATGACGATCCCGTTCGATCGCGGCGGCGTTGCGGAGATTCTCCACAACTGCGTCGCGCTGTCGGGCCATCGCGCGGCTTATGTCGAGATGCTGTGCACGCGCGGCGCCTCGCCGACCTTCAGCCGCGACCCGCGCCAGGCGATCAACCGCTTCATGGCGTTTGCCGTCCCCTTCGGCTCGGTCGCCAATGCCGAGCAATTGCGCAGCGGCCTCCATGTCGCGATCAGTGACAAGGTGCGCATTCCGCCGGCCTCGATCGACCCCTCGATCAAGAACTACCACTGGCTCGATCTCGTTCGCGGCCTTTACGATGCCTATGACCGTGGCGCCGACACCGCGCTGATCCTCGACTTCAACGGCAATGTTGCCGAAGGCCCGGGCTTCAACGTCTTCTGCGTCAAGGACGGCAAGCTATCGACGCCCGCCGCCGGCGTTCTGCCCGGCATCACGCGCCGCACCGTGTTTGATCTTTGTGCGGAGGCGAGCCTTTCGGCGGTCGCGACCGAAGTCAGCGTGGCCTCGCTGAAAGAGGCGGACGAGGTTTTCATCACCTCGACAGCCGGGGGCCTCATGCCGGTCACCATGATCGACGGTGCGCCCGTCGCCGCCGGCAAGGTCGGTCCGATCACCGAGCACCTGATGGGGCTCTATTGGAAAAGGCATGAGGATCCGGCCTGGTCGAACGCCGTGCGCTATCCCTGACCTGCCAGCCGGATAAGACGCTGCCGCTTCCGGCGACGTGGCCCATCAGCGGTAAATCCACTGCTCCGGCACTCGCACGGAAATCTCCTCGCCAGCCCTGATGATGCCCGGCTTCTCGACCCAGGCGACAAGGCCGCGCAGCCGTTTCGCCTCCTTGGGAAACAGCAGCGCGGTGGCATTGATATCCGCGGCGGCGACATGCTCGGCGATCGACTGTCCGGCAATGCGGCAGGGCTTGTTCTGGCCGTCGACCTTGAGCGTCACGCCGCCCTTGAAGAACATCAGCGAGCCGGCCGGCAGCATCGACAGATGCGGCACGCCTTCGATCACAAGATTGGCGCCTATCCACTCCGGCTTGATGTCCTCGAGCCCCATGCGTCGGGCAACGACGGCAAGCTCATCCGCGGCGACAAGCGACAACTGCCGCTCGTTGCGCATCTCGGTGCCCCGCGGATACCAGGGCTCGCGCCCGCCCGAACGCCGCGTCGCCCCGCCATGGAAGTCGCCGGCGATACCGTCGAAGCCAAGATGCAGTTCCTCGACCGCCCTCGTCTCGAAATGATCGTGCGGGGCCGCAAGGAGCGCCGCCGCCCTGGCCGTCAGCTTGCGGCCGGGCACGATATCGACCGCCGGTTCCGCCATGGGAAAAAGTTCCAGGTTCGTGTCCTGCATGCCGCTGGTCTAAAGGCGCCGAAGAATGCGGTCCAGTCGAAAGCACTGATGATCCGATCACGCCGCTTGATGACGATCACGATCTTCTTAGCGAAAATCCCTTTCGTCGGCCGCAGCAGCCGCATTGCCGCCGCGACGCCGGCATAAGCGATGGCGCACAATCGGGAGGAGGCTCGATCATGCAGGTTGGACACGCAATCGCAGCGCTGTGGCTGTTCTGGGTGGTATCCTGGGTCCTTGCCGCTGCCTGGGCGGATCCCGCGCAAAAGCGCGCCGATCTAAAGTCTGAGGCGCGCTATCGTTCCCTTTGGCTTGCCGGCACGGTGCTGATGTTCGTGCCGGTGCACGGCTATGTCGGCAGGCTGCGGCTCTGGACGCCGACGCTCATCGAGGCCTGGATCTGCGTTGCCCTGATCGCCATAGGGATCGCCTTCGCCTGGTGGGCGCGCTTCCATCTTGGCCGGCTGTGGTCGGCCAACGTCACCGCCAAGGCCGATCATCGCGTGGTCGATACCGGCCCCTATGGCCTGGTCCGCCACCCGATCTACACCGGACTACTGCTGTCGGTCCTGGCCACAGCGGCCGTCAAAGGCACAGTCTGGGGCGTCGCCGGCGCTGCCCTGCTGCTCGTCGGCGTCGTCGTCAAGGCGAGGCTGGAAGAACGCTTCCTGCGCAGCGAACTCGGTCCGGCCTATGACGACTACGCCAGGCGCGTGCCGATGCTGGTGCCGTTCGCGCCGGCGTGAAGCCGCATCCTCAAAGCATGCGCAGCAGCGCGCCGCCGATCGAATAGCCGGCGCCGAAGGCGCAGATCAGGCCAAAATCGCCGGCCTTCATGTCGGCATGGCTCTCCGATAGCGCCACGATCGCGCCGGCGCCGGCGGTGTTGCCGATCCGCTCAAGCACCATGGGCGCGCGGTCATGGTCGACGTCGTGGCCGAAGGACAATTTCAGGATCATCGCATTCATGCGCGCATTGGCCTGGTGCAGCCAGAAGCGGCGGATCCCCTGCGGCGTCAGCCCGTGCTCGGCCAGGAACTCGACGATGAACTTCTGCCCGGCGACAGTGACTTCCTTGAACACCTTGTTGCCGACCTGCTTGATGAGGTTCCCTTCCAGGTTGATCATGTAGGGATCCTCCTGGGCGGTGCGCGTGTAGTAGCCGAGATTGGTGCGGATGTTGTTCGACATCTGCGTCCAGGTGCGCGTGTCGAGCACCTCGAACCGCCCCGGCCGCTTTTCGCCTTGCGCCAGTCCCTCGACGACCATGGCGACCGAAGCATCGCCGAAGATGAAATGCGTCTGCCGGTCGCGGAAATTGAGATGGCCGGTGATGATTTCCGGTGTCGACACCAGGACGCGCTTGTGCGCCCCGGCCCTCACCAGATTGACGGCGACATGCAGCGCCGCCGCGGCGGAAGAGCAGCCAAGCCCCATGTCGAAGGCGGCGCCTTTGGTGCCCAGCGCCTCCTGCATCTCGATGGCGATCGCCGGATAGGGCCGCTGATGATGCGAGGCCGAGCAGATCACCAGGTCGATGTCCGCCCCATCGACGCCTGCATGGGCAAGCGCCTTCCTGGCGGAAGCGATGCCGAACTCCGCCTCCAATGACAGCACATCGTCCGGTCGTGCCGGAATGCGCGGCGACATGCGGGTCGGATCGAGGATGCCCTCGCGTTCGATGACATGGCGGCTCTTGACTCCCGAGGCATGCACGATGAAATCGCTGTCCGACTTCTGCAGAAGCAGTTCGCCGGTCTCGGCGCGGCGCGCATTCTCGGTGTCGACCCAGCTGTTGAAGCTTGCGACCAGCTCCTCATTGGTGATGACGGGTTCAGGGATTTCGGCGCCGATGCCGCTGATGATGACGCGATGCATGTCCAATCCGTCCGAGGGGAGGCAAGTGGTGCCGAGGCGAGGCGCTACACTTGTCGCATTTGCCCGGTTTATTCCAGCTTAATTCGACAACCAGCGCTGGCATCCAGGTGGTAGATGCTTAAGCGCGCTTGGCGACGATGAATATCCGCGGGAAGCGCAGCAGCACCTTGCCGTTCGCCGTCTTGGGATAGGCCTCAGCGATCTTGGCGGTATAGCTGTCAAGGAACAGCTTCTTCTCATCCGCGTCGAGCGGATCGAGGAAGGGCTTCAGCCCAGTCGACTTGACCCATTCGACGATCGCCTCGGCGTCGGCAAGTGGGTGGTTGTAGATGGTGTGCCAGATATCGAGCCGGTCGGCGAGCGGCGACAGAAGATCGTAGTAGAAGGACACCGGCGGCAGCGGCTCGCGCGCGGCGCCCATGAGCTTGGCCGCGAACGGCACTTCCGCGGCGGTTTCGCGCATCAGGTGGTGAGAGGCTTCGCCGAGATTGTCCGGCATCTGGACGGCGAGAGCGCCGCCCGGCGCCAGCAATCCCATCAGCCGCAGGAACACCGCCGGGTGTTCCGGCAGCCACTGGAAGACGGCGTTGGCGAAGATGACGTCGACTGGATGCTCGGGCTGCCATTTGGCGGCATCGGCCAGTTCGAAATTGACATTGGGCAGCCGCGCCCGCGCCTTCTCGATCATGTCGGGAGAGGTGTCGAAACCGCTGACCTTTGCATCAGGCCAGCGCTCGACCAGAAGCTCGGTCGAGTTGCCCGGGCCGCAGCCGATATCGACGACGCGGCGCGGAAAATCGACTGGCACCTGCGCGACGAGGTCACGCGCGGGACGGGTGCGCTCATCCTCGAATTTCAGATATTGGGCGGCGGACCAGTCAGCCATATGAGAACCTCGATCTGTTCGCCGCCCCTCGGGACCGATCTTACCGCGTCAGCCGCTTGTGAGTCATGCGGTGCGGGGTTGCCGCTTCAGCGCCGAGGCGACGCAGCTTGTCTTTCTCATATTCCTCGAAATTGCCCTCGAACCATTCGACATGCGCGTCGCCCTCGAAGGCGAGCATATGGGTGGCCATACGGTCGAGGAACATGCGGTCGTGGCTGATGATGACGGCGCAGCCGGCATAGGCTTCCAGCGCATCTTCCAGCGCGGCCAGCGTTTCGGTGTCGAGGTCGTTGGTCGGCTCGTCGAGCAGCAGCACATTGCCGCCGCCCTTCAGCATCTTGGCTAGATGCACGCGGTTGCGCTGGCCGCCCGACAGGTTGCCGACCTTCTGCTGCTGGTCGCCGCCGCGGAAGTTGAAGGACGAGCAGTAGGCGCGGCTGTTGACCTCGTGCTTGCCGAGCTTGATGACCTCGGCGCCGCCCGAAATCTCTTCCCACACCGTCTTGTTCGGTTCGAGCGCGTCGCGGCTTTGGTCGACATAGCCGAGCTTGACCGTCTCGCCGATGCGGATCGAGCCGGCATCCGGCTTTTCCTGCCCTGTGATCATCTTGAACAGCGTCGTCTTGCCGGCGCCGTTCGGGCCGATCACGCCAACGATACCGCCCGGCGGCAGCTTGAACGACAGGTTCTCGATCAGGAGCTCGTCGCCAAAGCCCTTGTTGAGCCCTTCGACCTCGATGACGACGTTGCCGAGGCGCTCGCTCGCCGGGATGACGATCTGCGTGTCGGTCGGTTTGCGGTTTTGCGACTGCTCGACCAATTCCTCATAGGCCTTGATGCGCGCCTTCGACTTGGTCTGGCGCGCCTTGGGCGAGGACTGGATCCACTCGCGCTCGCGCCAGATCGACTTCTGACGGGCATCGTCCTCGCGCCCTTCCTGGATCAGGCGCTTGGCCTTGGCGTCGAGATATTTGGTGTAATTGCCCTCATAGGGGATGCCGCGGCCGCGATCGAGCTCGAGGATCCAGCCTGTGACATTGTCGAGGAAGTAGCGGTCGTGGGTGATGATCAGCACCGAGCCCGGATAGTCGCGCAGATGCTTTTCCAGCCACTGCGTGGTCTCGGCGTCGAGATGGTTGGTCGGTTCGTCGAGCAGCAGCAGGTCGGGCTGTTCAAGCAGCAGCCGGCAGAGCGCGACGCGGCGACGCTCACCACCCGACAGGTTCGTCACCTCGGAATCCGGAGGCGGGCACTGCAGCGCATCCATCGCCATCTCGACCTGTTGTTCGAGGTCCCAAAGATTGAGGCGGTCCATTTCGTCCTGGAGCTTGGCCGACTCATCGGCCGTCTCGTCGGAATAGTTCATCATCAGCTCATTGTAGCGCTCGATGATGGCGGTCTTCCTGGCGACGCCGTCCATGACGTTTTCACGCACAGTCTTGGTGTTGTCGAGCTGCGGCTCCTGCGCCAGGTAGCCGACGGTCGCGCCTTCTGCCAGCCAGGCCTCGCCCTGGAACTCCTTGTCGAGCCCGGCCATGATGCGCAGGATCGTCGACTTGCCCGAGCCGTTGGGGCCAAGGATGCCGATCTTGGCGTCCGGATAGAAGGACAGATGAACATTATCGAGCACCTTCTTGGTGCCATAGGCCTTCGACAGGCCTGACATGTGATAGATGAATTGGCGAGCCACGCGCGCTTTCCCTGGAAACTGAAGTGTCAAAGTGAATGGGGGTTGCGCGCTATGTAGGCGATGAAGCGCCGCACGGCAATCGCTTTCGGCGCGCCGACGGCCAATCCGCGCGCAGTCGGCCGTTTGCGCCCCCAACCTCGCCCACATCTTTTCGCTGCCGCCCGCGACAAAATCAGTGGTTAACCATTCGCCTTCAAAACGCTAATAGGTTGGGCGGCCCTGCCGTGCTTGCGAGGAAAGATCGACGACGTGTTGAACGCTGCCCTGCTCCTTGCCGAAGCGGTTCTCTATTTCGGCGCCATGGTCACGCTCTTCCGCTTCCGGCGCCGCATCGGGCTTGGCGTGTTCATCTGCGCGCTCGGCGTCATGCATTTCCTGGAAACCTATCTCGCTAGCGTCTTTTATGTCGCGCTGCCGTTCGGGCTGGTGTCGCCGGGCTCCGCCGTGCTCTTCTCGGGCAAGCTGGTGATGATCCTCCTGCTCTACATGAAGGAGGATGCCGCGACCGTACGCCAACCGATCTATGGCCTTTTGCTTGGCAACGCGCTGATGATTGGCCTGGTGCTGATCCTGCGGCTGCACGCCGTTTCGCCGCTTCCCGACGGCAGGATGCCCAACATCGCCTTCATCGACGAGATGGGCTGGCTGATGGTGTGGGGCACCTCACTGCTCTTTATCGACGCCATCCTGATCATCCTGCTCTACGAGAAGCTCGGCGCCTATCTGCGTGCGAGGCCGTTCATGCGCATCATCGCATCGGTCGCCTGTGTGCTCACCTTTGATCAGGCAGGCTTCTTCACCGCGCTGCATTTCGTCGCCGGGGCGCCGGTCGAGGTCTTCTTCGGCGGCTGGTTCGCCAAGATGGGCGCGGCACTCGCCTATAGCGGCATGCTCGTCGCCTATCTCAAATGGGTCGAGGACAATGATGTCGCCGTGCCGCGCGGCCTCTCCGACATCTTCGACACCCTCACTTATCGCGAACGCTATGAGGCCCTGGTCAAATATGTCGGCCGCGATGGTCTGACCGGCCTGCTGCATCGCGGCAGCTTTGATGCCGACGGCGAATCCGCGGTCACGGCCGCCATCAGGATGGGCAAGCCGCTAAGCCTTCTTATCGTCGACGTCGACCATTTCAAGTCGATCAATGACCGCTTCGGCCACGCCGAGGGTGACAAGGTGTTGAAAGCGATGGCCATGCTGCTGGCCGAGACGATCGGCGGCAACGATCAGGTGTTCCGGATCGGCGGCGAGGAATTCGCCATACTGACACAACAGTCGCACGCGCCTGCCAGGCTGCTCGGCGAGACCATCAGAAACGCCACCAAGACCTCGGCGCACACCGCTCGCTTCAACATTACGGTGAGCGTCGGCGTCTCCACCGTCAGCGACACGACGCGCTCCCTGGCCGACATTTTCGCGCTGGCCGACCAGCGTCTCTACAAGGCCAAATCGAGCGGCCGCGACCGCGTGATCGGCGAGCCAGGCAGCGAGCCGATCATCATCCAGGCGACGCCCAGATCGGCCTGATCAAACACGGCTCGCCTATTGGAATCCGATCGGGTCGACCGTGCCCTTCGGGCAGCCGGCCTTGGTCGTCGGCGCCGAAGCCATCAGGAGATCGGCAAGCTTGCTATCCGGACCGATCGGGCCGGACAGGCCGAGCGTCAATTCGCCGATCAGGCGGCGGCCGCTCGACGGGTCGACAAGGCAGGATACGCGCACGCGGTCGCCGGCGCCCGCGCCGAAGGCCGTGTTGAAGGCACCGCGGATTTCGTCCGAGGTCAGTTGCTTGCCGATGTTCTTGGTGAAGAGATCGCGCACCGCCGAGGCGTTCACCGCCCGCATCAGATTGAGGGCGTCGGAGAAATACTCTTGCTGGCTCTTGCCGTAGCAGGTCCCGTGCTTGATCCATTCGTGCCGGTCCAGCTTGGAGGCAGTGCCCGGCATCACCTGGTCGAGCTCGGCGCGTGTGTTGGCATCGAGATTGACCGGCGGAAGATCTCCCCAATGCGCCGGTTTGTCATTGGCTTTGTCGGCCGCCGACACCTGGCAATAGAAATTGCTGTTCGGCTGTGGCCACAGCCCGTGCAGCGTAAAGTGAGAGGCGTCGAACTCGCTGGGGTTCTGTGCCTTGCATTCGGGCTTACTCGCTTGG
The DNA here is from genome assembly GCF_029625685.1 of Mesorhizobium sp. WSM4976. Classification (NCBI taxonomy): domain Bacteria; kingdom Pseudomonadati; phylum Pseudomonadota; class Alphaproteobacteria; order Hyphomicrobiales; family Phyllobacteriaceae; genus Mesorhizobium; species Mesorhizobium sp. WSM4976. The sequence continues at coordinate 193,537 of NZ_JARTVT010000007.1, forward strand.
GTCTCGCAGAATGCCGGCTGCCAGCTTATGGCAAAGACATATTCGGGTTTCCCGGAGGCAGACGACGGCTTGGACTGGCCGGAAGGCGCCGGGGTCGCCGCGCCGCCGCCGGTAACGTGGCCGCAGCCGATCTTCACCCAGCGCCGCTCGGGATCGGCGCCCGGCACCTGGATGAGATAATGGGTGGGATCGTCCTTGTTGCCGGCAAGAAGCTCATAGCCCTTCCCGGCCTCGGTGGAGATGTTGCCGGGATTCTTGCCGTTCCTGATTGCCTGCGTCGCTGGACAGGCGCTGTCGGCAACGAACGTTCCGCTCATCTTCACGTCCGCATGCGCCGCGCCGGCATCGGCCAGAGCCAGCACCATCGAACCCCACAATGCCCAAACCCGCATTCCCGCTCTCCCGGCGATCCTTGTCCCGTATTGGATTCGTCACACTAGAACAGGCGACGTGTCAGAATTGCGATCTTTTTCACCGCGCGAGCAACAATCCCCAACTGAGCGCTCCATCGGCGTGTTCGCAAGCGCGCTCATCCACTTGACGCCGGCAAAGCCCTCGCCCAACAGTCGCCGAGGGAGCGAGACATGCCATTTGACAAGCAGGCCGGGCTGGCCTCACCGACCGGAGCCGAGCTCAACCTTTATGTGAAGGAAGCCGCGGGACATCCGCGCGCGGTGGTCCAAATCAACCATGGCCTGGCCGAGCATGCTGCGCGCTACGCCGGATTTGCCGATTGCCTCGCGCCGCGCGGTTTCCACGTCTACGCCCACGACCATCGCGGTCATGGCGCGACGAAGGCGCCCGACGCGCCGCTCGGCAAGTTTGCCGATAGCGACGGCATCGCCAAGGTGATCGCCGATGTCGACGCGGTCCACGATCTGATCGCGGCCAATCATCCGGGCTTGCCGGTGATCGTTTTTGGACATTCTCTGGGCGCCTCGATCGCGCTGAACTTTGTGCTACGCCATTCCGGACGGATCCATGCGGCGGCGATCTGGAACGGCAATTTCTCGCAAGGCCTTCTCGGCCAATTGGCACTGCTCATCCTAGGCTGGGAGCGCATGCGGCTGGGCTCCGACGTGCCGTCGCGCCTTCTGCCCAAGCTCACTTTCCAGGCTTGGGGGAAGGCGGTGCCCCAACATCGCACCCTGTTCGACTGGCTGTCGCGCGACCCTGCCGAGGTCGACAAATATATCGCCGATCCGCTCTGCGGCTGGGACGCCTCGATCTCGATGTGGCGCGATGTCGTCAACATGGCACAGTACGCCGGCAAGGACTCCTGCTTCGCCGGAGTTCGGCGCAACCTCTTCGTCAATCTTGTCGGTGGCGAAAAGGATCCGGCATCGGATTACGGCAAGGCTGTCAATCACCTGGCAAAGCGCATGCGGGCAATGGGTTTTTCGAATCTGGTTTCAAAGGTTTACGCCGAGACCCGCCATGAAAGCCTGAACGAGATCAACCGCGACACCGTCATGAACGATTTTGCCGCCTGGGCCGACAGCGTCCTGAAGTCCTGATCCGGCGTGGCCTATCGCATGGGCCGTGACACGGCCGATGCAGGTTGCTAGAGGCTGCGCTTAGTTAGGGCAATTCCAGGCAAAGAATGAGCGGTTTTCCGTCCGGAATTGCGTCAAAAGATAAAATAGAGCGCGTCGCCGTTTCTGCGAAACCGTGAAACGCTCTAGAACACGGTGATCCATGGCAGAACCTCCGCTGAAAGGCATCCGAGTTATCGAACTCGCCCGCATCTTGGCCGGTCCCTGGGCCGGGCAATTGCTGGCCGATCTCGGCGCCGATGTCATCAAGGTCGAGAGCCCGGACGGCGGCGACGATACGCGCAAATGGGGTCCGCCCTTCGTCATGAGCCATGACGGCGAGAATCTTTCGGCCGCCTATTACCACTCCTGCAATCGGGGCAAGCGTTCCATCGCCGTCGACTTCTCCAAGCCCGAGGGCGCCGAGACGCTGCGCAAGCTGGTCGCCACCGCCGATGTGCTGATCGAGAACTTCAAGCTCGGCGGCCTCAAGAAATACGGCCTCGACTATGAAAGCCTGAAGGCGATCAACCCGCGCCTCGTCTATTGCTCGATCACCGGATTCGGCCAGGACGGTCCCTATGCGCCGCGCGCGGGCTACGATTTCATCATCCAGGCCATGGCTGGCATGATGTCGATCACCGGCGAGCCGGGCCGCGAGCCGCAGAAGGCCGGCGTCGCCATCTCCGATCTCTTCACCGGGCTTTATTCCGTGATCGCCATCCAGGCAGCACTTCGCCATGCCGAAAAGGCCGGCGAGGGCCAGCATATCGACATGGCCCTCTACGACAGCCAGATCTCGGCGCTCGGTAACCAGAACCTCAACTATCTGGTCTCCGGCAAGTCGCCGGTACAGATGGGCAATGCGCATATGAACATCGCCCCTTATGAGGTGATGCCGGTCAGGGACGGCCATATCATCCTGGCCGTCGGCAATGACGGCCAGTTCGGCAAGTTCTGCGCAGTGGTCGGCCTCGCCGATCTGCCCGCCAATCCGGATTTCGCCACCAACCCCGCGCGGGTCGCCAATCGCGCGAAGCTGCGCGAACGGATCATCGAGACCCTCGCTGCTTGGGATCGCGATCCGCTTCTGGCGAAGCTGGAGGCGGCGGGCGTGCCGGCGAGTCCGATCAACACGATCGGCCAGATGTTCGCCGATCCGCAGACGATCGCGCGCGGCATGCGGCTTGACCTCGACGACGGCCATGGCAACCGCCTGCCCTCGGTGCGCGCGCCGATGGTGATGTCGGGCACGCCGCTCGTCTATGAGCGCCCCTCGCCGCGCCTTGGCGAGCACACGCAAGAAATCCTTGCCGAACTGGAGAGATCAAGATGAAGACCGGCGGACAACTGATCGTCGAGGCGCTCGAGGCGAACGGCACCGACCGCATCTTCTGCGTTCCGGGCGAATCCTATCTAGCGGTGCTTGACGCGCTGCATGACTCCTCGATCCGCACCATCGTCTGCCGTCAGGAGGGCGGCGCCGCGATGATGGCCGACTGCCAGGGCCGGCTGACCGGCAAGCCCGGCATCTGCTTCGTCACCCGCGGCCCCGGCGCCACCAACGCCTCGGCCGGCATCCATATCGCGATGCAGGATTCGGTGCCGATGATTCTATTCATCGGCCAGGTCGCCAGTCACGCCAAGGAACGTGAGGCCTTCCAGGAGGTCGACTACAAGCGTTTCTTTGGCGACATCGCCAAATGGGTGGTCGAAATCGACGATGCCGCACGCATCCCGGAATTCGTCACCCGCGCCTATGCGGTGGCCACTTCGGGCCGCCCCGGGCCGGTGGTCATCTCGCTGCCCGAGGACATGCTGACCAGCGAAGTCGAGGCGCCGGCAGCCCTTCCCCACACGCCGGTCGAGACGAGCCCCGGCGAAGCCGAGCTCGATGCGCTGCAGATGCTGCTTGGCAATGCAAAGCGGCCGTTCGTCATCCTCGGCGGCACGCGCTGGGACGAGGAAGCCGTGGCACGAATCCGCGCGATTGCCGAGGCGTGGTCGCTGCCCGTCGGCTGCTCCTTCCGCCGCCAGATGCTGTTCGACCATCTCCATCAGAACTATGCCGGCGATGTCGGTATCGGCATCAATCCGAAGCTCGCGGAGCGGATCAAGCAGGCCGACGTCGTGCTTTTGATCGGCGGACGCCTGGGCGAGATGCCGTCTTCCGACTACACGCTGCTGAAGAGCCCCTACCCGGACCAGACGCTGGTGCATGTCCATGCCGACGCCGGCGAGCTCGGCCGCGTCTACCGGCCGACGATAGCCATCAATGCCTCGCCCGCTGCCTTTGTGAAGGCCTTCGCCAAACGCAAGCCCGCCGTTCGCCCTTCCTGGGCGGCCGAGGCGGAAAAGGCGCATGCCGCTTATCTCGAATGGTCGACGCCGCCGCAGACCGGCCCGGGCGCCGTGCAGATGGGCCCGATCATCGAGCATCTGGGAAAGGTCCTGCCGGAGGACGCCATCCTCACCAACGGCGCCGGCAACTACGCCACCTGGGTGCATCGCTTCTACCGCAACCGCCGCTTCGGCACGCAAGCGGCGCCCACCTCTGGCTCGATGGGCTACGGCACGCCGGCCGCGGTCGCCGCGAAATCATTGTTCCCGGATCGCACCGTGGTCGCCTTCGCTGGCGACGGCTGCTTCCTGATGAACGGCCAGGAGTTCGCGACGGCGGTCCAGTATGACCTGCCGATCATCGTGATCGTCGTCAACAACGGCATTTACGGCACCATCCGCATGCATCAGGAGCGGGAATATCCGAGCCGCGTCGTCGCCACCGAATTGAAGAACCCGGACTTTGCCGCACTTGCTCGCGCCTATGGCGGCCATGGCGAGACGGTCGAGAAAACCGCCGACTTCGCGCCGGCCTTCGAACGCGCCCGCACCAGCGGCAAGCCGGCGATCGTCGAGATCAAGCTCGATCCCGAGGCGATCACGCCGACCCGCACGCTGACGCAGATCCGTAACAAGAGCTGAGGAAAAGGGCGGCTCACCGCCCCTTTTGTCGAAAGAAAGGGCGCTTGACGCCCCCCTTTCCTCGTCTACATCGCCTTCTCGATCTGGCCGCGGATCTCGCCGTCCTTATTCTTGGCCGTGTGGATGTTGACGTAATATTTACCAGCTTCAAGGTCGGCCGCCTGCGCGTCGGTCAGCGTCGCCGATCCCTTGATCGGGCTCTTCAGCTTCTTGAACGGGATGACCGGGTCCGCATTCGCGCCCATATCGGCCGGGCCGTGGATGTGAGCTCCTACGGCAGGCCCACTGAGGCCGGAATATTTCACGTTCCAACTGAGCTTCTTGCTAGTGGTGTCGAAAGTGAGTGTAGCGGTTCCCTTGCCCTTGGTGGTCACGGGCGGGCTTTGCTGGCTGCCATCGAGCGTCGCCTTGAATTTCATCGTCTCGGCCATGGCAGGCGATGCGATGAGGAAGGCGGTCGAAACGGCCAAAGCCGAAAGCATTGGCACGGATAGGATGCGCATGAAGAACCTCCGTTGGTTGCAGCATCCTTCGCGGCTCCCCGACGCGCGGATGCGCCAATCAACGATTGGGTGGCCGGATGTATCCCGGCACACGATTATTTTACCGCAAATACGAAAAAGGGGCGGTCGCCCGCCCCTTTCCACCTTCCGCGTTGAGAGCGGGGCCTACTTGATCGCCTTGTCGGTGATCGCGGTGGTGTAGGCGCCGCTTGCCTCCTTGCTGATGATCTTCTGGTCGAGCAGCGCCTTGGCGGTGCGCTCGTAAGCGGCGGGGATCAGCTTGCCGTCGGCATTGTCGATCAGCTTGGCCACTTCCTTCATCATGAACTTCTGGTGGTTCTCGTCCTGGCCGCCGGCGTCGACGACGATCTCCGCCGCCTCGTCGGTGTTCTCGGTGGCGTATTTCCAGCCCTTCATCGAGGCGCGCACGAAGCGCACCATCTTGTCCTCGAAGGCCGGGTCCTTGAGCTTGTTCTCGAGCGTGTAGAGCCCGTCTTCCAGAAGGTCGTTGCCCATGGCCGAGTAGTTGAAGACGATCAGGTCTTCCGGCTTGTAGCCGGCATCCAGCACCTGGCCGTATTCATTATAGGTCATGACCGAGATGCAGTCGGCCTGCTTCTGGATCAGCGGCTGTACGTCAAAGCTCTGCTTGAGCACGGTGACGCCGTCCGGGCCGCCATCGGTCTTGAGACCGATCTTGTTCATCCAGGCGTAGAAGGGATATTCGTTGCCGAAGAACCAGACGCCGAGCGTATGGCCCTTGAAGTCGGCTTCCGTCTTGATCGGCCCGGCCTTGGGGCAGACCAACTCCATGCCGGCCTTCTTGAACGGCTGGGCGATGTTGACGAGCCCCACGCCCTTGTCTCGGGCGGCGAGCGCGCCACCCATCCAGTCGACGATGACATCGGCGCCGCCGCCGGCGATCACCTGCTCGGGCGCTATATCCGGGCCGCCCGGCTTGATGTCGACGTCGAGGCCTTCGGCGTCATAGAAGCCCTTGGCCTTGGCGACATAATAGCCGGCGAACTGGGCCTGCGTGACCCATTTCAATTGCAGTGTCACCTTGTCGGCGGCCATCGCCTGGAAGGCGGCCAGCGACATGGCGCCGGCCAAAGCAGAAATCAGCAGTCTTTTCATGTTGTTACCCTCTGAAGTTAGTGCCCAAACCCACCGCCCCTATCCACCTCGGACAGAGGGATGCCAAAACGTGACGGCTCTCTCGATGAGAGCGACCACGCCATAAAAGACCGAACCCGCCAGTGCTGCAACTGCGATTTCGGCCCACACCATGTCGATGTTCATCCGCCCGACTTCCGTCGAGATGCGGAATCCCATGCCGACCACTGGCGTGCCGAAGAACTCCGCGACGATGGCGCCGATCAGCGCCAGCGTCGAGTTGATCTTCAGCGCATTGAAGATGAACGGCATTGCCGCCGGCAGCCTGAGCTTGAGCAGCGTCGGCCAATAGCCCGACGCATAAGTGCGCATCAGGTCGCGCTCCATATGCCCGGAGGCCGCCAGTCCCGCGACCGTGTTCACCAGCATAGGGAAGAAGGTCATGATGATGACCACTGCCGCCTTGGACGGCCAGTCGAAGCCGAACCACATCACCATGATCGGTGCCACGCCGATGATCGGCAGAGCCGAGACCATGTTGCCGATCGGCAGCAGCCCGCGTCGCAGGAAAGGCACGCGGTCGGCGAGGATGGCGACGACGAAGCCGGCGAGGTTGCCGACGACATAGCCGATCAGCACCGCCTTGAAGATCGTCTGCCGCACATCCGAGCCCAGGATCGGCAGCGAGTTGGCGATCCGCGCGCCGATGGCGCTTGGCGGCGGCAGAAGAATAAAGGGAATGCCGGCGCCGCGCGTCACCGCTTCCCAGATGATCAGGATCCAGGCGCCGAAGATCGCCGGGATGATCAGCCGCAAGGCGTTCCTTGCGGCGCTCTCGCTCGGACGCAATGAGGAGAGCAAGGCTACGCAGCGCCAGGCAAGCAGCCAGGCCGTGGCAAGCAGCAGGAAATACGGCGCCAGCGCCGTTCCTTCGAAACCGGCTATGCCCTTGATCAGCAGCCAGGCCGCGGCATGGGCGCCGACGAACAGGACGATGGCTTCAACAATCGGGGTAAGCTTCACCATCGAGACCAGGGCAGCGATCAGCAGCAGCCCGATGATCAGGCCTTTCGCGCCCATATAGGGATAGGCAATTGCCGCCGTCGGCTGCGCCAAAGCCGCGGCTTCGGGTTTCGACATCGCGCCGAGCGCAAAGGCGGTGAGGCAAAGCAGGATTGCCAGCACGGCTTGCCAGGACGGTTTCATCCAGGTCATGCCCGCCTCCCGCCCATGGCGCGGTCGACGAAGCGTCCAGCGATTCCGACCGCCATCACCAGCAGCGCCGCGACGATTGAGCCTGCGACCAAAGCCGACCAGATATCGATCGTCTGGCTGTAATAGGCGCCGGCGAGCAGCTTCGCGCCGATGCCGGCGACGGCGCCCGTCGGCAGCTCGCCCACGATGGCGCCGACCAGGCTTGCCGCCACCGCCACCTTCATCGAGGTGAACAGAAACGGCACCGAGGCCGGCACGCGCAGTTTCCAGAAGGTCTGCGAGGCGCTGGCATTGTAGGTATGCATCAGGTCGAGATGCATGAGCTCGGGCGAACGCAGGCCTTTCACCATGCCCACGGCGACTGGGAAGAACGACAGATAAGTCGAGATGAGCGCCTTGGGGATCAGGCCGGTGATGCCGATCGCCGCCAGCACCACTATGATCATCGGCGCCACCGCCAGGATCGGAATGGTCTGCGAGGCGATGATCCAGGGCATCAGGCTGCGGTCGAGCGTCGCCACATGCACGATGCCGACGGCAATGACGATGCCGAGCCCGGTGCCGAAGGCAAAGCCGAGCAGCGTCGAGGAGAGCGTCACCCAGGCGTTGTAGACCAGACTGCGGCTTGAGGTGACGGACCGCAAAAAAGTGTTCTCGAAGAAATTCACCGCCACCTGGTGCGGCGCCGGCAGCGTCGGCTTCGGCTGCGACAGCGTCTTGCCGATGAACTCAACGGTGCCCGGCGTCTCATTGCCTCGTTGATCAAGATCGCGCTGGAACGGCGCGTTGAGGATGACGGCAAAGACGTACCAGAGCACCACCACGCCGGCGAGGATGGTGGTGACGGGGATGATTTTCGAGCGGAAGGAGTCCATTAACGCGGCTCCCCTCCTCTCCCCCACGGGGAGAGGGTGGCCGGAGCGAAGCGAAGGCCGGGCAGCTTGGACTGGGGTGCCGTGACGTACCCGCTCTTCGTCATCCTAGGGCGGAGCAAGGAGCGAAGCGACGCAGCGCAGACCCTAGGATCCATGCCATTACCTGGACGCTCCGCATCGGTCCAGAATAAGACTCCTTGCGTTCTGCGGCGGTTAGCGACCATTCTGCACCGTTTGGACCCTTCGGCCGACGTCACGGCATGGATCCTAGGGTCTGCGCTCCGCTTCGCCTCGCTCCGCCCTAGGATGACGAAGGCGTGGCGGCCTCGTCCGCACTCATTCGCCCTCCCCTCAGTCATCATAGCTGTGCCCAGCCCTCAGGCCGTCGCGCACACGCGCGGCGATCGCCAGGAATTCCGGCGTCTCGCGGATGTCGAGCGGCCGCTCCTTCGGCAGCGTCGATTCGATGATGTCGGTGACGCGGCCCGGCCGCGGCGACATCACCACGATGCGCGTCGACAGATACACCGCCTCGGGAATCGAATGGGTGACGAAGCAGATCGTCTTGTTGGTCCGCGCCCAAAGGTCGAGAAGCTGCTCGTTCAGATGGTCGCGCACGATCTCGTCCAGCGCGCCGAACGGCTCGTCCATCAACAAAAGGTCCGCGTCGAATGCCAAGGCGCGTGCGATCGAGGCGCGCTGCTGCATGCCGCCGGAAAGCTGCCAGGGATATTTCTTCTCGAAGCCCGAGAGGTTGACCAGCGCCAGCGTGCGCTTGATGCGCTCAACCTGCTCGGCCTGGGATAGGCCGATGATCTCCAGCGGCAATCCGACATTGCGCTCGATGGTGCGCCATGGAAACAGGGCCGCCGCCTGGAAGACATAGCCGTAGGCGCGCTTCTCGCGCGCCTGCTCGGGTGTCATGCCGTTGACGGAGATCGTTCCGGATGTCGCTCTTTCCAGATCGGCGATGACGCGCAGCAAAGTCGTCTTGCCGCAGCCGGACGGGCCGATGAAGGAGACGAACTCGCCCTTGCCGATGGTAAGATCGACATTGGACAGCGCCTGCACGGGACCGTCATTGGTCTGGAAGGTGAGGCCGAGCTTGCTTGCCGAAACGACGGCTGGCGGCTGTTCGCTCATTGGCTGCTACCTGCCTTTCGCAGCCGCTGCCGCACCGTCCGAAATCCGGTTGATTTTGTAATAGTCTTGCTTTCCACTCGTCCTGTCCCACTCGATCGACGCCGCCCGGAGCCTTGCCGATGTCGCCTAAACCCACCTGTCATCTCGTTCGCCCCGAAAGCACCTACCAGGGCAAGCAGGGGCTGAGCTATTTCGCCGGCATCGCCGCCGAGACCGTCGGCTCTTCCGGCATCTGCATGCATCTTCTCACCATGCCGCCCGGCGCCCGCGCCAAGGCGCACATGCATGAAAGCCACGAGACGGCCATCTACGTGCTCTCGGGCGAAGTCCACACCTGGTATGGCGACCGGCTCGAACACCACATCATCGTCAAGGCCGGCGACCTCTTCTACATTCCAGCCGGCGTGCCGCATCTGCCGGCCAATCTGAGCGGGGCGCCGTCTTCCGCGGTCATCGCCCGCACCGATCCCAACGAACAGGAAAGCGTCGTCCTGCTGCCGGAACTGGATGGACTTGTCGCGTGACCCTGACGGGATGGCCGTCATTTGCATCGCGCGACTTCGCCCATCACATTGCCGTCCTCGTCGGCCACCACCAGCTTCTTCGCATTCTTCGCGCTGCGCTTGATGGCGAACTTGGTCGGCGCCTGTCCCTCTTCGCCCTCCGCCTCGCATTTTGCCGTCACCACCAGCGATCCGTCGGCCTGGGCCTGCTTGTCGCTGAAGGTGCAGGCACTGGCCGCCGTGATCAGTTCCTTGTCGGTGAGGAGCAGCATCTTGTCGGCGGCCACTTGCTGACCGTTCCGGTTGATGCAGCCATATTTGTCGCCGTACGGCTTGGAGAGGTCGATGCCGGCCGCGAGCGTCTGGCCGGCAGACAGCATCGCGGCCGCCGCGATCGCAAGGTGAAGCGCCCGCATGATCAGACCCCGGTTGCCGGGATGCCGGTGCGCTCCACCTTGCGCGGCGCGGAAATTTCCTTCCAGGTTGACAGCGCCCGGTTGACCGCGGCGTTCGGCTCACGGGCGACGAACTCGCCATGGCCGGCCTTGGCCTTGACGTCCGCTTCCTCGATCGAGAGTTCGCCGCGCGAGAAGACGAAGCGCGGCAGCCCGGTCACCTCGAAACCTTCGAAGACGTTGTAGTCGATCACCGACTGCTGCTTCTTGGCCGAGATCGTCTTTTTGCGCTTCGGATCCCACACGATAATGTCGGCGTCGGCGCCTTCGACGATCGCGCCCTTCTTCGGATACATGTTGAGGATCTTGGCGATGTTGGTCGAGGTCACCGCGACGAACTCGTTCATCGTCAGGCGGCCGGTGTTGACGCCAGTGGTCCACAGAACCGGCAAGCGGTCCTCGAGCCCTCCGGTGCCGTTCGGGATCTTGGTGAAGTCGCCGATGCCGTTGCGTTTCTGCTTGGTGGTGAAGGAGCAGTGGTCGGTCGCCACCACCTGCAGCGAGCCGGCCTGCAGACCTGCCCAGAGCGAATCCTGATGCCACTTGCTGCGGAAGGGCGGGCTCATAACGCGGCGCGCAGCATGGTCCCAGTCCTTGTTGAAATATTCGGTCTCGTCGAGCGTCAGGTGCTGGATCAGCGGCTCACCGAACACGCGCATGCCCTTCTGCCGGGCGCGGCGGATCGCCTCGTGGCTCTGCTCGCAGGAGACATGCACGACATAGAGCGGCACGCCGGCCATGTCGGCGATCATGATGGCCCGGTTTGTCGCCTCGCCTTCCACCTCGGGCGGGCGCGAATAGGCGTGCCCCTCAGGGCCGTTGTTGCCGGCGGCCAGAAGCTTTTGCGAAAGCGCGGCCACCACATCGCCGTTCTCGGCATGAACGAGCGGCAACGCGCCGAGGTCGGCGCAACGCTGGAACGACGCATACATCTCGTCGTCGTCCACCATCAGCGCGCCCTTATAGGCCATGAAGTGCTTGAACGAGGTGATGCCCCTGTCGACCACCGTCGCCATCTCGTCGAACACCTGCTTGCCCCACCAGGTGATCGCCATGTGGAAGGAATAGTCGCACGACGCCTTCGAGGTCTTGTTGTCCCACATCTGCAGCGCTTCCAAGAGCGACTGCTGCGGCGCCGGGAGGCAGAAATCGACCACCATCGTCGTGCCGCCCGACAGCGCGGCGCGCGTGCCTGATTCGAAATCGTCGGCCGAATAGGTGCCCATGAAAGGCATTTCGAGATGGGTGTGCGGGTCGATGCCGCCCGGCATGACATAGCAGCCGGTGGCGTCGAACTCGTGGTCGCCATGCAGATTGGAGCCGATGGCGACGATCTTGCCGTGCTGCATCAGCACGTCCGCCTTCCACGTGCGGTCGGCCGTCACGACGATGCCGTTTCGGATGACTTTGGTCATATCTGTTCCCCTGTTCTTTCGCGCTTCTTTGCGAGCGGCGTTGCGAGGTGATTTGGTCTAGTCGGTCACTCGACGATCCCCGCCGTTTCGACCACCGCGTGGAACAGCACGTCGGCGCCCGCCGCGGCCCATTCCTTGGAGATTTCCTCGGCCTCGTTGTGGCTGAGACCGCCCACGCAGGGGCACATCACCATGGTCGCGGGCGCGACCTTGGCCGCCCAGCAGGCATCGTGGCCGGCGCCCGAGATGATGTTCATGTGGCTGTAGCCCAGCTTTTCGGCGGCTGTGCGCACGCGGCCGACCAGCGTCGGATCGAAGGTTATCGGATCGAAATGGCCGACCGCCTCGACCGAGCACTTGACTCCGAGCGCCTCGCAGATCTTCGGCGCTTCCTTCTCGATGCGCGCGCGCATGCCGTCGAGCTTCGCCTGATCCGGCGAGCGGATGTCGACGGTGAAGACGACGGTGCCCGGCAAAACGTTGCGCGAATTGGGCGAAAACTTCACCTGCCCGACGCCGCCGACGGCGCCAGGCTGGTTTTCCATGGCCACCGCCTGCACCATCTCCAGGATGCGGGCCATGGCGAGGCCGGCATTGACGCGCATGTTCATCGGCGTCGAGCCGGTATGCGCCTCCTTGCCCGTCAGCGTGAATTCCAGCCACCACAGGCCCTGGCAGTGCGTCACCACGCCGATCTGCTTGTTCTCGGCCTCCAGGATCGGCCCCTGCTCGATGTGGTACTCGAAATAGGCATGCATCTTGCGCGCGCCGACCTTCTCGTCGCCAACCCAGCCGATCCGCTTCAGCTCGTCGCCGAAGGTCAGGCCGTCCAGATCCTTGCGGGCATAGGCATAGTCCTGCGTATGCACGCCGGCGAACACGCCGGAGGCAAGCATGGCCGGCGCGAAACGCGCGCCCTCCTCATTCGTCCAGTTGGTGACGACGATCGGATGTTTCGTCTTGATGCCGAGATCGTTGAGCGAACGCACAACTTCGAGGCCCGAGAGCACGCCAAGCACGCCGTCATACTTGCCGCCGGTAGGCTGCGTATCGAGATGGGAGCCGACATAGACCGGCAGCGCGTCCGGATCGGTGCCTGGGCGCGTCATGAACATGGTGCCCATCTGGTCGACACCCATCGAGAGCCCGGCCGCATCGCACCAGGACTTGAAAAGCGCGCGGCCCTCCTTGTCGGAATCGGTGAGCGTCTGGCGATTGTTGCCGCCGGCGATGCCGGGGCCGATCTTCGCCATCTCCATCAGGGAGTCCCACAAGCGGTCTGAATTGATTCGCAGATTCTCGCCGGGCGCGGCCATTTGCGGTTCCCATTTACATCCGGGGTCTTGTCGCCCCTTGAGTGGTTTGCATCCTGACCGTATGGTCAGCTTTCAGACTACACAAGCTGACCAAGCGGTCAACGAGAATCTTGGGGGAGACATGACCGAATCCACCCGTCCGATGCGGCGCCAGGACATAAGGCGGGAGAATGAAAAGGCCATTCTGCTCGCCGCCGAAAAGGTGTTTGCGGAGGCCGGATTCGGCGGCGCCACGATGCAGCTGATCGCCGATCTGGCGGGGCTGCCAAAGGCAAATCTCCACTATTATTTCGCCACCAAGGAAGAGCTCTACCGGTCCGTCGTCCAGAACATTTTCGAGATCTGGCTGCAGGCGGCCAATTGCTTCGACGCCGCGCGCGGGCCGATAGACGGTATCAGCGCCTATATCGACGCCAAGATGGAAATATCGCGCCGCCACCCCGACGGATCCAAGGTCTGGGCCTCGGAAGTGATGCACGGCGCGCCGGTGCTGCAGGACTATATGGAATCGATCCTGCGCGAATGGACCGACGGCCGCGTCGAGATCATCAGGCGCTGGATCGAGGAAGGCAAGATGGACCCGGTGGATCCGCGGCATCTGCTCTACATGCTTTGGGCCACGACCCAGCATTACGCCGATTTCGGCCACCAGATCGAGACGCTGAACGGCGGCAAGCCGCTCTCGGACCGGCAATGGCGGGAAGCCAAGGAGAACATCAAGCGGGTGATCCTGACCGGCATCGGCGCGCAGCCTGCCTGAATTGCACCGCTGTCGAGGCCGGCGCATCTCCGCCGACCTCGCCCAGCCCGCTTCACGGACACCCTCCCCTCGACGGAAAGGATGTCCGCGCCGGCCTGTCAGTCGATCGACCTCAGCACATCGCGAACGTGGTCGATCAGCTCGTTGATCTGGCCCTTGGTGATGATCAGCGGCGGCGACAGCGCGATGATGTCGCCGGTGGTGCGGATCAGCGCGCCGCGCTCGAAGGCCTTCACGAAGGCCGAGAACGCACGCTTGGTCGGGCTGCCGGCGATCGGCGCCAGCTCGATCGCGCCGATCAGGCCGATGTTGCGGATGTCGATGACATGTGGCTCGCCCTTGAGCGAATGCAGCGCGTCTTCCCAGTAAGGCGCCAGCTCCTCGCCGCGGGTCAGAAGGCCCTCTTCCTTGTAGGTGTCCAGCGTGCCGAGCGCGGCGGCGCAGGCGATCGGATTGCCCGAATAGGTATAGCCGTGGAAGAACTCGATCATGTGCTCCGGGCCGGTCATGAAGGCGTCGTGAATTTCCTTCTTCACGAACACCGCGCCCATCGGGATGACGCCGTTGGAGACGCCCTTGGCGGTGGTCATGATGTCAGGGGTGACGCCGAAATAGTCCGCCGCGAACGGCGCGCCGAGGCGGCCGAAGCCGGTGATCACTTCATCGAAAATCAACAAAATGCCGTGCTTCGTGCAGATTTCCCGAAGCTTCTGCAGATAGCCCTTTGGCGGCAGGATGACACCGGTGGAGCCGGCGACCGGCTCGACGATGACGGCCGCGATGGTCGAAGCGTCATGTAGCGCAATCAGCCGCTCGAGATCGTTCGCTAATTCCGCGCCATGCTCCGGCACGCCCTTCGAGAAGGCGTTCTTCTCCGGCAGGTGCGTGTGCGGCAGATGGTCGACGCCGCCGAGCAGCGTGCCGAACATCTTGCGGTTGGAGACGATGCCGCCGACCGAGATGCCGCCGAAATTGACGCCGTGGTAGCCGCGCTCGCGACCGATCAGCCGGGTGCGCGAGCCCTCGCCCCTGACACGGTGGTAGGCGATCGCCATCTTGAGCGCGGTCTCGACCGATTCCGAACCGGAATTGGTGAAGAAGACATGGTCCATGCCTTTCGGCGCGATGTCGACCAGCCGGTTCGCCAGTTCGAACACGATCGGGTGGCCCATCTGGAAGGCCGGCGCATAATCGAGCTCGGCGGCCTGGGTCTGGATCGCCTCGGTGATCTTCGGCCGGCAATGGCCGGCGTTCACGCACCACAGGCCAGCGGTGCCGTCGAGCACCTTGCGGCCGTCGCTGGTCGTGTAATGCATGTCCTTGGCGGACACGAACATGCGCGGCGCCTGCTTGAACTGCCGGTTTGCCGTGAACGGCATCCAGAATGCGCTGAGATCGTTCGGCGTGACTTTCAGCCGGTTGGACATGACCAAGACTTCCCCTTGTAACCTGTTTCGATTCGGCCAACGCTTGGTCTTCGCTGCATTTTCGTGCTACGCAAATTTTGACCGGTTGGACAAACGTTAGCGCCGCCTGTCGGCGGTCAGGAGATTACTAGCGGAAATGCGGCATCAAAGGCGCGCTCCACAGCCCAAGGAAAAACTGGTCCAGACAATTGGTCCAGACGGTGACCGAAGCGGACTGCGAGGATGACCGACACAATGGAAGGCTCCGCTCCCCGCCGCACCCGCATCCAACAGGAAAAGCGCGAACTGATCCTCGAAGCCGCGCTCGAAGTCTTCTCCGCCAATGGTTTTCGCGGCTCGACAATCGACCAGATCGCCGAAGCCGCCGGCATGTCGAAGCCCAATCTTCTCTATTACTTCCGCCGCAAGGAGGACATCCACGAGACGTTGATGCAGCGCTTGCTCGACACCTGGCTGGCGCCGTTGCGTGAGCTTGACGACATTGGCGACCCGCTGACGGAGCTCAGGAGCTATATTCGCAGGAAGCTGGAGATGGCGCGAGACTTCCCGCGCGAAAGCCGGCTCTTCGCCAACGAGATCCTGCAAGGCGCGCCGCGTATCAAGCCAATGCTGGAGGGCGAGCTGAAGACGCTGGTCGACGAGAAGGCCGCCGTCATCAAAGGCTGGATGCGCGCCGGCAAGATCGCCCGCACCGACCCCTGGCACTTGATCTTCTCGATCTGGGCGACGACGCAGCACTATGCCGATTTCGATGTCCAGGTGCGCGCCGTGCTCGGCGCCGACCGCGGCGGCGACGGCCGCTTCGAGGACGCGGCAAGGTTCCTGGAGCAGTTGTTCCTGGATGGGTTGAAGCCGAAGGGGTAGCGTCGACAAGATGGCTTAGCGGGTGCGACCCGTCCATCATCCGCTTGTTGCCGACCTTGGAGACTGGCCGAGGCGTCTATCACTTCGTCATCTACGGGCGAAGCGGACGAGGAGACCCGAGGATCCATTCCGTTACCTTGATCGATGGGCGCAGCGGAGCAGAATTCTGCACCGCAGAAGCGCGTTGAAGTCACGGAATGGATCCTCGGGTCTGCGCTGCGTCGCTGCGCTCCTTGCTCCGCCCGTGGATGACGAAGTGATGGGCTTGCCGCTGCCTCTTTCGGACGGCTCCGCCTGCCACCAATCGACCTTACGCGCTGCGCCGCTCAGCCGTCTGCGCATCCAAGAGCTTGCTCAATTTCGCGACCGAGTTCTGCTCGGCGAGCGGTGTGTAGACGATCAATCGCATGTCTGAGCCGTCATCGATCGACAGACTCATATGCTCGAACGTCATCGCGCCGGCGATCGGATGGCGCAGATGCTTGAGGCCGGAAAGCCGGTGCACGACGTCGCGCTGCGGCCACCATTCGCGGAACTCCGGACTTGAGCGCATCATCAGCCCGATCAGCCTCTCGAAATCCGGATCGCCGGTGTATTTCGCGCTCTCGGCGCGGAACGCGGCAAGTGTTGCGCGCGCCAACTGCTCCCAGTCCACCAAAAGGTGCCGCCGGTGCGGATCGGTGAAGACGCCGTGGAGGATGTTGCGAGCGTCGCCCTCCAACAGGCCGTAATCGCCGAAAATGGCGACGGCCGCGTCGTTCCAGGCCAGCACATCCCAGCGCGGCCCCACGACATAGGCGGGCTGCAGCACCAAGCTGTGCAACATATGCAGCAACGGCCCTTCGACCTTTGTCTGCACGATGCACCGCCGCTCGGGCTGCTGGCGGCCAGCGAGCGTGAACAGATGCCGCTGCTCGGCGGCGTCGAGCCGCAGGGCCTGGCATAGCGCCGACAGCACCTCGACCGAGGGCCGCACGTCCCTGCCCTGCTCAAGCCAGGTGTACCAGGTCGTGCCGACGCCGGCGATCATAGCCACTTCCTCGCGCCTCAAGCCCGGCGTGCGCCGCCGCGCGCCGCAAGCGATGCCGGCGGCATCAGGCGAAAGCCGCTCGCGGCGCGAACGCAGGAAGGCGCCGAGCTCGCGCCGGCGGTGATCTTCAGGGGAATGGGCGATGGCATCCATGCGCCTATTATAGCAGTACTGATACCAGCATAAAGTTTGAACTGTTTGAGATACGCGCAGTGTCCCATCTTTGCGTTCAGAGCAGCGCAAGGAGGCTCTGAACATGGAACTCAAGGACAAGACAATTCTCGTCACCGGCTCGACCGACGGCGTCGGCCGTGTGGTCGCCGAAAGGCTCGGCGCCGCCGGCGCCAGCGTGCTGGTGCACGGCCGCGACGAAGGCCGCGGCAAGGTGACAGTCGCCGCCATCGAGGCCAAGGGCGGCAAGGCGGAATTCCTCGCCGCCGACCTCGCTTCGCTGGCCGATGTGCGCCGGCTCGCCGAAGCCGTACGGACAAGGACCGACCGGCTCGACATCCTGATCAACAACGCCGGCGTCGGCACCGGCGGCCAAAGCGCCAAACGGCAAGTGAGCGCAGACGGCTATGAGCTGCGTTTCGCCGTCAACTATCTCGCCGGCTTCCTGCTGACGTCAGAGCTCTTGCCTTTGCTCAAGGCAAGCGCGCCGGCGCGCATCGTCAACGTCGCCTCGGCAGGCCAGCAGGCGATCGATTTCGATGATGTCATGCTGACGCATGGCTACAGCGGCGTGCGCGCCTATTGCCAGAGCAAGCTGGCGCAGATCCTGTTCACCGTCGATCTGGCAGAACAGCTCGAAGGCACCGGCATCACCGTCAACGCCCTGCATCCAGCAAGCTACATGGACACCACCATGGTCCGGCAGGCCGGTGTCACGCCATGGAGCTCGGTCGAGACCGGCGCCGACGCCATTCTCAACCTCGCGGTCTCCACCGCTCTCGAAGGGCGCAGCGGCCGCTATTTCGACGGCCAGCGAGAATCGCGCGCCGATGCCCAGGCCTATGACGAAAAGGCCCGCCGCCGATTGCGGGCGCTGAGCCTCGAATTGACCGGACAATCTTCTGCAACATCCAAGGAACAGCACTTATGAGTGAGATCATCGAACACTGCGTCATCATCGGCGGCTCATCCGGTATTGGCCTTGCCACGGCCAAAAAGCTGGTCAGCCCGGGCATGAAAGTGACGATCACCGGCCGCAACGAGGAAAAACTTAAGGCTGCGTGGAAGAGCTTGGGCGGCTCAGCCGACAAGGCAGCGTTCGACGCCGGCAATCCTGATGAAGTACAGCGGTTTTTCAAAGACCTCGGGCCGTTCGATCACCTGGTTCTCGCCGCAAGCGGCGGCAAGGGGTTGGGACCGTTCGCGACGCTCGACCTCGCTGATATCGGCAGCGGCGTCGACGAGAAGATCCGGCCGCAATTGTCCTGTCTGCAGGCGGCCCTGCCGACCCTGAACAAGGCCGGATCGGTCACTTTCATCTCGGCCGTCTCGGCGCAGATCGCGACGCCCGGCATCGCCGGCATCGGCGCCATCAACGGCATGCTCTTGACCGTCGCGCCGATCCTTGCGGTCGAGCTGAAGCCGTTGCGCGTCAACGTCGTGGCGCCCGGCGTCATCGACACGCCTTGGTGGGATTTCTTGCCGGGCGACCAGCGGCAGGCGGTGTTTGCCGAATATGCCGGCAAGACGCCGGTCGGCCGCATCGGCCGCGCCGAGGATGTCGCCGAGGCGATCGCCTTCCTGGTCTCCAACGGCTTCATGACCGGCCAGGTGCTGACCTGCGACGGCGGGCTGCGGTTCGCGGCCTAGCCCGGAGGCTCCCGGCCGCAGCAGCGCAGCCGCTCACAGCATCTTCGCAATCAGCGGCAGGAAGCCTCGGCCCAGCGTCATTGAACGAAAAAGCGTGGGCCCGTCACAGGCCCACGCTGCCGCTGGATAAATCAGGCGGCCTTGGCGGCCGGCATTGGATGAATGGCATGGAACGGAACGCACAGCCGGTTCCAGGTGTTGATCATGCCGAGCGCGACAGAGAGCTTGACCAGCTCCTCTTCCGAGAAATGCTCGAGAGTGCTGGCATAGAGTTCGTCCGACACGCCGTTGTCTGCGATCAGCGTGACGGCCTCGGTCCATGCGAGGGCGGCGCGCTCACGCTCTGAAAACAGCGGCGATTCCTTCCAGGCGGCGACGAGATAAAGCCGCGTCTCGGTCTCGCCGTCGCGCCTCGCCTCCCGGCTGTGCATCTCGACGCAATATGAGCAGCCATTGATCTGAGAAGCCCTGAGCTTGATCAGGTGCAGCAGGCTGACCTCAAGCCCGCACTCGTCGACGGCCTTATTGAGCGCCGACACCGCCTTCATGATCTCGGGCGCCTTGGCAAAGAACTGCAATCTCTGTTTCATCGTCTTTCCTTCCAGTGTTTTTGGCAGGTTAGGGGTCTAGATCTGCTTGGATGAAGCGGATTTCTGTGGCCGCTGGTGTCGCTCAACGAAGGCGCAGCTCGCGGCATAGGATCGCGGATCGCCTTCAGCCGCGTATTCCGCCACGATGTCGGACAGCTTCACTTCGGCGAGCGCCGCCCGATAGGCGCGCTCCGCCTTGAGCATCGCGGCATTGATGCCGCAGGGTTTGACATAGGCCGAGGCATCGATCTTGACCGGGCCACGCTGGCGGATTTCGCCGCAGCGGAAGGCAGGCTCCCTGCCCTCGACGGCCAGCACGATATCGAGCAGCGTGATACGTTCCGCCGCCCGCGCCAGCCTGTAACCGCCCGCCGGCCCCGGCACCGATTCCAGGACGCGCGCCGCCGTGAGCTGGTTCAGATGTTTCAACAGATAGCTCGGCGACAGCCCAAAACACTCCGCGAGAGCCGCGCCGGGCATGGTGCTGTTGCCATCGACGCTGGCCAGCGTCGACGCGCAGTGGATGGCCGCCTCAACGCCATCGCCCAGTTTCATGGTGCCGATCTCCTATTCATGGATATATTTTATCGTGGATATATTTTATCTGCAATAGAAAAATGAAAATTCCCGACCATTCGCAACGGCAATGTGAGGAAGAACGGCGCCTTCGCAGGACTTGGGTTCCTCGCACCCCGCAAAGCGGGGGAGAGGCGGGCCCGCGCGGCCGGGGCGGGGGGGGGGGGGCCGCGGGGGGGCCCGGGGCGCGGGGGGGGGGGGGGGGGGGGGGGGGGGGCGGGGGGGGGGGGGGGGGGGGGGAGGGGGGGGGGGGGGTGGGGAGGGGGGGGGGGCGGGGGGAGGGGGGGG